>NZ_JARUWY010000019.1:0-51158 GCF_030433815.1 Paenibacillus sp. PsM32 | reverse complement strand
ACTTGGACCGCAGGGTCCTGGGAGAGTAGGACGTTGCCAAGCAACGCGCAAGACCCAAAAGAGCGATTCCTGATTGTAGGATTCGCTCTTTTTTTGTGTATAAAATTGTGTGTAAAGGCATCTAAACCATAGTGTTGGAATAAGTCTGGTGAACGGGGTAGAGGGACAGGTGTAGGGATAGATGATTTACTGCTGTTGATGTAGGCGAGGAATATACAAAATCTGGTGGCTGGATCGCTTCGTTTGATGAGTCGTCTGGCGAGTCTTTCTAACTTTCTTCAAGTAGTTTTTTAGTGGGCGTTCCTTCGTCTCTCTAAAAAAACGTTTCCGATACCCGCGCTCACGTTCCATTATTTCTATGTACTGTTGATGCTCCGTTCTCTCTACTGATTGGCTCTGCCTAAATGCTGTCTTTCTCTTCCCCTAGTGCCATTTATGATTTCCTGATAGTACATTACATATATATTAGTAGAGTTCTCTGTTTTTCTACTTTAGGCTTGTTGGATAGCTTTCCTTAGGTATTTTTACTTTGCTTTTCTAATTATGTTTATTTCTATCAGCTTTCTGCTATTTAAGGAGGAAGATTATAATTATTTGCGCTATCTCTTATCATCTATATGCATACTCATTAAGCTAAATATAAAAATATTATCATTTTATAATCTATATACAGCTAGAAAAAATAAAAGTATAAAAAAACCTTTTTTGCATCATACTTATATTTCTTTTCCTTGATAAATAAGGAAAAACGTAGGTGAATGTCTCTACTAGGTGGACATTCGTTTGCGAGGAGAAATCAATTGTAGATAATACTTTAACATTCTTGACAGTCTGTAATACGCTTTGCTAAGATTGCAATAATATATTTTCAGAAACTAATGCAGAAACTCATTTTCAGCTATTTTAACGCCTTATTTGTGTAAGGTTTTTTTATTATAGAATAAAAAAGAATAAGGGAGGAACATCCTTGTGTGGGAAACAAAATTTGCTAAAGAGGGACTAACATTTGATGATGTATTGTTGGTACCCCGTAAGTCTGAAGTTTTACCAAAAGAGGTAAGTGTTGCTACAGTTCTTAGCAAGCACGTGAAATTAAATATTCCTTTGATCAGTGCAGGAATGGATACAGTAACCGAAGCAGCTCTAGCTATCGCTATGGCTCGTGAAGGCGGTATTGGTATCATTCACAAAAATATGTCTGTAGAACAACAAGCAGAAGAGGTAGACCGTGTAAAACGTTCTGAAAGTGGTGTTATCACGAATCCATTTTCTTTGACACCGGACAAAAAAGTATCTGATGCTGAAGCAGTAATGGCGAAATATCGTATTTCTGGTGTACCTATCGTAGATGAGAATAATGCATTAGTAGGTATTATTACTAACCGCGATCTTCGTTTTATTCATGATTACAATATTGATATTACAGAAGTGATGACTAGTGAGAAATTGGTCACTGCTCCTGTAGGAACTACTTTACAAGAAGCAGAAGTATTATTGCAACAACACAAAATCGAGAAATTACCTTTGGTGGATGAGAATAATATTCTTAAAGGTCTTATTACGATTAAAGATATTGAAAAAGCTATTCAATTCCCTAATGCAGCTAAAGATGCTCAAGGACGTTTGTTAGTAGGTGCGGCTATTGGCGTATCTCAAGATTCGTTTGTACGTGCCGAAGCATTAGTAAATGCAGGTGTGGATTTGTTAGTAGTAGATTCAGCTCATGGTCATCATATTAATATTTTGGATGCTGTACGCAAACTACGCTCGATGTTCCCTGAACTTACTATTGTAGCGGGTAATGTGGCTACTGGTGAAGCAACTCGTGATCTGATCCAAGCAGGAGCTTCTGTCGTTAAAGTCGGTATTGGCCCAGGTTCGATCTGTACAACACGTGTTATTGCAGGTATTGGTGTACCGCAAATTACAGCGATCTATGATTGCGCAACAGTAGCTCGTGAATATGGTATTCCGATCATTGCAGACGGCGGTATCAAGTATTCTGGTGAAATCACTAAAGCTCTGGCCGCTGGTGCGGATGCTGTTATGTTAGGAAGTCTATTTGCTGGAACAGAAGAAAGCCCGGGCGAATCTGAAATTTATCAAGGTCGTCGCTTTAAAGTGTATCGTGGTATGGGTTCTATGGCGGCAATGAAACAAGGAAGTAAAGATCGTTATTTCCAAGATGATGATAAAAAGCTTGTTCCTGAAGGTATTGAAGGACGTGTCGCTTATAAAGGACCTTTATCTGAGACGATTCATCAGTTGATTGGTGGTCTTCGTTCTGGTATGGGTTACTGTGGTACAGGGGATCTAACTGAATTACGTAATGATACTCAATTTATTCGTATTACAGGTGCTGGATTACGCGAAAGTCATCCACATGATATTCAAATTACAAAAGAAGCTCCTAACTATTCGATGTAATTGCGTTTATTCTATAATGTAGCTTTGTCTAAAGCTACATTATAGATATAAATAAGCCAATATAAGCAAAAGAATGAAGATTTTATAGCTTCTTCTTTTACATTTTAATTGACGTTTAGACAAGCTTGTGATTTTAAGACAAGCTTGTCTTTTTTTGCGTTTAACCGTATGTTAAAATGAGAAAGTCGTTGTGATATTCGGTAATTTTCGGTATATACCTCTATATGGTGATACATAATGACCAAGAACAAGAAATTGTAGAGATTTATACGAATTTATTGGATTGTATGACTATTTTTGAATTTAATTTAGGTTAAATTGTACCGTTCATATAACTGTAAGCTACTTATTTGGAATAGACTCCTAATAAGGTCTTGGTATATTCACACATACCAAGTTTATTTTGAATTGAATTGCAATCAAGTAGTAGGTAGTCTTTGAACAATATTCACATGCTTAAACATTTGAGGGGAGCATCAGCACATTGAAACGCAACAAATGGTTAGAAAACGGAATTTGGAATAAGTCGAAACGTCAAATGGTTACAAAAGGAATTACAGTTATTATGGTGGCAAATATGTTCTGTATGGCGGTTATTCCTACAGTTACTATGGCTGCGGCATCTGCTACAGATTCGAAGAGCACCACTACAGACAGTAAATCTACACCAGCTACTTCAAATGCTACAGGCAAATTACCTACTGCTGAATCACTTGGTTTGGATGTAAAATCGGCTGTCTTAATGGAAGCTTCTACAGGTAAGATTTTATTGTCTATTAATGCAGATGAAGCATTACCACCTGCTAGTATGTCCAAAATGATGACAGAATATCTAGTATCTGATTATGTCAAACAAGGTAAAATTAAATGGGACGATGTAGTAACTGTATCTGAAAATGCTGCTGCTCAAATCGGATCACGAGTATTTTTGGCTAAAGGCGACAAGCATACAGTACTTGATCTTTATAAAGCGATGGCTATAGGATCAGCAAATGATGCTTCGGTAGCGCTAGCAGAATTTATTGGTGGAACAGAACAAGACTTTGTAAAAATCATGAATGAAAAAGCAAAAGAATTTGGCATGAAAACTGCTCATTTTGCTAACTCTACAGGCTTAGATATTGCAGATATGCCTGCTGCAACAAGACCGGATTCAAATCAAGAAACGATCATGTCCGCAATGGATACTGCGTTGTTAGCTCAACATATTGTAGATGATCATCCTGATTTTAACGATGTTACTAAAATTCAATCGTTCAAATTCCGTCCAACCGATAAAGATCCGGTTGTCAACTGGAACTGGATGTTAGAATCGAATGCTTCGATCACTAACTTTAAAGCTTATGCTTATAAAGGATTAGACGGTCTAAAAACAGGGCATACGAATGCAGCCGGTCAATGTTTTACAGGTACAGCTGAGCGTAATGGTATGCGTCTAATTAGCGTCGTAATGGGTACAACTTCTGAACCTGAACGCTTTATTCAAACGAAAAAGATTCTTGATTATGGATTTGATAATTTTGAAGTCAAACAAGTAGTTGGTGCAAAAGCGGCTGTATCGGGTCTTGCTTCTCTGCCAGTTGTAAAAGGTACAGCGAAAGAAGTTCCTGTTGTCACAGATGCAGCTGTCAATGTGGTTGTTCCTAAAGGGACAGCACCTAAAAATGTTACGTATACTGTAGCAGCGGCAAATGAAGCAACACGTACAGCACCGATAGCAGCAGGTAAAGCATTAGGAACGATTACGTACACGTATAAAGATTCCAATATGCCAGAAGATCAAGTTGAAACGGTAAACTTGATTGCCGCAGAACCTGTAGAAAAAGGTAGTTGGATACGATTATTTTTCCGGGCTATTGGTGATTTGTTCGTTGATTTATTCGATTCCGCTAAAAATATGTTTTAATACCTAAAAGTTGGCTGATTGCAATATAGATGATCCTATCAAATGTATTGTATATTCAATAGCTCTACTGTAAAATGATGAGTTAGATTCTGTCTCAAATTTAACGATGAATTTGAGACGTAAGCATCCAGTTATTTATGATTCCTTATGGAGTATAAATAGTCTTTGTAATCGAAGAATAATCTTATGTTATATATCGAATTCAGGGGGCATGAACATGGAAACCGGTACATCCAGAGTTAAAAGAGGTATGGCAGAAATGCAAAAAGGCGGCGTCATTATGGACGTTATGAATGCAGAGCAAGCTAAGATTGCAGAAGCTGCTGGTGCTACAGCAGTTATGGCTCTTGAACGTGTGCCTTCTGATATTCGCGCCGCTGGTGGCGTAGCTCGTATGGCTGATCCAACGATCGTAGAAGAAGTTATGAAAGTTGTATCAATTCCGGTAATGGCTAAGTCTCGTATCGGTCATTATGTAGAAGCTAAAGTATTAGAATCCCTAGGCGTAGATTATCTGGATGAGAGTGAAGTTTTGACTCCAGCGGATGAAGTGTTCCATATTGATAAACATGAATTTACAGTTCCATTTGTGTGCGGTGCTAAAGATTTGGGTGAAGCTCTTCGTCGTATTGGTGAAGGTGCATCAATGATCCGTACCAAAGGTGAGCCAGGAACAGGTAATATTGTAGAAGCTGTTCGTCATATGCGCTTTATCAATAGCCAAATTCGTAAAGTAACGAATATGTCTAAAGATGAGTTATATGCTGAAGCGAAAAATCTTGGTGTTTCTTACGATCTATTGGTAGGTGTACACGAAGCAGGTAGTCTTCCAGTAGTTAACTTTGCAGCAGGTGGAATTGCAACTCCAGCAGATGCAGCATTGATGATGTATTTGGGAGCAGACGGAGTATTTGTTGGTTCTGGTATTTTCAAATCAGATAGCCCTGAGAAATTCGCACGTGCTATCGTTGAAGCAACTACACATTTTGATGATTATAAATTGATTGCAGAAGTATCCAAAAACTTGGGTGCTCCTATGAAGGGTATCGAAATCTCCAAATTGGCTCCTTCAGAACGTATGCAGGATCGTGGCTGGTAAGAAAGAAGGTAGACCATGAAGATTGGTGTATTAGCATTACAAGGTGCTGTTGCAGAGCATTTGAAAAGCCTTCAACTGGCGGGTGCAGAAGCGATCCGTATTAAGCGTATCGAGCAATTAGAAGAGATTGATGGATTAGTAATCCCTGGTGGGGAAAGTACTACGATCGGTAAATTGATGCGTAAGTATGGATTTATCGAAGCGATTCAGCAATTTTCGGAGCAAGGAAAGCCACTGTTTGGAACGTGTGCAGGACTGATTGTATTATCAGAACGAATTGCCGGGCAAGATCAACCTCATCTTTCTTTAATGGATATGACCGTTTCACGTAATGCTTTTGGCAGACAACGTGAAAGCTTTGAAACCGATCTGGATGTGGTTGGAATTGACGAACCGATTCGTGCAGTATTTATACGCGCTCCTCTTATTCAAGAAGTTGGAGAAGGCGTACAAGTATTGTCTACGTATCATGATGAGATTGTAACAGCAAGACAAGGGCATTTGTTAGCTTGTTCTTTTCATCCAGAGTTAACAGATGATTATCGCTTGCATCAGTATTTCGCAGACATGGTGCAAGAGTACGTCTCTCATAAGTAATCGCATGTTGTAATTAGCTAGATCGTTTAAATACATTACACCTTAACTCTTGGCAGCTTCTGTGATTAGGAATTTCTCCTGATACAGATGGCGGCAAGTTCTCACTTGCCCGGTATAAAGCGTTCACTCTTTTTGTAAAAGAATGAAGCTTGACGGCGGAAAAGAGAACCAGGAGTTAAGGTTATTTTCATTAGGAGGGGTTTATTGATGTTAGACGTAAAGATATTACGTAATGACTATGCACGTGTAGAACAAGCATTACAAAGCCGTGGCAAATCGTTAGATTTAATCGCAGAATTTCCTGCACTTGATTCCAAGCGTCGTGAATTATTACAAGAAACAGAATTACTTAAAAATCGCCGTAATGTGGTATCAGGTGATGTAGCTAAACGTAAAAAGAACAAAGAAGATGCCGAAGAATTAATTCTTGAAATGCGTGAAGTATCTGATCGTATTAAAGGATTAGATGAAGAGATTCGTCAATTGGAAGCACAAATCGATATGATGATGTTATCGATTCCTAATATTCCGCATAGCAGTGTACCTATTGGTGCTTCTGAAGACGATAATGTAGAGATTCGTCGTCATGGAGAACCACGTGAGTTCGCATTTACTCCAAAAGCACACTGGGATGTTGCTCAAGATCTAGATATTATTGATTTTGAAGCGGCTGCTAAAGTAACAGGTTCACGCTTTGCTTTTTATAAAGGGTTTGGAGCACGTTTAGAACGCGCACTGATTAACTTTATGATGGATCTGCATAGCAGTGAGCATGGATATGAAGAAATTCTACCTCCATATATCGTAAACAAAGATAGCCTTGTAGGTACAGGACAACTTCCTAAGTTTGAAGAAGATTTGTTTAAGCTAAATGATACGGAATATTATCTTATTCCTACAGCAGAAGTACCGGTGACCAATTATCATCGTGAAGAGATTTTGCCAGCCGATCAATTACCAAAACATTACGTAGCATATAGCTCTTGTTTCCGTTCTGAAGCAGGTGCTTCGGGTCGTGATACTCGTGGCTTGATTCGTCAACATCAATTTAACAAAGTTGAAATGATCAAAATCGTACAACCAGAGACATCTTATGATGAATTAGAAAAAATGACAGCCAATGCAGAGCGTGTATTGCAGTTATTGGGTCTACCTTATCGTGTACTTGCTCTATGTACAGGGGATATGGGCTTCACAGCTGCTAAGACGTATGATTTGGAAGTATGGTTGCCTGAGAGTAATATGTACCGCGAAATCTCTTCTTGCTCGAATGTAGAGGATTTCCAAGCACGTCGTGCCAATATCCGTTTCCGTCAAGATACGAAGAGCAAACCTGAATTTTTGCATACGTTGAATGGATCAGGATTGGCTGTAGGCCGTACGGTTGCAGCGATTCTAGAGAACTATCAACAGGAAGATGGCAGTGTCATTATTCCTGAAGTATTGCGTCCATATATGCGCGGAGCAGAAGCAATTACAAGCAAAAAATAATTTTTTAAATCTTTTTTTATAAAAAGCTTGTCAAATCTTAGAATCCATGATATGATATTTATGTTGTGCAAGATTGATAAAGCTTTTCTGGAGAGGTACCGAAGCGGTCATAACGGGGCGGTCTTGAAAACCGTTAGGGGGCAACTCCACGTGGGTTCGAATCCCACCCTCTCCGCCATATATTTAAATCCAAGTCGTTCCTTTACAGGAGCGGCTTTTTTGTTGTTCATTGATAAGCTATAAGTATTTTTATACTATCTGCATTTGATTTTTGTAGGACAACCAACTATTTTATGTCATAATAAATAGTGACTACTCTGATATATAGATTATGGACTCCTGATCATATGGTATGTGGTCATTTCACCCATTATCATCTACTGCAAGAAAAAGATGTTACCAAACTCTATATCTCTACGTACATAAGAATAGGAGGACATACCATGGTAGATATGAATCAACCTCCCGATTTATCCACATTCGTGCCGATCAAGCACGGTAGACGGTCTTTGAAAAGTACAGTGATGCGTACATTGCTTATCGTGCTCGGTGCTATGATTGTAGCTGTCGCGTTAGAGCTGTTTCTGGTTCCTAACAATATTACAGATGGCGGAATTACAGGCATATCTATTATTTTGTCCTATATCACAAAGTGGCAATTAGGTCTGTTTCTATTTGTAATTAATATTCCGTTTTTGATTATTGGTTATAAGCAAATAGGTAAAACATTCGCTTTGTCTACTTTGTTAGGTATAACTGTGATGTCGATAGGCACATTTTTATTGCACCCTGTAGAAGCATTTGTAAAAGAAACCGTACTTGCTTTTGTATTTGGAGGTATGTTTCTCGGATTAGGCACAGGACTTGTACTACGTTCTGGCGGATCATTAGACGGTACAGAGATTGTAGCAATCTTATTGTCGCGACGGTCTATTTTTTCAGTAGGCGAGATTGTTATGATTATCAACGTGTTTATTCTATGCGGAGCAGGTTTTGTATTTGGCTGGGATCGAGCAATGTATTCTATTATTGCGTATTATATTGCCACCAAAGTGATCGATATTACAATTGATGGTCTGGATCAATCCAAGTCCGTATGGATTATAAGTGATCGTATTCAGGATATCGGAGATGCTATTATTCATCGTCTGGGACGAACAGTCACCTATCTGTCCGGTGAAGGTGGATTTTCCGGAGAAGAGAAGAAAGTCATTTTCTGTGTAATCACCCGCTTAGAAGAAGCCAAGTTAAAAGAAATTGTGAATCATTTTGATGAAACCGCATTTATGGCTGTTGGTAATATCCATGATGTTAAAGGTGGAAGATTCAAGAAAAAAGATATCCATTAACAAAGTGTAACTTCATTTTCCAGAATGTATGTTATGTTGGTAAAAGCTTCATCGTCAGTATATTCGTAAAAAGTAAGTATTAATAACCAATTTTGAGTTTTTGTATTTCAAAATTAGCTAAAATGGGTTATTATGTATGCTGGCTTTATACCTGTCGTATTTTGAAAATGAAGTAAAACTTCATCGCTGTAAAAAAAGAGAGGGGTAACAAAATGAAAAAAAGAATGACACTTGGGCTGTTAGTTATGCTCATGATACTTACAGTTGCACTTGTAGGTTGTACAAAGAAAGCTGAACCGAAAGAAGCGGTAAAGGCGGCAACAACCAACGCAGCTAAAATGACATCTTATGCAATTGCAACTAAGTTGAAAGTAAATGAATTATCTTTTACTACTGCTGATGGCAAAGCTACAACAGATGCTCAAAGTGCACAAATCGCAAGTTTACTTAAAAATGCAGAATTTAACGTAACAGGGGTATATCAAGGTGACCCTATGCAAACAGAATTGACGATGGAGTTGAAATTGAGCGGCGATATGGCAATGACATTTACAGTGCCTATGGTTATGACTCAAGAAGTTCTGTATATCAAAATTCCACAGATTCCAATGTTGGCTTTGCCTGATACATTAGTAGGTAAATTCTTGAAATTGGATCTAAAAGAATTGGCTGCTCAACAAGGTCAAGAATACAAACCTTTAAGCCCTGCTACAACACAACAATTAACTCAAGACTTGTCTAATGCAGTGTTAGACAAATATGACCAAGCTAAATACTTCAAAGATGTAGATACAAAAGATGCTGCGCTTCCTGAAGGTGTAGATGCAAAACAAGTAGTTCAATTCGCAGTAACAAATGACAATGCTAAAGAAGCAGTAACAATCTTCGTAAAACAAGCCTTGCCAGCTGTATTGGATGTATTGTCTAAAGAAGAATACCGTAATGCTTTGAATATCAAACAAACAGATATTGATGAAATGAAAAAAGAACTTCAATCTGAAGATTCTCAAAACAGCTTCAGCAAATCTGTCAACGAATTGGATAAATATTTGACTCTAAACCAATTCCATATCAATACAGCAATCAACAAAGATGATTTCCCTGTATATCAACAAATGGTAATGGATGCTGTATTCTCTGATCCTGATACTAAGCAGAATGTGAAATTGTCTGTAGATGGTAGCAGTCAGTATTCCAAAATCAACGAAAAACAAACATTTGCTATTGGTATCCCAGCAGATGCTGATGTTGTAACAATGGATGAATTCCAAAAACAAGTTGGTTCCATGTACGGTGGTAACTAATCATTTGGTAGCAAAAAGCTCACTGCTTATACGCAGTGAGCTTTTTTTATGTGTGAAATCAATCTAGATACCAGTCAGTTTAGTTATAATGTAGAAGTATCTGCTGTAGAATCTGTTGAGAGACGCGTAAATTCTTCTTCTAAAATCGAAAACATCTGGTGGTCTTCCCACTGATCGTTGATTTTGACCAACTTGCGTGCAATTCCTTCTGCTTGAAAGCCGCATTTCTCCAGTACACGCCTTGAAGCAATATTATGAGGCAAAATACCTGCTTGTACCCGGTGAAGCCCTAGAGAGCGAAAAGCGTACGCTAAAAGCAATTTTACACCGCCAGTCATATACCCTTTACCTTGAAAACTAGAATCCATAGAATAACCGATGTCTGCAAATTGACCTACACCGCGTACTAGATGTGTCAAAGATAACGTACCTCGTAACTCATGATCTTCTGAAGAAAATAAGCCAAACAGATACGCTTTATCTTCCCATGCTTCCTGTTGTCTGCGATAGATCAAGTCCAATTGACTAGGAAGTGTAAAAAACTCATTGGGATATCTCGGTTCAAAGGCTTGATTGGCTTCACGACTATTGACTCGTAACTGGAGAAGGGCAGAAGCATCCTCTGGCTCAAGTAAACGAATATAAAGACCTAATGTACGATCAGACAATTCTAGCGACATACAACCCCTCCTTATACAGAATTATGATTGTAACGGTTTGCGCTTTTTGAGTCGCAAGCGTAGCTGTTTGAAAAAGTCAGTTAATAGTAACGCACATTCAGGTTGCAATATATCTGTAATGATCTCTGTACGATGGTTAAATCTAGGTTCTTGTAGCAGATTCATCAATGTACCAGCACAGCCTGCTTTGGGATCTACAGTTCCGTAGACTACAGTTGGTACACGACTCTGTACAATCGCCCCTGCACACATCGGGCAAGGTTCTAAAGTAACATAAAGGGTACAATCTAATAATCTCCAGGCGCCCAATGTTTCACTTGCCTGTCTAATCGCTATAATTTCGGCATGAGCAGTAGCATCGAATGAAGTTTCACGTAAATTATAACCCCGGCCAACGATCACATTATCTTTGACTACAATCGCTCCGATCGGTACTTCACCGAGCTGTTCAGCTTTGCGAGCTTCGGCTATCGCTTCTCGCATCCAATACTCATGTACTTCTTGAGAAATAATAAACCCAACCTTTCACTGTGGATACTTTCTTTACTTGTACATCGAACAGATATTCGTTGTTAACACGTTGTGGATAGAACTGTGGATAACTCTTGAAAAACGAAAATGATACCGTTTTAGCGGAAAAAGTTGTGGATAACTATATTTAAATGATAAAAATTAGCCCGTATTCTATTTTAGGCAAACTATTGTCTATTTTCAATCTATCGTTATTATTTTGAAATAAAAAAGAAACTTTAGAGAGATCTCTAAAGTTTCTTTTGTTAGTTTGATTGTTATTTACCGTTGTTCGCCATAGATTGAAGTGTAGGATTCACATCTTCGTCTACATACTTACGAATAATCGATACTTCTACCCGGCGATTTTCTGCACGTCCTAGATTAGTAGAGTTACTAGCCACAGGTCGATATTGTCCATATCCGATTGCACTGAATTTACGAGGATCTAATTTGTTGTTTAACAGTAGAATTTTCATAAAGTTGAGTGCACGGTCTGAACTTAGATTCCAGTTCGATTCATATTGCGAGTTCGAGATTGGAATATTGTCTGTATGACCAGACACGATAATATCGTAATTCGGGAATTGTTGCAAAATATTAGAGATCGATTTGGCTAGTATACGAGATTCTGGTTTTACGGTAGCTCGTCCAGAAGCAAATAACGTATTATCACTGATTGTGATACTTAATTGAGATTGATTGAGCTTGGTAGCTAACTGCTGGCTCAATCCATTGTTTTTGATATAACTATCTAATTGTTTTTTTAGTTTTTCTAAATTTTCTTGTTCTTGCTGTTTGAGTTTTTCACGTAAACTTTCTCTGCTTTTTTGAGTATTGTCTGCCGGTGAAGCCGCAGAAGCAGGTGTTTCATTATCGTCGGATTTAGGTGTTTGTCCGCTGGTTTCTTCCATAGCATTTTGATCCAAAACACCTGTACCACCGGTGAACGCTGCATTCATCGCTGCTGCCATTTGTTGAAATTTGGATGCATCCAATGAACTCATAGCAAATAGAGTAATAAATAATGCTAGCAAAAGGGTCATTAAGTCAGAATAAGGAAGCAACCAACTTTCATCTGGGTGTTCTTCATGAGGCTCGTGTCTACCTTTTTTACTCACTGGCTACCGCCTCCCCTACAGCCCCACCGCTACTTTCTTCGCTGTTCATTTTTGCATTTTCAGTAGGTGTTAAGAACACAGCTAATTTCTGGCTAATCGCAATAGTAGATACACCGGATTGAATAGATAGTAAGCCTTCTACCATCATTAATTTAACTTCTACTTCAGCTTTGGATAAACGTTTAAGCTTCGTTGCAATAGGATGCCATAATACATAACCACTAAAGATACCGAGCAATGTTGCCATAAAAGCCCCTGCAATCGCATGAGAAAGCTTTTCCAAGTCAGTCAAATCCGCCATCGCAGCAATCAGACCTACTACCGCTCCAAGTACACCCAGTGTAGGAGCATACATACCTGCTTGTGAGAAAAGAAGTGCACCTGAACGGTGACGTTCTTCTGTCGCATTAATATCTTCCATCAATACATCTTGTACAAACTCTTGATCATTACCATCAATAATCATACGCATTCCGTTACGAAGGAAAGGATGATCAATTTCTTCGACTTTGGATTCCAATGCAAGTAGACCTTCACGACGCGTAATAGAAGCCCACTCCATAAACATACCTACTAGATCTTTTTTGTCCATTAATTTTTGTTGAACAAAAACAACTTTGAACAATTTGCCAAGACGTTTAACTTCATTCATTGGAAAAGCCATAAAGATTGTTGCTGCTGTACCAACAAAAATGATGACATAAGCAGCCGGGTTATTAACCAGATTGATAAGGGGGGCACCTTTTAGAAGCATACCGAATATAAGTGAACCCAAACCAAGTATTAGACCAATAATTGTTGAAATTTGCATAATACACCTCGTCCGTGAGTATATAGTTTATCTCTCTCATCATCCACTTCCATGTAATGATGTGTTTTCCAAAAACATCTGATACTCTTTTATCGACAAGATATGCTGCATTGTTAAGAGTTTTTTAGTGTATATTTGCGTTATAATGTAAATAAGTTGGGAATTGTAACAATATCGACAGATCGGGAGGTTGAGTATGGGCGTTAAGCATGGAAGAGATTATGAAGAGATATTGAGTGATTTAACATCAGCAGTAGCCATGATTCCAGACAGTTATTTGTTTTTTGATATGGAACCTCAAGAGTGGGAAGTGCTTGCTGAAGGTGAACGAAATGAAGTAAATGAAGCGTTGGCAGAAGACTTATTTTTTGCGCTCGGTTCACAATCTATGATCCATGTAGGTAGTGGGGTCGTTATCTATGATGCAGATACACATCGCATTGATATTTTGATTGGCAAAGAAGAAATGACATTTGTGACCTTGATCTAACAAAAGATTAATAAAATACGTATATAGCAAAAGCACAGAGCAGATGAACTAGAAGATCATCTACGCTGTGCTTTTTGTTTGTTTATATATCAAGATAACGTGCATCAGTAGGTGCTTGATAGACCATACAATAAAAAGGCTTCATACCATCAGGCGTTCTACGCTCATACATATCTGTAATATAAAAGCCTGCTTTTTGATACGTACGAATAGCCCGCTGATTCCAGGTCAACACTTCCAGATCGATTTCGGCTGTCGCGTTACGGTTTTGAGCCGTTTTTACAATAGCTGCTACAAAATCTTCTCCATAACCATGACCACAAAGATCAGGACGCATACCAATCCCTAAGCGTATCGTATCTCCTAATGGAAAAAGTTGAGCAAATCCGGCTAACTGTTCTGTCTGATCCAATACCGATACATACTGTTGTTGCCGAATCTCAGGATCACCGAACTCAATCCCTAATTCTTTCATTTGATCCCAGGGCATCCAGCCGTAGATATTATAAGGAGGATCATATATCCATGTACATACTTGGGCAGCATGTTGTTCTGTCAAAGGAATCGTATGAAAAATAGAATGTGACAGTGAGCTCATGACATAACCTCCTCTGACTGTACTTTATATATACCATAAAAAAAACTTAAAAAATTTGCAATATCCTGTTTACCATAATTACGAGTAGGTTAATAATAAGTAGACATAATTATAAAGAACAATTGATATAAATTTATTATTTTATGTAACCTATTGGATGTTTAATACGTCTTACTTATATAGGAACATAAAAAAACCACTAAAGATTCTGGCGGGAATCTTCAATGGTTTATAGGTTCATTTATATGAGTTGTAAATACGATGATTAATTGTCAGTTGCGAAGGTGTTATATGTGGAATCGCTCATAACACGTTTAGCACCAACGTAACGATTTTGATAGTAATCCATGCTCAAACTGTCAATTCTCACACCTTTGGAAGTAGAAGCGTGTGCGAAGTTACCATTTCCTACATAAACTGCTACATGTGAAACGCCAGCCCCAGTAGTATTGAAAAATAACAGATCTCCAGCAATTAAATCACTTTTTGATACAGGCTCGCCTACTTGATATTGAGAGCTAGATTGGCGAGGAAGATCAATGTTCATTTTGCTGAATACATATTGTGTAAATCCCGAGCAGTCAAAACCGCTAAAAGATGTTCCACCAATACGATAAGGTGTTCCAATAGCTCCATCGATAACTTGATCCATTTTAGAATCTGCATGCGCACTTGTTACTCCAAGTGACGTAAATGCAATAGCAAGTCCCATTACTGCGGCTGTTAGTTTCTTTTTCATGTTCAAAATCAATTGTCCCCTTCCAATTGCCTACGAGGTTAGCTTAAGGATTCGGTAGAAGGTATTCCCCTATGATCCCTCCGAAACAAGATCAATTCACCCAAAACGGTTCCCCCGTTTCCCGGTACCACGGAATTTGGCTCAAAGCTTGGTGTGTACCGTACACGGATCATTACGACAAAACGACAAAATTTTCAGTTGCTATAAAGGTTACAGCATTTAGTTTTAAAGTTTACAAAGTTGTTACTAAAATCTCACTGGATTTATTCTACCAGAGGTTTTTTACTTTGGCAAACGTTTATTCATCTGTTTTTAAGATTTACTTTTGTATTTTAGTATTAAATCTCTGTGAAACCCTACGGTTATCGTCTTTTTAAAAGTTAAAAAATTTTAATCTTTTGCTCATATAGTGGCGTTTGATGAAGAATTGTGATCACTATATATACTTTATTCGGTTCGTCGATCCCAATAATGAACGTTTTTTTCCTTTTTTTATGAAAATTGATGACAATAATCGACTTTATTGGCTTTTAAGGCAATATTCGATACAATATGAATAATAAATCGAACCATAAATCTATGTATAATAACCTTATTTATACTGACCCCACAAAGGAGTATTTGAACGATATGGATGAAAATCAACCAAGTAAAAAGTCGATGTCACTTAATATTGTAAGTAGTAGTGCAAAAAGCAGTAAACACAAAGGTTTTGGAGCAGGAGCGATTAACCTCAATAATGTGTCCCCTATCATTATAGACCATGGCGAAGCAAAAATCGATGTTGGTGCAATGCACGCCAAAAGTAAAGTAGAAAAAGGGATCAAATTTACGACTAACCGCGAAGAAGTAAATGGCGGTCGTCAAGTATGGTTAGTATGGGTAGCAGTCGATAAATTAGCTGAAGGTGTCAATTATGCTGGTGCTACAGCTTGCGAAATGTGGATTAATGAAGAAGAGAAAAAAGGCTGGAAAATCCTCGCAGAGCATGTGAACAAATTGGATTATGCTATCAAGCGTCGCATTATGTTAGAAGGTTTGGGAAGCGAAGAAAAAGCTGCACTTAAAAAATTATTGGTCGCTCATAACAAAGAATGGTGGAACCAATCTTCTGAAGAGTTTAAAACAGCATTAGAAGGTTAATAATACTTTATATAGTCTACTATTTACACAAAAGACCGACGACCCTCAGATCGTCGGTCTTTTATTATTCGTAGTGTTTTGAAGCATTCTCCAAATATGTAGCTTCTATAGAAGAATTATATTTTAAAAGCAATTATTCAGGATTCAAAATAGTAGGATTATCTTTATTTATATCATATAATAACAAGTAAAATATGGTAAAAAAGGTTGTGAATACAATGCGTCTTTTTCTGCCCTTACCAAAATTGGAAATTTGCTTTCTTCTATCGATAAAGCCTTGCTATAATTAAGATAAAGTTATCATCGTAAGAAGCTGTCCCTTGCTTGACTAAAATATTCTACAGATGGAGGGAACACTACATGCAAAAAAGTGAAGCTGCTTATATTAGTACATTAAAACAGCCAATTAGTACAGGTATCCCGGGACTGGATGATATTTTATGTGGAGGCATACCGCCAGGAGGCGTCGTGATTCTGGAAGGTGAACCAGGCACAGGAAAAACTACAATAGGCATGCAATTTTTGGTTGAAGGTGCTATTAAACATAATGAACCGGGGATATACATTACATTTGAAGAACTTCCTGAACAAATTTACGATGATATGGAACGGTTCGGTTGGAATTTGAAAGAGTTGGAACGGCGTAACTTATTACGTGTGATCTGTATAGAACCCGAGATTTTATTAGAGCAAATGCTCGAACCCAATGGTCTTTTTGAACATATGATCAAAGAAATTGGTTGTAAACGCGTAGTTATGGATAGTATCAGTTTATTTCGCTTACTCAGTAGTGAACAAGAAGCCAGGACAAATGTTTATACCATTCGTAACATTATGCGCAAGCATGCTTTAACTTCTTTTTTTATAAGAGAATATTCAGAAGTAGAAGGGATGAATATTCCTTTCGAGAATTATATCTGTGATGGGATTATCAGACTTTCGTTAAAGCCTTTAATGGAAAAGTATCGTAAGCGTACTATTGAAGTGCTTAAAATGCGTGGTACCCGAATTTTGGAAGGCGAACATACTTATAAGTTTATCGAAGATGGAGTATATATCATTCCTTCGTTATCAATGGCAGAAGATAAAATATTGGTACAGGAAACTGAAGTGC
This sequence comes from Paenibacillus sp. PsM32, assembly GCF_030433815.1. Lineage (NCBI taxonomy): Bacteria > Bacillati > Bacillota > Bacilli > Caryophanales > Paenibacillaceae > Paenibacillus > Paenibacillus sp. PsM32. The sequence goes on along the minus strand of NZ_JARUWY010000019.1, from coordinate 33,779 downwards.
TATCCACAGGTATTGATTCATTAGATGATCTGTTGATGGGTGGTATTCCTAAAGGCAGTGTCTTTATGATCGATACGAATAGTAAAGCCAACTATAGATATCTACTTTCTTCTATTTATGCACAACGTATCAAAGACGATGATTGTACCGTAACGATGATGTCTGGTAATACTACTTTAGATATGTTTGCCGATACGATCGATTTGTTCGGAGTGTCTTTACGTCAGGCTGCCGATGAAGGGAAAGCTCATTTTATTGAGCACTATAAGCGTGCTGTAGACAGTGGATTAGAAAAAGCGCTTATTCGTGTAGATGATGTAGAGAATGATGAATATGCTAATACGTTAAATGAAAAGCTTTCTCCTATTTTTGAATGTGAAGAGCTTTGTGATAAGCGTTGGTTCATCTATTATGATCTAAATACAATTATTTCAGAACGGGGCAAAGATTTCGTTGTGAAATACTTCTCAGAAGAAATTTCACTTTGGCGGGCGCTTGGCATTACTGTAATGGCGCATTGTAATTTTAGTGAAATTGGAACAGAGACGGCTTCATTTTTGGAACGTACTTGTAATGGAGTAATCCGAACATGGGTTGATGGTAATTATCAGTATTTACAAGTGACTAAATCACCAAGCGGAAGAGTGTCAGCACCACACATCGTAGCTAATATTTCAGAAACACCATTTGTCCGGCTGGTATAAGGAGGGATTAAGCTTTTATGGTATCAGAAAGCGATGTAATCACATTACAGATGGAATGTACCTTATTTTTTGAAAATAATCCTTATGCATTAGAAACCAGTACGGGCATGTCCAAACGACTTGGACGCAATGCGCATTTAATTGAACGTGCGCTTGATCGTTTGACTGAATTATCGATTTTAGAAAAAAATGGTCAGGGTACGCGTGCTATTTATCGTTATAAAACGCCTTATATTCAAACAGAAGTGGACATGAATGCTTATGATTGAAAGCTATTTTATAAATGATAACTTGGACAGCTGTCAGGAACTCCAAAATGTATATGCAGAACTTACAGGTTTATTTATTTTTATCACAAATCATGAAGGGCATTTGTTAAGCACACCTTCAGATGCTGAAATCGCTAATTTGTTCATCACGTATCCCAAAGAACTTGAAAGTATGTTAAAAGCAGAAATCGATAAGTTGAAAAGGCTTCGAGTTACTGCTTTATCTGATCAATGGATACCTGGAATCAAGTGGATTATTTCACCTGTCAGTATCGATCAGCAACCGATTGAGATGTATATCTGGGCAGGAATTATTATTCAAGAAAATACCAGACAAAACATTATCGATCATGTGAATTACAATAGCCCTGATTTGAAAGGGCCTGCGGAACTTTTCCGTCTTATGAGAGAACGAATACAAAGAACACCAGAAGACGATGTTACGCAAATAGAATATAAAAAAGATAAGATTAATAAATTATCTAAAGCTATCGCTCTTATCTTGAAATCAGGATATAAAGAGAAAAAGTTCGCAGAACGTCTGACGACTCTTAATGAAACGTTGCGGTCGGATTCCAGTCGCAATATGCCTATAGAAGAAGTGACACGAGCGGTGCTTGCTTCTAGCGATCTGGCAGATGTATTCGGATTTGCTTTAAAAACATCTTCTGGTACTTATCGTATTGTGAGCAGTACAGGGCCTGCCGCCGCTGAATTAAAAGGAGCTATTTTCCACGAAGGCGAAGGTTTTCTTGGTCAAGCAGTACTTAGCGAGCAATTAAGTCACTGGAAAGATGTAGGTAGAGATCCACGCAGTCACTTTTTTCTACAAAAAGGATTAGCTTCGATCTATGAAGTACAATGTTTTCCGATTCGGTATGACGATGAAAATTACGGGTTGTTATTTGGAATCGGTTTGGAAGAAAAATTATCAACAAATACCAATATTCGTTTTGAAGAAACATTGATCTCTTTAATTGGTTGGTACATTGGTAACCATATTACTCATGGTCGTATGGAAAAGCAGATTCAGCGCTTCAAGCCGTTAATGGAACTAGCCAGTGTAATGGTATCTGTGCAGGATATCCAGCGGGTTCTATTTATGCTGGTAGATATGAGTCTGAATCTGGTATGGAGTCCATCTGCGTCAATCGTTGTTCATCGGGCAAGTGAAGATGAGAAAGTACAGATGGTCGCTCGTGGTATGGAAAGCCCGCGCGGAGAAACGTATGCCCGCGATATTGCTCGTCGCTATTTGGAAAATGGAAATAATCAACCGGCAACGAATTCATATCTAAATCGTTCAGTGCCTTCATCATTGATGATTGAATATCCTATCGTTTATGCAGACAAAACTAGAGCTGTACTTGCTGTTGCGATAGGAGATGAGCAAGAAGGCGAAGAATGTCGTGAGATTTTGTCTGCTCTGGCAACGATGGGCAGTGTCATTATGAAGCTACTCTATGATCGACAACAGTTTTTATCAAACAGTAATCGATTTGCTCATATTTTGCATGAATCGATTCGGGAGTGGAATGTAGCGCAATATCAACTGGCTACGGATGCACAGAAAATCGTGATGGAATTTGCATTATGGGGTGGATTACGTAAGGACGAAGGAGAAACGATTGCACGCGCCTGTCTGATGTCGTTCTCAGATCCGGCTACTTTACGTAGTTTTCCTCACTTGTTTGAACAAGAAGCAGAAATGATTGAAGATTTTAGAAAAATTCAACAGAATCAAAATAGCCCAACCTCTCATCCATATAGTAAAGGCGGGCAAACAATGGTATTAGTATTTGCTCTGGCTGCTTCAGGCGATAACGATATCCAGTTGATGAATGATTCCCAATTTACTAATATTGATCCTGCTTTGATCAGTCAGTTCCGTTTATTCATGCTTAGTCGTCATACTTTGCAAACGGAAATTAGCTTAATGGAAGAAAAACCTGTTCCTCGTGCGTTAACTGCTGAAGTAGCAGAGGGACGTGGTCTGGAAGCGATCGTCAAAGAATTTGGATTATCTCCACGGGAAAAAGAAGTATTAGAGTTAGTCGTCAAAGCTTCCAGTAATAAAGAGATTGCTGCGGCTCTATTTATTAGTGAACATACTGTCAAAAATCACTTAACGAATATTTTTAATAAGATGAGTGTAACCGACCGTGCACAAGCAATTGCGGCTGTTTTTAACAAAAGTATAGGTTGAATAAAAAAGATCACCTTTATTTCAAAAAGGGTGATCTTTTTCCTTTTTATAGGCGAAAAAAAGAAAGAGGAGGGTTTTCCTATTTCCTAAAATGTATAAAATAGGAAATAAAGTCTATATATAACTGCCGCTGTTTCTAGGAAAATGAATCTGTAAGCTATAACAAGATGTGTTATTTGTTGCGACAGGCAATTTAACTAAAACAAAAGGGGAGAAAAATATGAAGAAACGGAGTTACTCGGTTTTTATAGTATTTTTAATCGTAACTTTGATTTTTACAGGCTTGCCTCGGTACGCAAGTGCAGCTGCAGGTTCGATGACTATTACTTCTGCTGATGGAGTACAAGTTGTGGGACAATCAGCTAATTTGAGTGTTACTTATAATTTAGGAGATGTAATTAGTCTTCTGGGCAGTATCACGTATACTTTACCTGCCGGAATTAAAGCAACAACAGCTGACCAGATTAACGGTAGAAATTTGGTAGCTAGTGAAATTACGAATAATGGACAAACAGTTACGATTACTACCGCAGCTCTTCTTTTATTACCTTCTACAACGTTGACCCTCAATAATAAAATATTACCAGCCGCTGGTAATTATCAATTTACCGGAACTTCTAAAAATACATTAAATGTTTCTATAGGCAGTGCAACACAGCAAGGAACCTTTACTATACTTCCTGCTCCTACTGCCCCTTCTTCTGCACAAATCAGTGTAAACAATGTAGTCGTCGGTTCTTCAACGGTTACAGTTACAGGACAGACTCAAGGAGATACTATCTCTGTTTATAACACTAGCAATACATTGCTAGGCTCTGGAGTCGTCAATGCGCAAGGAACAGCCGTTATCGCAGCAACGCTAGTTCCAAGTGGTGGCACAATCAATGTTAGTACGGTTCGAGGTACTGCTGAAAGTACTAAAACATCTTTTACGTATGGTAGTGCTGTACTCAATTCTATTCCAGCCGCTAATATTGCTATTGATAATCAATATGGTGATCAAGATACAGTGACCGTTACAGGTGTAAGTGCTGGAGATGTAGTCACTGTCTATAATGGTACAACAGCTATTGGCAATGCTACAGCAAACGCAAGTGGAGTTGCTACTGTAACAACTACATTAACTCCTGGTGGGGGTAGCGTAGGTGTTACTTTAAAACGAAATACGATTGAAAGTACTCCAACTACAGTAAGTTATGGAGCGCAGGTTATTCCACCTATCGTTTCTGGAAATATTACAGTAACCAATTCGTATGGAGGTACTTCTACGGTTAAAGTAAGTGGTTTGACAGTAGGAGATATCGTTACGGTTTCTTCAGGGAATACCGTATTAGCTACTGCTCCAGCAACAACAAGTAGCCTAAGTTTGCCAGTTGTTTTGGCTCCTACAGGTGGCAGTTTAAGTGTCACTATCAAGCAAGGATTATTACAAAGCGCAGCAACAACAGTCAATTACCCTTCGATTACTGTTCCTGTTATTGGATCAGCTAATATTCAGGTGAACAATCGTTCAGGTAATACTTCAGATACGGTTGTCGTGACAGGTCAATTGGCAGGCGATACTGTTAATGTATACAATGCTGATGGTTTATTAGGTACAGGAACCGTCAATGCTCAAGGTACTGTGACAATTCCAGTAGTATTAACTCCTATCGGTGGGAGTGTAAATATCGGTTTGAATCATAATGGAGTAGATAGTGCTCCAACAGCAGTCAGTTATCTGGCAGAAGTGGTGACACCACTATTAACTAATCAGATTTCACTTTCTCCTATTGTTGGAGGGAACGCAACAGCAACAATTAGTGGTTTGACCAATGGAGATATTGTGAAAGTCTATGGAAATGGTACTGTTTTGGGAACTGCGACCGCTGGAGTGACAGGAACTGTTGCTATTCCAGTCGCGGTTAATCCTTTAGGTGGTAGCCTTGGAGTAGGCATTACACGAAATGGAATTGATAGTGTAACGACTTCGATCACATATGGTGGCGTTGTTGTACCTGCTATTCCAGTTGCTAATATTACTGTAAACAATGCTTCTGGTAACTCGGATACTGTTCAAATTACAGGACAGACTGCGGGAAATATTGTAACCGTATATGGAAATGGAAGTGTAATTGGAACAGGTGTAGTCAATGCTCAAGGAACTGCATTATTAAATGTTACGTTGGTACCTCTTGGAGGAACGATTGGCGTAACGATTACAAATCAAGGAGTCGAAAGTATTGCGTCAACAGTGATTTATGGAGCAGAAGTGACTCCTGCTATTTCTGCTAATGCTATTTTAGTGACAAATAATTCGGGTGATAACGATATTGTGCAAGTAAGTGGCTTAACAGCAGGCGATAGTATTGATGTGTATGGAGCAGGATCATTATTAGGAACTGCAACTGTACAAGCTGATGGCAAAGCTACATTAAATACAACTTTATTGCCGATTGGTGGTACGGTGGGAGTGACTTTGATTCGTAATGGAGTCGAAAGTGCACCTACGCTTGCAAACTATACGACAGAAGTAGTAGCTGCTCTTTTACAAGAAAATGTAGCTATTGTGAATGATATTGCAGGCAACTCCTCAGTCACTGTCAAAGCATTACAATCAGGAGATATTATCAATGTGTATGCTAACGGTACACTAATTGGTACAAGTCCTGCTGATGCAAATGGATTAGCAAAAGTAAATACAGATTTGGCACCTAACGGTGGTGTAATCAGTGTAAGTCTGGTTCGCAACACGATAGAAAGTACAGCGATTCAGGTTGGATATGCTGCTGTTTTAATACCAGCTATTCCTTCAGAAGATATAGTGCCAGCTAACAATTATGGTGATAACGATACCGTAACTATTGAAGGTTTGGACGAAGGTCAAAAAGTAAATATCTATTCTGGCTCAGATCTTATCGGTACAGGAACAGCTCCAGCCAATGGTAATACTGTTATCAACTTAACATTAATACCAACTGGTGGCTCTGTCAGTGCTACTTTAGAATATTTAGGATTAGAAAGTCAGCCAGTCTCTGTAAACTATCCAACAGAAATTGTACCTCCTATCCCAGCCGCAGCGATTACTGTTCTCAATAATGCCGGCAATGCAGATAGTGTGACTGTTACTGGCTTACCAGAAGGTAATAAAGTCACTATATCTGAAGCAGGATCAATTTTAGGTACAGGAACAGTAACGTCATCTGGAGATGTCACTATCAATCTTACTTTAAATCCAACAGGCGGTACGATTTCAGCGATAAATACGCATAGCAATATAGACAGTGTGCCTACACCTGTTGTGTATCTGACTGAACCTGGTCCAGTTTTATTAGCAGCAGATGTACAAGTGATTAATAATATTGGTAGCAACGATACAGTCAAAGTAAGTAATGTGCAATCTGGAGATATGATTTGGGTTCTAGATGCCAATAATACTGTTTTGGGTACAGGATTAGCCGATGGTAGTGGATTAGTGACTATCCAACTTGCTCTGTTGCCTGAAGGTGGACAAGTATCTGTTATTTTATCTCGTAATCAAATTAATAGTAATCTTGTAAATGTTAATTATATAGCGGAAGAAGTAGCTCCACCAGCAGATACACCTACAGCAGAGATCACGCAAGTACAAGGTGTTGATGGAGTAATCACAGTGATCGGTATGACTGAAGGAGAAACAGCCAAAGTCTACGATGACGATGATCAAGTATTAGGTACAGGAGTAGCTAATATCGATGGACAAGCGATCATTAATTTCAAATTCTTGAAAGCTCAAGGTAGATTGTTTGTTCGTACAGTTGTAAATGGAGTAGAAACAACAGTAAACACATTTGATTATCAAGGTATCCCAATTCCAGTAAATCCAACGACACCAACAGCTGTATTATCTGATATCGATGGTGCACAAGGAACAATTGATATTGCTAATGGTGTAACAGGCGATATTGTAAAAGTGTACAGCGATGATGATCAAGTATTAGGTACAGCTACAATTGGATCAGACGGAACAGCGATTTTGAACTTTACTTTCCCGAATGTTCAAGGGGAACTGTCTGTTCGAGTAACGACAAATGGAACAGAAACCGAAATTGCTACATTGCCATACAGCGGAATCGATATTCCAACGACACCAACACCAGCTGCTACGATTACCGACATTACAGGTGATCAAGGAACTGTAGATATTACGGGCGTAGCTGTAGGAGAAGTCGTGAAAGTATACGACGAAGATAATAACGTTCTAGGAACAGCAGTGGCAGGAAGTAATGGATCTGCCCAGATCATATTTACCTTCCCGAACGCTCAGGGTGAACTATCCGTACGAGTGACGGTGAATGGAACGGAAACAGAAATTACTACACTACCATATAGCGGAATTGATATTCCAACCACGCCAACACCAGGTGCTGTGATTACTGATATTGCAGGTGATCAAGGAACTATCAATATCACAGGAGTAGCTGTAGGCGAAGTCGTGAAAGTGTATGACGAAGATAATAACGTTCTAGGAACAGCAGTGGCAGGAAGTAATGGATCTGCCCAGATCGTATTTACCTTCCCGAACGCTCAGGGTGAACTATCCGTACGAGTAACTACAAATGGAACGGAAACCGAAATTGCTACATTACCTTATAGCGGAATCGATATTCCAACCACGCCAACACCAGCTGCTGTGATCGCTGATATTACGGGTGATCAAGGAACAGTGAACATTACAGGAGTAGCTGTAGGTGAAGTAGTCAAAGTATACGACGAAGACAATAACGTTCTAGGAACAGCGGTAGCAGGAAGTAATGGATCTGCCCAGATCGTATTTACTTTCCCGAACGCACAAGGAGAATTGTCCGTACGAGTAACGGTGAATGGAACGGAAACGGAAATTACTACACTACCATATAGTGGAATTGATATTCCAACCACGCCAACACCAGATGCTGTGATTACTGATATTGCAGGTGATCAAGGAACAGTGACGGTAAGTGGAGTAGCAGTAGGCAATACTGTTTCAATCTATAGTGATGCCAATGAAGTACTCGCAACAGGAACAGCGAATGCAAACGGAGAAGCTATTTTAACCTTTACTTTCCCGAATGCACAAGGTGAACTGTCCGTACGAGTAACGATCAATGGAGCGGAAACGGAAATTGCTACACTACCGTACAGCGGAATCGACATTCCAACGACACCAACACCAGCCGCTACGATTACCGATATTACGGGTGATCAAGGAACTGTAGATATTACAGGCGTAGCTGTAGGAGAAGTCGTGAAAGTATACGACGAAGATAACAATGTTTTAGGAACCGCAGTAGTAGGAAGTAATGGATCTACACAGATCATATTTACTTTCCCGAATGCACAAGGAGAATTGTCCGTACGAGTAACGGTCAATGGAACGGAAACAGAAATTACTACACTACCATATAGTGGAATTGATATTCCAACGACACCAACACCAGGTGCTGCGATTACTGATATTACAGGTGATCAAGGAACAGTAAGAATAAGTGGAGTAGCAGTAGGCAATACTGTTTCAATCTATAGTGATGCCAATGAAGTACTCGCAACAGGAACAGCGAATGCAAACGGAGAAGCTATTTTAACCTTTACTTTCCCGAATGCACAAGGTGAACTGTCCGTACGAGTAACTATCAATGGAGCGGAAACGGAAATTGCTACACTACCGTACAGCGGAATCGACATTCCAACGACACCAACACCAGCCGCTACTATTACTGACATTACAGGTGATCAAGGAACAGTGAACATTACCGGAGTAGCTGTAGGAGAAGTCGTGAAAGTATACGACGAAGACAATAATGTTCTAGGAACAGCAGTAGCAGGAAGTAATGGATCTGCCCAGATCGATTTTACCTTCCCGAATGCACAAGGAGAATTGTCGGTACGAGTAACGATTAATGGAACAGAAACGGAAATTGCTACACTACCATACAGCGGAATCGATATTCCAACTACGCCGTCTCCTAATGCTGTGATTACCGATATTACAGGTAATCAGGGAACAGTGAACGTTACAGACGTAGCAGTAGGTGAAGTGGTCAAAGTATACGACGAAGACAATAACGTTCTAGGAACAGCAGTGGCAGGAAGTAATGGATCTGCCCAGATCGTATTTACTTTCCCGAACGCACAAGGAGAATTGTCCGTACGAGTAACGGTGAATGGAACGGAAACGGAAATTACCACATTGCCGTACAGCGGAATTGATATTCCGACGACGCCGTCTCCTAATGCTGTGATTACTGATATTACTGGTAGTCGTGGAACAGTGAATATTACTGGAGTTACAGCAAACTCTCCAGTTACTATTTACAGTAATGCTAATGAGGTGCTTGCTACAGGAACAGTAGATGGAAGTGGGCAGTTAACATTAACATTCATATTCCCGAACGCTCAAGGAGAACTGTCCGTACGAGTAACCGTAAATGGACTTGAAACCGAAATTGCTGCATTGCCATACAGTGGAATCGACATTCCAACGACACCAACACCAGGTGCGGTGATCACCGATATTACAGGTGATCAAGGAACTGTAGATATTACAGGCGTAGCTGTAGGTGAAGTGGTCAAAGTATACGACGAAGATAATAACGTTCTAGGAACAGCGGTAGCAGGAAGTAATGGATCTGCCCAGATCGTATTTACCTTCCCGAACGCTCAGGGTGAATTATCCGTACGAGTAACGGTGAATGGAACGGAAACAGAAATTACCACATTGCCATACAGTGGAGTTGTCATTCCAACAACGCCGTCTCCTAATGCTGTGATTACCGATATTACAGGTGATCAAGGAACAGTGAACATTACAGGCGTAGCTGTAGGAGAAGTCGTGAAAGTATACGACGAAGATAACAATGTGTTGGGAACAGCAGTGGCAGGAAGCAATGGATCTGCCCAGATCATATTTACCTTCCCGAATGCACAAGGGGAACTATCCGTACGAGTAACGGTGAATGGAACGGAAACTGAAATTGCTACACTACCATACAGCGGAATCGATATTCCAACTACGCCGTCTCCTAATGCTGTGATTACCGATATTACAGGTGATCAAGGAACAGTGAACATTACAGGCGTAGCTGTAGGAGAAGTCGTGAAAGTATACGACGAAGATAACAATGTGTTGGGAACAGCAGTAGCAGGAAGTAATGGATCTGCCCAGATCGTATTTACTTTCCCGAATGCACAAGGAGAATTGTCAGTACGAGTAACGATTAATGGAACGGAAACCGAAATTGCGACACTACCATACAGTGGAATTGATATTCCAACGACACCAACACCAGGTGCTGCGATCACCGATATTGCAGGTGATCAAGGAACAGTAACAGTAAGTGGAGTAGCAGTAGGCAACACGATTTCAATCTATAGTGATGCTAATGAAGTACTTGCAACAGGAACAGCGAACGCAAACGGAGAAGCGGTATTAACCTTTACTTTCCCGAATGCACAAGGTGAACTGTCTGTACGAGTAACCATCAACGGAACGGAAACCGAAATTGCGACATTGCCATACAGCGGAATCGATATTCCGACAACACCAACCCCAGCCGCTGACTTAACAACGATCAATGGAGATCAAGGAACAGTGACGGTAAGTGGAGTAACAGTAGGCAACACGATTTCGATCTATAGTGATGCGAATGAAGTACTCGCAACAGGAACAGCGAACGCAAACGGAGAAGCGGTGTTAACCTTTACTTTCCCGAATGCACAAGGTGAACTGTCTGTACGAGTAACTATTAACGGAACGGAAACCGAAATTGCTACACTACCATACAGTGGAATTGATATTCCAACCACACCAACACCAGGTGCTGCGATCACCGATATTGCAGGTGATCAAGGAACAGTAACAGTAAGTGGAGTAACAGTAGGCAACACGATTTCAATCTATAGTGATGCTAATGAAGTACTCGCAACTGGAACAGCGAACGCAAACGGAGAAGCGGTATTAACGTTTACTTTCCCGAATGCACAAGGTGAACTTTCTGTACGAGTAACCATCAACGGAACGGAAACCGAAATTGCGACATTGCCATACAGCGGAATCGACATTCCGACCACACCAACCCCAGACGCTGACCTAACAACGATCAATGGAGATCAAGGAACAGTGACGGTAAGTGGAGTAACAGTAGGCAACACGATTTCGATTTATAGTGATGCCAATGAAGTATTGGCAACAGGAACAGCGAACGCAAACGGAGAAGCGGTATTAACCTTTACCTTCCCGAATGCACAAGGTGAACTGTCTGTACGAGTAACCATTAACGGAACGGCAACCGAAATTGCGACATTGCCATACAGCGGAATTGATATTCCGACAACACCAACCCCAGCCGCTGACCTAACAACGATCAATGGAGATCAAGGAACAGTGACGGTAAGTGGAGTAGCAGTAGGCAACACGATTTCGATTTATAGTGATGCGAATGAAGTACTTGCAACAGGAACAGCGAACGCAAACGGAGAAGCAGTATTAACGTTTACCTTCCCGAATGCACAAGGTGAACTTTCTGTACGAGTAACTATTAACGGAACGGAAACCGAAATTGCGACATTGCCATACAGCGGAATTGATATTCCGACAACACCAACCCCAGCCGCTGACCTAACAACGATCAATGGAGATCAAGGAACAGTGACGGTAAGTGGAGTAGCAGTAGGCAACACGATTTCGATTTATAGTGATGCGAATGAAGTATTGGCAACAGGAACAGCGAACGCAAACGGAGAAGCAGTATTAACGTTTACCTTCCCGAATGCACAAGGCGAGCTGTCGGTACGAGTAACCATCAATGGAACGGAAACGGAAATTGCGACATTGCCATACAGCGGAATTGATATTCCAACGACACCAGCACCAGCCGCTGACCTAACAACGATTAATGGAAATCAAGGAACAGTAACAGTAAGTGGAGTAGCAGTAGGCAATACCGTTTCGGTTTATAGTGATGCTAATGAAGTATTGGCAACAGGAACAGCGAATGCAAATGGAGAAGCGGTATTAACGTTTACTTTCCCGAATGCACAAGGTGAACTGTCGGTACGAGTAACGATCAACGGAACGGAAACGGAAATTGTCACATTGCCATACAATGGAGTTGAAGTTCCACCTACTACACCACCAACACCAGTTGTCAATTTGGTTGATGTACAAGGAACGCAAGGAACTATTCAATTGAGTGGTCTACAAGCCGGAGATATTGTTACTGTACAAAGCGATGTGTATGAGCAAGGTACAGTACAACTAGGAACGATTACGATTGGAGCAGATGGTAACGGAAATCTTAATATTCAACTTCCAGCCTCTGAAGGACAATTGGTAATTACACTGAATCGTAATGGCAATACAAGTATACTTCAGACGATTAATTATCGTGAAGGAGAAACACCGCCGCCAACCAATCCACCAACGAATCCTGGAACATCGGATGATGACGATAATGTAGGTTCTAATCGTACACCAGGAGTTCTAGGAATACCGGCACCAGTAACTGCTGCTACAGTAGATACACCAGTGCCTGCTGTAGAAGAACCAGTAACACCACCAGCTGACAATGCGGTAGAAGCAGCTAGTGGAGAAGCGACAGATGTAGAGCTAGATAATACTACAAAAGTTACTTTAGTAACGACAAATAAACAAAACTTTAATGATGTGAGTGGACACTGGGCAGAATCAGAGATTAATAGACTACAAGACTTGTCCATTCTAAATGGTGTAGGCGATAATCAGTATAATCCAGATGCCTTGATTACGCGTGCACAATTCACACAAATGATTAATAACTTATTACAAGTGTCGTCTAATACTGACAATGTAACGTATTCAGATGTTGCACCTGATAAATGGTACTATAATGCGATTAATGCTGTATCCGCTACGGGTATCACTAAAGGATATACAGACGATTCATATCAACCAGATCAACAGATTACACGTGAAGAAATGTCGAATATTCTTAATAACACATTAAGCTACTTGGAGCCGTCTACTTCATTTGCAGCAGATGCTAACCAGGCACTTACACCATTTACAGATCGCAACAACACATCCAATTGGGCTAAAAATAGCCTTGCTACAGCCGTAAATCAAGGTATTATGCAAGGTAGACCAAATGGACAGATTGCACCAAAAGATAATACAACACGTGCAGAAGCAGCTATGACGATTTCACGTTTAATGGACAAAATGGCAACACACTTCAACATCACAGAATAACTACAGTGGAGTGATATCTTTTTATTAACAAATAGATGGTATGATTCGTAACAGAATCTGCCATCTATTTTTTTAAAATAAAAATTGGGATAATTTACTATAACTAAAACAAGGAAAATAACCGTTTTATATAAGTAGAGAGTCGTTTGAAAGGAGGATGAGTATGGAACATATGGATATTCATTATAATACTGAAATTGTAGTACTATCATTAATCATTTCGATATTCGCTTCTTATTTAGCGCTTAATCTGGCAAATAAAGTCTCTCAATCGAGAGGTACGCATAAAATTATATGGTTGAGTTCAGGTTCTTTTGTCATGGGTGGCGGAATCTGGGCTATGCATTTTGTAGGCATGTTGGCTTTTCATACAGGTGTAAATATTCGTTATGATGTTGGAACTACATTTTTATCTGCTTTTGCCAGCATCACTGCTTCGTTGATTGCCTTTTATGTAACTTTAGATTCAGTAATGCGCTTATGGAAAGTAGCTGTCGGTGGAGCAGCGATGGGCATAGGAATCGTAACGATGCATTACACCGGTATGGCGGCGATGCAGATGGATGCAGATATTACGTATAATCCTTTTTATTTGATGCTATCTGTACTTGTAGCTTTGGGAGCTTCTTATGCTGCTTTATTTTTATTTCGGCGTTTTCGTAGTCGACCTAATTTTAGTCTGTGGAAATTGTATAGCGCGATCGTAATGGGTTTTGCTATATCAGGTATGCATTATACAGGTATGGCGGCAGCGCAATTTCATTATACTCATACGGCTTCCACTGATGAGTCAATGAAAGGGCAACTGTTTTTGATTACAGGAGTAGCCGTAGTGACTTTTTTGATTTTGGCGATTTCGTGGGCAGCGATTTTTGTAGAACGTCATATTTTGGAACGGATGGCTTACAGTGATCCTTTAACCGGATTGCCTAATCGTCATGGCTTACAACGTTATTTTGAAAAAGAATTTAAACTGCAAAAAGAAGGCGCAGTTTTATTTCTAGACTTGGATCGCTTCAAATCGATTAATGATACACTCGGGCATGATATTGGGGATGAATTATTAGTACAGGTAGCCCAAAGGCTTAAAGTTTGTATGGTGGATCAAGGGATTGTGTTTCGCTTGGGTGGTGATGAATTTTTGATTGCGACTAGCAAAGGAATTACCCAAGATATTGAACAACTTGCAGAGCATATTCTAGATGTTGTTAAAAAACCATATCAATTGGGCGGTATTGAATTATTTATAACTGTAAGTATAGGCATTGCTCTAGTACCTCAACATGGATATGAACGTTCTTTTTTAATGCGTGCAGCCGATACAGCGATGTATGTATCCAAAAATTCAGGCAAAAACAAATACAGTATCTTTAGTGAAGATATGAATCGTCGTCAGATTCGGAGAATGGAGCTTGAAAATGATCTGCGGCGAGCTTTTGAAAGTAACCAGCTTTTTATTGTTTATCAGCCGAAATGGGATTCAAAGAATAATCGTCTGACAGGAATGGAAGCATTATTACGTTGGAACCATCCAGAATTAGGTATGGTATCTCCGGCTGAATTTATCCCTGTAGCAGAAGAAACAGGCTTGATTATGCCTATTACGCATTGGATGTTAGAAGAAACCTGTCAACAGAACTTGATCTGGCAAAAACAGCATCATATCTACGTACCTATTTCAGTTAATATGTCCGCGCGTATGTTCGAATGTCCTGGATTTGCAAATCGGGTAGAACAAATCATTGCTGAAACAGGTATCGAAGCTCGCTATTTGGAATTGGAGATCACAGAATCGATTGCGATGGATGGTATCGAAGGAACGGTAGAACAGTTGCAGTATATTCAACAACTTGGAGTAAAAATTTCTTTAGATGATTTTGGAACAGGATATTCATCATTAGGTATTTTGGATGAACTTCCGATAGATATTCTCAAAATCGATCAGATTTTTATTCGCAAAAGCGATATCGCTTCCAAGCAAGCTATTATTAGCACCATTGTAGCGATCGCTGATAATCTCAATTTAGATTTAGTGGCAGAAGGGGTAGAGACCCAAGCTCAAGTCGAATTTTTACAATCTAAAGGTTGTTATGTGATACAAGGGTATTATTATGGCCGACCGATGACCATTTCACAGATGGATCAATGGATACAGTCGATAGACAAAAAGATGTCGCTAGCAGAGTAACTATTCTGCATGAAGCGACATCTTTTTTTGTATTAAGAGTCCAATAATAGTGAAGTGGGCGTCGAATTTTTGGCAGAGACATAGAGATGATCTTTGATATAAAAGCGCCACGGCTTGCTTGCATATTCTTCGGCATAATCAATATTAATACGTGGGCCACATTCAATTTCAAATGGATGTTGCTCTAAATCAGGCGACTGTTCTAAGCGAAGCAGACCCCCACTAGCTAACAGATTCAGACCATTTAAAGACTTATCAATCGCTAATGCCTGACAGAGCTTTCCTGGCCCATTTGATAAATTCCGAATCCGACGTGAATCGGTCGGTCTTAATTGCAGCATCAATTGTTCGTCTCGCGTCGATACAGGTTCTACCGCACGAATCAATACCGCTTGCGGATCATCTACATCACCAGTAACTACATTTACACAATGATACATACCGTAAATGAGATACACATACGAAGTACCTCCTTGTCTAAACATCATTTCTGTACGAGCAGTACGCCGATTACCGTAAGCATGACTGCCTTTATCTTCAGCGCCCCCATAGCTCTCTGTCTCGATGATCCGACAACGTATTTCACCTGCTGGCGTAATCCGGCTAATGATTTGACCGAGTAGACGTGGAGCCGCATCAAGTGCCTTCATTTGGACAATGTCTGAGATGTTCATCGAATCGACTCCTTTTTCAAATGTAAGATATTTTGGCAACGTATCCTTTTGTACAAATCGGTTTAAAGTTCCTTTTGCAGTCTAGGGTTATATCGCGTATAATGCGAAATGAATGTGGTAACATCGACCTTTCCAATTCCGATAAATATATGCGAAAGAAGGTAATAAATATGGAATTATGGTACACCGAAAAACAAACGCCGGTATTCGGCATTACAGCTAAAATTCGTGAGACACTGGTAACTGAAAAAACAGAATTTCAAGATTTAGCGATGATCGATACAGAAGAATTCGGACGCATGCTTGTACTAGACGGCATGGTAATGACTACAGTTAAAGATGAATTCGTTTATCACGAAATGGTCGCTCACCCTGCATTAAACACACACCCTAATCCTAAACACGTATTAGTTGTAGGTGGTGGCGATGGTGGTGTTATTCGTGAAGTCTTGAAGCACCCTGAAGTGGAAAAAGCGGTATTGGTTGAAATCGATGGTAAAGTGATCGAATATTCCAAAAAATACCTACCAGAAATCGCTGGAGAACTCGACAACCCGCGTGTTGAAGTATTGGTGAATGATGGTTATATGCACATTATCGAAAGCAAAAATAAATATGATGTTATTATGGTTGATTCTACAGAACCTGTAGGACCTGCTGCGCCACTATTTGAGCGTGGATTCTATCAAGGTATCTATGAAGCACTTAAAGAAGATGGTATCTTTGTAGCGCAAACAGACAACCCTTGGTTCAAAGCAGATCTTATTCAACAAGTAAACAAAGATGTTAAAGAAATCTTCCCGATCGTACATGTATATGGTGCGAATATTCCAACATACCCAAGTGGTCTATGGACATTTACAATGGGTAGCAAAGTACATGATCCACTTCAAGTCGACGAGACAGCGATTCCTGAAATGGAAAGCAACAAATATTATACACCACGTCTACACAAAGCAGCATTTGTGTTGCCTAAATTTGTAGAAGACCTTTGCAAATAAGGATTATAGATTGTACGTATTTATAAGTTGATTAAGAAGATCTGTATCCTCTTTTATATAATATAGAAGAAGACAGGTCTTCTTTTTGTATGATTAAGGTTAATACTATAGTACATAGACTAATATTCCATGTATGTAACATATTCTAGGAGGCTGAATATATGAAGATGAAAGATAATCGTTTTCAATATGGATCGTATCCATCACTTAGTATTATGATGGCATTTGTATTGTTGTTAGGAATGGTTGGATGGAGTGGAACACCTGCATCTGCGGCAACGTCTAAAGTATGCGATGTGAATGGAACTACGCTGCAATCTCAATTGGAACAAGGACGTTCATCTAGTATCCAAGAAGATATTCATTTTACCGATACCGACTTTTTGAGTCAGACGACAGGGCGAGTAGCAGGCAATGGATTTTTGATCGGTACTTCTGACGGTGGATGTCACTGGCAGAAGATTTATACAGGTACATGGCAGTTTAGTCAGATTGAATTTACAAGTAATACCCAAGGCTGGGCTCTGGCAAGTGCTGCTTCTGGACAAAAACCTGTCTTTTTAACGACAACCGATGGCGGTACGACTTGGAAAAAGCCATATAACGGAAATCTTCGCTTTACCAAAATCGATAAAAAGTCTGGAAGTACTGGATTTGCATATACCACATCAGGTGTATACAAAACGATTAATGGTGGAGCCGCATGGACAGCGATCCCTACACCGACTAATACACGCGGTGGTTATTTCCAGGATAGCAACACAGGATGGGTAGTCAAAACAGTATCCGGTAGCAATAGTGGATACCGTATTATGCAAACGATTGATGGCGGAAACAAATGGACAACTTCG
Organism: Paenibacillus sp. PsM32; assembly: GCF_030433815.1. Taxonomy (NCBI): domain Bacteria; kingdom Bacillati; phylum Bacillota; class Bacilli; order Caryophanales; family Paenibacillaceae; genus Paenibacillus; species Paenibacillus sp. PsM32. Next base: position 15,661 of record NZ_JARUWY010000019.1, on the reverse strand, counting down.
CTTAGTGTAGGTTCGCTTGAAGTATCTGGCGGCGAAATTTATGCTAGTGGCAAGCAAGTATGGGCAATCTTATACAGTGGATCAGGGATGTCTCAAGTATCGTATTCGGTCTATGCCAGTGCAGATAGTGGCACAAGCTGGCGTCAAGTGTTCGGACAATCGACAGCAGGTGGCGGTAAAGCACCGGGTACAGGCGCTTTAGGTAATGGTGAAGGCCCTGCTCAGCCAGGTGGACAACCAGGTAATATGCAATTTGTAGGTAACACAATAGCGTATCTTGCAGGTGGATCACCAGCAGGTGGTAAAGTAGCTGTCGGAAGATCGCTAGACAGCGGCAAAACGTGGAAAAATATGCCGGCTACAATTGACGGTAGCAGTGCTAACATTTCATTTTTAAGTCAAAATGTAGGTTATCTTGCTGTTACCGATTCTTTAACACCATCGATCTATATGACCAAAGATGGCGGTAAAACATGGTCTGCTACATTAAAATTTACAGCAAAAGATAATAATTAATATAACCAAAAGCAATCTGTCTTTTTAGATAGGTTGCTTTTGGCTTTTATCTACTTCGTTGTGATGGAGTTTAGCAACATTTACGCATAATGAATTCGATAGGACCTCGATCTACTCGTTTACGCCAAAAGGAAGAAAAGATCAGCGCAACTACAAAATACAAAAGTGCATAACATGTAGAAAACACTACATTTTTATTTTCTAAGTATCCAATCAATTGCAAAAATTCTAACCCTATCAAAATATGCCCGATATAATGTGTAAGAGAAAGTTGCCCTGTAGCGATTAAGTTTCTTGTTAACCAGAAATGACTCGTTTTATCAACAATATAAAAACAAGCAGTCAATACACATAAAGCTGAACAGGTGGCAGAACAAATATATAGGGTAGTAGGTGGCATAGGCTTGGTAGTGAATAAGTAGGTGGCTGATTCATAATCTAACCATGGAGACGAAAAGCGAATACATAGATACGAAATGATCTCAAATATAAAAGTACCTGTTAACGATACAATGAATATCTTTTTGCGATACTGCGGAGAAGTCCAATCTTTACGTCCCAACCACATACCGATTAGAAAAAAGCTGAACCATGGAAAAAGAGGATGAAATCCATTTAAAAATAGATTGCGCAAAAATCCTTGGAGCGTCCAGAAATCTACATATTCATGAAAAGAAGAATCCCAGCCTTTACCATAATTAAAAACGATTAGAAATAACTGCGAACTCACTAAAATCAGAATAGTTAATCGTACTAGTAGACGATCTGAAGCCGTAATAAGTAACGAACCCAAAATCATAAATACAGCATAATAATGCAATATATCTGCATTCCAACCTACAAGCAGTAATACGAATCCAGCAATCAATAAAAATAATGAGCGGTAGTACAATTGTTGGCGATTTTTACGTATTAGTGTAGGCTCCTTAGATATTCTGGCTCGACGTGTCATTAAAGAAATGCCAAACCCTGCTAAGATCACAAATAACGCAGAGGCTCTCCCTTCAAAGATTCCTGTAAATAAGTTGAGCCATGCTAAATGACTCTGAGTGGCTTCCATCGCTATTTTGTAGTTAACAATAATCATACCCAAAATCGCCAGTGCTCTTGCATAATCTAGAGCTACAATACGAGAAAGCCTAGTATTCATGTTTAATCTCCTTTGATCATAGTCTGAACCGTTTTAGTCCAAATATCCTCGTATCTGTAATGGAATCCATAGCCTACAAAGTTGTCCATACCATCAATAATCATAGTGAGCGTTTGAGCGGCTAGAGAAAGATCTTGGGTATGAACAACTTCGCAAGAAGCCCCGTATTGCAGTAACTTTTCAAAACCCGTCTGAAATCCTTCCAAAATATTTATCAATGTCTGAGCATAATGCACTTCCCGATAACCGAGTGCTTGGTACTGATTCATAATTCGAGCATAATATTCGTCTGTCTGTTGAGCAGCTAAGATTTTTAATCCATCATTTATAAACTGTTGCTCAAAATTTTGCTTGGTATAGCTGGTAATATCAAAAAAATATTCAAATCTAATACTCTGGCAAATTTCATTAAATAAAGCGTCAATAATAGAATTTTTAGAGGGGAAATGATAATAAAGAGCAGGTTTGGTCATTTTCAATTCCTTGCTGATCATAGACATACTGGTTTTATCAAAACCATGTTCAGCAAATAAACGATACGCAATTTCTAAAATGTCTGCATAAGTCGACTTTTTAACCATAGTGATATCATGACTCCTTTTATTTTACTTACCGGTAGGTAAAATTAGTTTATAACAAAAGAAATTAAATTTCAATCGCTAATTATTAAACTATTCATTGAGATAACAAAATACGCATTTGGCTATAAAAACGGATTTTTTTGCTCAGAATCTCTACGTACGGTTCAATATAATGGTACAATAGAAAAGATTGAGCTTATTGAATTAATCGTGAAAATGTTCTATATTCAACAAGCTAACATGGCGCATCATCAAAAATGGAGCTGGATCTTATGACTGAATTCAATCAGGTACAATTGACATTGCAGAGCGATCAAGATGGAGAGCTAAGCACAACTCAATTTATCGGGCAGGCTTTTCAAAAAGGCAGCAGTTTATATATTCGTTACACCGAATCCGCAGATACTCTTCAGCAGGAAGTTCGTACTGTCGTGAAGATCGATGATCATGAAGTGAAAATTATGAGACGTGGTGCTGTAGAATCGGATCAGACTTTTCGTCAAGAAGAGCGATTGCCGGGTTCGTACCGTTCACCGTTTACGACATTTACACTTTTGACACACACTACACAATTGACACAAGCGCTAGATGGACATCTTGGACGTGTAAACTGGGAATACGAATTGTATGTGCACGAAGAGCTTACAGGGACATTTAAGATCAGTTTACATATACAGGCATTGGATACACATGAAGTAGCAGAAATGTGAGCCATGCGAACACAGGAGGAGCAGTAGAAGATGACACGTAATCCATTGGAACAAAGTCGCAGTGCAGTAAAAGAAGCTGTGCATGCAGCGGTAATCGCAGCGAATATTGTAAGCAGTGAAGAAGTACCAGAAGTGGTGCTTGAAGTACCCAAAGACAAAGCGCACGGAGACTTAGCAACCAATATTGCAATGCAATTAACTCGAATCGCTAAAAAGAATCCTCGTCAGATCGCAGAAGATATTATCGCTAATCTTGATCTTCAACAAGGCGATATTGAACATGCAGAGATCGCAGGACCAGGATTTATCAATTTCACGTTGAACAAAAGTTATCTGTATCCAGTTATTCAAGTGGTAGCAGAGCAAGGTGAAAATTATGGTCGTATTGAGCATGGCAAAGGGGAAAAAGTAGAAGTTGAGTTTGTCAGTGCTAACCCAACAGGAAGTCTACATTTAGGGCATGCTCGTGGAGCTGCTTTTGGCGACGCATTGTGTAATATTTTTGACTTTGCAGGCTATCAAGTAACCCGTGAATATTATATTAACGATGCTGGTAATCAAGTATCGAATTTAAGTAGCTCTATTGAAGCACGTTATTTGCAAGAGCTAGGTCAAGATGCAGCTATGCCAGAAGATGGTTATCATGGCGCAGATATCAAAGGATTTGCCAAAGAGTTAGTAGAGCAAGAAGGCGACCGCCTACTATCCCAATCACCAGGTGAACGTGCTGCCTTTTTCCGTCAATATGGTCTGGAAAAAGAATTGCAAAAAATCCAACGTGATCTAGAAGCGTTCCGTGTGAAGTTTGATATCTGGTTCAGTGAGACATCTCTTTATGAGACAGGTCAAGTACTGGATGCATTAGACGAGCTACGCGAGCGTGGAGAAGTCTACGAACTTGATGGTGCAACATGGCTTCGTACAACTGCTTATGGTGACGATAAAGACCGTGTATTGATCAAAAATGATGGAACGTATACGTATTTGACACCGGATATCGCTTATCACAAAGACAAATACGGTCGTGGTTACGATAAAATGATCAATATTTGGGGTGCTGATCATCATGGATATATTCCACGGATGAAAGCAGCGATGCAAGGATTAGGTAACGATCCTGAGAAATTAGTCGTATTGATTGCACAAATGGTAAGTCTGTTCCAAGATGGCGAAAAAGTTAAAATGTCCAAGCGTACAGGTAAAGCGGTAACGATGGAAGACTTGATGGCAGAAGTAGGCGTAGATGCTATTCGTTACTTCTTCACAATGCGCAGTATCGATTCTCATCTTGATTTTGATATGGACTTAGCGATTTCAACATCAAATGAAAATCCTGTATTTTATGTTCAATATGCACATGCACGTATTTGTAGTATTTATCGTCAAGCAGAAGAGCAAGGTATTCAATTACCTCCATTGTCTGAGATTGATTACAGCTTGTTAACAAGTGAGCATGAGTACAATCTATTGCACAAAATGGGCGAATTGCCTCAAGAAATAGCTTTAGCTGCTGATAACTATGCTCCACATCGCTTGATTCGCTATGTATACGAGCTAGCATCTATGATGCATAGCTATTATAAAGCAGAGCGTACATTGACAGATAACGAAGCACAAACGGCTGCTCGTCTAGCTCTATTAGGCAGCGTTCGTACAGTTATCGTGAACGTACTTCGCCTTGTTGGAGTATCTGCTCCAGAACGTATGTAATCGTCAGATATTGTCGTAAATTTAGAACGTTATATCTCAAAACACGCAAAACTTCCGATTTTTTGTAAAAAACTTGATTTTTGCTGATAAATAGGTTTTACTTAACTCAGCATTTTGCATTTTTTGTGCGAAAAAACGTGAATAATAAAGCGTGAAAATGGATCCGAGAGGAAGTGTCCGTAAGTGAGTACACCGCAAGAATTAAAAATCGATCCGGAAAAGGTACACGAAATTCCGATGGTAGATTTGGCTGTTGCTATTTTGAAAAAAATCAATACGCCTCTATATTACCGTGACCTTATGAAGGAAGTTGCAGAACTACGTGGCTTTACTAAAGAACAAACTGATGAGTATATCGCTCAACTATATACTGAAATTAATGTAGATGGACGTTTTGCATGTGTAGGTACTAACCTATGGGGTCTTAAACGTTGGTATCCGCTTGAGCGTGCAGAAGATCCAATCGCGAATGCGAAGCGCCCTCGTATCATCAACGATGAAGAAGATGATGATATCGAAGACGAAGAATTCAACAACGAAGATGTTGTTGATGCAGATGAAACAGAAGATGAGAACTACGATGCAGTAGACGAAGATTCTGATGATATCTTTGTTGACGGCGAAGATGACGATGAAGACAAAGCTGATCTTGTTATCGACGACGAAGATGACGATGACGACGATGAAGACGAAGATGAAGAATATGTAGAAGAAGACAATAAAGAGTAATCTTGATTAAAGAACGATGAAAGTCTGCCTGTTTTGGGCAGGCTTTTTTTCTTGCGGATATGTCTTGACATGGTACAAAGATACAGAGTAAACTATTGCTTGGGCTTATCATTTAAACCTATAACTAAACGTATACGCATTTTCTCAAATGCTGTAATAAATAAAAGTGCCCCGTAGCTACGGGTGTCACTTTTTTTGTTTTTTATAAGGAAAAGGGGCTGTGTAACCCCCCATATATCGCCGGAATTTCTGGAAAATAATTAGGAGGTCATACAGTGGCAAAGTATATTTTTGTAACAGGCGGAGTTGTATCTTCACTCGGCAAAGGGATTACAGCAGCATCACTTGGTAGATTGTTAAAGAACAGAGGTTTGAAAGTAACGATTCAAAAGTTTGACCCGTACATCAATATCGATCCAGGTACGATGAGCCCTTATCAACATGGCGAAGTATTCGTAACAGATGATGGCGCAGAGACAGATCTAGATCTTGGACATTACGAGCGTTTTATCGATATTAACTTGTCCAAAAATAGTAACGTAACAACAGGTAAAGTATATTCCTCCGTAATTAGCAAAGAACGTCGTGGTGAATATTTGGGTGGAACAGTACAGGTTATCCCACATATTACAAATGAAATTAAAGAGCGTGTATTCCGTGCAGGTCGCGAATCTGGTTCTGATATTGTTATAACCGAAATCGGTGGTACTGTTGGTGATATCGAAAGCCTTCCGTTCCTTGAAGCGATTCGTCAGATCAAAAGCGATGTAGGCCGCGAAAATGTAATGTATATTCATGTTACCTTGATTCCTTATATCAAAGCAGCAGGTGAAGTAAAAACAAAACCGACTCAACATAGCGTTAAAGAATTACGCAGTATCGGTATTCAACCTAACGTGATTGTATGTCGTACAGAATATGAATTATCTGAAGATATGAAAGCCAAAATTGCATTGTTCTGTGATATTGATGCAAATGCAGTTGTAGAATGTCGTGATGCTTCTTCTCTTTATGAAGTACCACTTAATTTACGTGATGAAGGTCTAGACGAGATCGTTGTTAATCATCTCAAACTAGATACTCCTCAACCGGATATGACAGAATGGGAAAGCCTTCTTAATCGTATCAAAAACTTGGAAAAAACAGTTGAGATCGCGATTGTTGGTAAATATGTAGCTTTACATGATGCTTACTTGAGTGTGGTTGAATCGTTGTCACATGCAGGATATCATGCAAATGCTGACGTGAAATTACGCTGGGTTAATGCAGAAGAAATCACTGACGAGAACGTACACGAATTGCTTGGTGGTGTAGGTGGTATTCTGGTTCCAGGTGGATTCGGTGATCGTGGTATTGAAGGTAAAATCAGTGCAATTCGTTATTCACGCGAACGTAGCATTCCTTACTTTGGTATTTGCTTGGGTATGCAAGTATCGGTTATCGAATATGCTCGTGCTTTTGCAGGATTAGAAGGAGCGAATAGTTCTGAGATTAATCCAGCTACTCCTTATCCGGTGATCGATTTATTGCCAGAGCAAAAAGATATTGAAGATCTAGGCGGCACTATGCGTCTTGGCTTATATCCTTGTAAATTGCAACCAGGTTCACTGGCGATGGAATGTTATGGAGAAGAATTGGTATATGAACGTCACCGTCATCGGTACGAGTTCAACAATCAATACCGTGAACAAATTGAACAAATGGGTATGAAAATCTCTGGTACTTCTCCAGATGGTAGACTGGTAGAGATCGTAGAAGTTCCTGAACATCCGTGGTTCTTAGCAGTACAATTCCATCCAGAATTTACTTCTCGTCCGAACCGTCCACAACCGTTATTCCGTGAATTTGTCAAAGCTTCTATTAAGCATCAAGGTTAATATATACTAGATCGATAACAGGCGATTTCTTTCTCACTATAGAGGAAGAAATCGTCTTTTTTTTGCAATACATTAAAGTGACATATTTTTATATTCTCTTCTATACGATGCACCGTTTATAATTAATAGAAGAAAAGAGTAATTATAAATAATGGTTATTATTAGAAAGTAAACCTAAATTTTGTTGGGACAAATTTGTAGAATAAGCAGGAATTTCGCAAGTCAGAGCGAATTTGTATATTATGTTATACAACATAAACTTTGACATCTATCTAACAACCGTTTAAATTGTGTGTTCGTCATCATTCTAATTAAGAAAAAAATCACAGCATAATACTTTAGCAGCGATGAAGGGAAGGATGACAAGTGGAACAAAAGAAAATACTTATCGTAGACGATCAAAATGGAATTCGAATTTTACTGATGGAGCTTTTTGGAAATGAAGGATATCAGATGTATCAAGCAGCTAACGGTAAAGCAGCGCTTGAAGTGGTAGAGAAAGATAACCCGGATCTTGTTCTTCTAGATATGAAAATTCCAGGTATGGATGGACTGGAAATTTTGAAGCATATCAAATCTACCCATCCTCATATTAAAGTGATTATGATGACAGCTTATGGAGAATTGGACATCATCAAACAAGCCAAAGATCTAGGGGCGATCAGCCATTTTACCAAGCCATTTGATATTGATGAAATGAGAAATGTAGTAGATCAAAACCTAAGAGGTAATCAAGTGGATCAGCAAAAATAAAATCCTATCCTCTAAGATAGGTTTTTTGCTATGCAAAGACGCATAGCCCTTTTTAAATTGCTTGTTTAGTATTTGAAGTGGGTTGTGTTATAATAAGCAACGTATGCGAGTATCGGCTTACAAATACCATCATTCTCAAGGAGGATATCATTATGCCATTAGTATCTATGACAGACATGTTAAACAAAGCACTTGAAGGAAAGTATGCAGTTGGACAATACAACATCAATAACCTGGAGTGGACTCAAGCGATTCTGGGAGCAGCGGAAGAAGAAAAATCACCAGTAATCCTTGGTGTATCTGAAGGTGCTGCACGTCATATGGGCGGATTCACTACTGTTGTTAAAATGGTAGAAGGATTGCTTCATGACATGAAAATCACTGTTCCAGTTGCTATTCACTTGGATCATGGTTCAAGCTTTGACAAATGTAAAGAAGCGATCGACGCTGGATTTACATCTGTAATGATCGATGGATCTCACCATTCAATCGACGAAAATATCGAAATGACTAAAAAAGTAGTAGACTATGCACATGCTAAAGGTGTTTCTGTTGAAGCTGAAGTTGGTACTGTAGGCGGACAAGAAGATGACGTTATCGGTGGTATCATGTATGCTGATCTTAACGAATGTGTACGCATCGTTAAAGAAACAGGTATCGATACATTAGCTCCAGCATTGGGTTCTGTACATGGTCCTTACCACGGCGAGCCTAACTTAGGATTCAAAGAAATGGAAGAAGTGCGTGACGCAGTTCAAATTCCATTAGTATTGCACGGTGGTACTGGTATCCCTAAACACGATATCGACAAAGCAATCTCTTTGGGTACATCCAAAATCAACGTAAATACTGAGAACCAAATCGTATTTGCAAAAACAGTTCGTGAAGTACTTGCTGCTAAACCAGATGCTTACGATCCTCGTACATTTATTGCACCAGGTCGCGACGCTATCAAACAAACAGTTATCGGTAAAATCCGTGAGTTTGGAACAAGCAACAAAGCGTAATCATATTGTTTTTGTCAAAAACATTTTAAATAACAGATTGTGGGAAGCACACCGCCTAGTCGGTGTCTTTCCATTTTCATTACCAAAATTCAACATCACGTATCGTTTACCGGATGCAAAACACGTAGGGGGACATTAAGCTTTATGGAAAAATTAATGATTAGTGGCGGACGCCCGTTGCAGGGAACTGTAACGATCAGCGGTGCAAAAAATAGTGCCATTGCGCTTATTCCTGCGGCATTGCTTGCGGAATCGGAAGTCGTGTTGGATAACTTACCGCTATTAAGCGATGTAGCCGTTTATGCAGAAATTTTAGAAAATTTAGGAGCAAGTGTAAGCTGGCACGAAAGTGAAAACCAGATGCGCATTGATCCAAGTGACGTTCGATCAATTCCAATGCCCAATGGCCCTGTCAAAAAGCTAAGAGCTTCGTATTACATGATGGGTGCATTACTTGGACGTTTTGGAGAAGCAACGATCGGTTTACCGGGAGGATGTAATTTTGAACCTCGTCCAATCGATCAACATATCAAAGGATTTGAAGCGTTAGGTGCAACAGTAACAAATGAGCATGGTTCGATTCATTTATATGCTAAAGAATTACGTGGAGCTAAGATTTACTTGGACGTTGCTAGTGTAGGAGCAACGATTAACATTATGCTTGCGGCTGCAAGAGCCAAAGGGCATACTATTATTGAAAACGCGGCGAAAGAGCCTGAGATTATAGATGTAGCAACACTATTAAATGCTATGGGCGCAAGTATCAAAGGTGCAGGTACAGAGACTATTCGTATTGAAGGTGTCACTGAAATGCATGGCTGTAGACATTCTATTATTCCTGACCGTATTCAAGCAGGAACGTATATGGTAGCAGCAGCAGCGACTCGTGGTAATGTTTTAATTGATAATGTTATTCCTAAGCATTTGGAAGCTATTACTGCCAAATTATTAGAGATGGGCGTGCAAGTAGAAGAGTTAGATGAAGGTATCCGCGTGATGGGGAGACCTACGTATAACCATGTTGATGTAAAAGCATTAACGTATCCTGGATTTGCTACTGATTTGCAATCACCGATGACAAGTCTACTTACACAAGCTCAAGGTGTCAGTGTACTTAGCGATTTTGTGTATAGTAGCCGATTTAAGCATGTTCCTGAACTGGCGCGTATGGGCGCTAAGATCAAAGTAGAAGGTCGTTCTGCTATCATTGAAGGCGCACCACTTAATGCGGCCAAAGTCAAAGCGATGGACTTGCGTGCAGGAGCTGCGCTTGTTATTGCCGGCTTAACCGTGCCTGAAGGTATTACAGAAGTGTCTGGTGTTGAATTTATTGACCGTGGTTATGATCATTTGGTCGAGAATTTGCGTAATCTAGGCGCAGATGTGTGGAGAGAAATCGTCTAAATAGGTTATATCATCATATTTCAAGTCATCCCTCTGTTGGGGAGGAGAACTCTTTTGTATTTTTTATAAAATACATACCTCTTGAATATCTCCTCCCAAAATGGGTAATGCTATCCTATGAACAAATTTGAAAAATTCCACTCCTTTTACATGTAGTTTCTCAATCTTCCGAATAATAGTAGTTTTGTTTTAGTTTACTTATATTTGTCTCAACAATCTTGATAAAATTGAATAGGTGGTTATTTTATGGATTTACAAATTTCCGATTTGGAAGAAATGAAGCTGACTGATCTGTATAAGCTAGCCAAACAGTATCAGATTCCTTATTATGGACAGCTCAAGAAAAAAGAATTGATTTTTGCTATCTTGCGCGCACAAGCTGAAAAAAGTGGTTTGATGTTTATGCAAGGTGTACTTGAAATTTTACCTGAAGGTTACGGATTTTTACGACCGATTAATTATCTTCCCAGTCATGAAGATATCTATATTTCAGCCTCACAGATTCGTAAGTTCGATCTTCGTACAGGTGATTTAGTATCTGGTAAATGTAGAGCACCAAAAGAAAATGAACGTTACTTTGGATTACTTCAAGTCAATGCAGTCAATGGAACAAGCCCTGAACAAGCCGCAGAGCGTCTTCATTTCCCAGCATTAACTCCTCTTTATCCACAGGAAAAATTAGTATTAGAAACCGCTCAAAATAAACTATCAACTCGTATTATGGATGTTCTTGCACCGGTTGGACTAGGACAACGTGGTCTAATTGTTGCACCTCCCAAAGCAGGTAAAACATTGCTTCTTAAAGAGATTGCTAACAGCATCTCCACCAACAATCCTGAGATTGATTTGTTTGTATTATTAATTGATGAGCGTCCTGAGGAAGTAACAGATATGCAGCGTTCGGTCAAAGGTGAAGTAGTTGCTTCTACATTTGACGAATTGCCAGAAAATCATATTAAAGTAGCTGAATTGGTACTTGAACGCGCACTTCGTCTTGTAGAACACAAAAAAGACGTTGTTATTTTGTTAGATAGTATTACTCGTCTGGCACGTGCGTATAACCTGGTTATTCCACCATCTGGACGTACACTAAGTGGTGGTATAGATCCAGCAGCTTTCCATCGTCCGAAGCGTTTCTTTGGTGCTGCCCGTAATGTAGAAGAAGGCGGTAGTCTTACGATTCTGGCTACAGCTTTGATCGATACAGGTTCACGTATGGATGATATTATCTACGAAGAATTTAAAGGTACAGGTAATATGGAACTTCATTTGGATCGCAAATTGGCAGAACGCCGTATTTTCCCGGCAATCGATATTCGTCGTTCCGGTACACGTCGTGAAGAAGATTTGTTAGGTAAAGAAGAATTAGATACGATCTGGCATATTCGCAAAAATATGAACGAAACCCCTGACTTTGTTGATGGTTTCCTCAAAAAAATGCGCAATACAGAGACTAACAAAGAGTTCTTAGCATCTTTCGATACCGCTGAAGAAACAAATGCAAAAGGCAAAAGCAGCAGTGCTAAAAAGCCAGCAAATAGCAGTACTTCAAGCAGTCCTGGAAGACGTCCAACACGTTCCACTGCTTCAGCTTCAACCAAATAATATTCAGATTGCAATTTAGTAGCGTGTTACATTTGGAGCGCTATTTTATTGGATAAAAATGAATTTTTTGAAAACAATATATCTGTCCATTGCAATAGAAGCTTCTCTCGGTTATAATAATTTAATGCCGTGCTAGACGGGGAGGTAGCGGTGCCCTGTAACTCGCAATCCGCTGTAGCGAGGTTGAATTCCTGTTTTAGGTTTTGTCGATGTGAGGCTGGTATCTGAATACGGTGTTGACGGCTGGGTCCTTCGCAAAGGACGTCTGTGAATCTGGTCAGGTTCGGAAGAAAGCAGCCATAAGCAGTTTTGTTCTTGTGCCGAAGGAGTGCCTATCCTGAGTCGTGGTTCAGAAGAACCGCTTGGATCGCAATAATCAATGACAGGTGCACGGTATATTATAATTGTATGTAATAACACCTTTTGTCTTAGGACATCAGGTGTTTTTTGTTTGTTAAATAAGGTTACTGCTGTTTTGCTTGGCTCTAATCTATAGTATAATTAAGTGAAGTATTAAAAGAAGAAAGAGGGTAAGCAAGTGGAGCATATCGCACTTTATCGTGCTTGGCGACCACAGTCGTTTCAGGACATGGTTGGACAGCAGCATATTATTCAGACGCTGCAAAATGCCATTCGGGAAGAGCGTATTTCACATGCCTATCTGTTCAGTGGTCCCAGAGGAACAGGTAAAACGTCTGCTGCCAAAATTTTTGCAAAAGCGATTAACTGTGAACATGGGCCAGCTATAGAGCCGTGTAATGAATGTGAAACTTGCAAAAGGATCACATCAGGCAATATTATGGATGTGCTTGAGATTGATGCTGCATCCAACCGTGGTGTAGAAGAAATTCGTGATCTACGGGAAAAAGTTAAATACGCGCCTACTGAAGTACGACGCAAAGTATATATTATTGATGAAGTTCATATGTTAACAACAGAAGCATTTAATGCGTTGCTTAAGACGCTTGAAGAACCACCCGCTCATGTTGTTTTTATTTTAGCTACAACAGAACCTCATCGATTGCCAGCTACGATTATATCGCGTTGTCAACGTTTTGATTTTCGCCGTGTATCTTTGATTGAGCAGACCGATCGTCTTGCATTGATCGCAGGCGAAGAACAGATTGAAGCCGATCGTGACGCATTAGAATATATTGCTCGCCTATCAGATGGTGGGATGCGTGATGCAGTAAGTATTCTGGATCAAGTATCTGCTTTTACAGATGGCAAAGTAACATATACTCAAGTGTTGCAAATGACAGGTGGTATCGCTTCTGAACAGTTTGCTGAACTTGCTTCTGCTTTGTTACATGGTGATATCGCCAAAGTATTACAGATGGTAGAGTCATTTATGCAAGAAGGTAAAAGTGCAGAGAAGTGTATGGAGAACCTGCTTTATTATTTCCGGGATGTTTTAATGATTAAGATGATTCCACAAGCAGGTGATTTGACAGAGCGAATGCTGGATCCTGAGATTTTTCGAGAAACAGCGTCCGCATTTACAAAAGAACAATTGTTTGCCATGATTGATACGTTGAATCATTATCAGACTGAAATGAAGTATGCTGCTCAGCCTCAGATGTTATTTGAGGTCGCTTTACTAAAATTAGGCAGTATACCGAACAGTGGAGCCAATGGAAGTTCTACAGCAGATGTAGCTTCTTCCTCAAGTAGTCACGCACCCACAGATGCTTCAGAGATTCGACAACTCAAACAGCAATTAGCCCAATTAGAACAAAAGTTAGATAAAGCTTTGAAATCAGGAATAGCAGCGAGTAGCGAGGCGAGCGACCGTAATCAAACAGGTAGTTCAGGCAGACGCACTCCAACAGCAAGAGTATCTTCAGCCGCTAAGATTCCTTCTCAGATTCAGAGCTATGTAAGCAATCGCAATCATAGTGATTTTACAAAAGTATCTGGATCATGGGGCAAAATCCTACAACGGGTTAAAGAAGAGAAGGTGACAATTCACGCGTGGTTTGTGAACTGTGAACCTGTTTCGATTCATGAAGATGCCGTTTTAGTTGCTTTCAAACACGATATGCATCGGGAAACGATCGAAAAGTCTGTGAATAAGCAGATCGTAGAGTCTGTACTAGAAGAAGTTCTAGGAAGTTCTCACCGATTGGTCACTATGATGCAAAAAGATTGGTTAGAAGCGATAGAAGGAGCTCATGAAGATCCTGTAGAAGCACTAGAGCTAGAACACGAAGGTGAAAATGCCGGCGAACCGCTAGTAGACGAAGCGATTCAACTATTTGGCGAAAGCTTGGTTGTTGTCAAAGAATAGCTGTAATACAAAGACGTATACTTTAATTGAGGAGATGATCATAATGGGTAACATGAACCAAATGATGAAACAAGTTAAAAAAATGCAGGAACAAATGCTAAAAGCACAGGAAGAACTAGGTACTAAAACATTAGAAGGTAGCTCTGGTGGCGGTGTAGTTACAGTACAAGTCAATGGACACAAAAAAGTAACAGCAATTACGATCAAACCAGAAGCAGTAGATCCAGACGATGTAGAAATGCTACAAGATCTAGTAATCGCTGCTGTTAATGATGCTATGGGCAAAGCGGAAGAGCTTGCTAACAAAGATATGGGTAAATTTACAGGTGGCATGAATATTCCAGGCCTGTTCTAAAATAACGAATTGTCATCAACAAAATGACTGTTCTCAAAGGAGATCGCTGTATTGTATTATCCCGAACCGATTGCCAAACTGATAGAAGCCTTTACACACTTGCCGGGAGTCGGACCCAAAACAGCAGGGCGACTTGCTTTTCATGTGCTCCGTATGAAGGAAGACGACGTGATCGATTTTGCTAAGGCTCTGGTTAATGTAAAGCGTAATCTCCACTACTGTTCTGTATGTGGTAATATCACAGACACAGATCCATGTCAGATTTGTCAGGATAAGACGAGAGATGCCTCTGTTATTTGTGTTATACAGGAAGCCAAAGATCTAGTAGCGATGGAACGTACTAGAGAATTTGATGGATACTATCATGTGTTACATGGAGCAATTTCTCCTATTGAAGGTATTGGCCCTGATGATATCAAATTAAAAGAGCTGTTAAATCGTCTTAGCGATGAGCGTGTACAAGAAATCATTCTGGCAACTAACCCAAATATTGAAGGCGAAGCGACTGCTATGTATATTTCTCGGCTGGTCAAACCTTTCAATATCAAAGTCACAAGAATTGCTCATGGATTACCTGTAGGTGGAGATCTAGAATATGCGGATGAAGTTACATTATCCAAAGCATTAGAAGGACGCCGAGAATTGTAAGAGGTGGATGGATATCTCTTACGGATTAATAGACATATTTAAAAAGGCACAAAGCCCAGTATTAAAGGCTTTAGTGCCTTTTTATTTATAAATACAAAGCAAGTTAGCCACCAATAGATATCCATTCAATATCAATTGTAAAAACAGTTTAAATAAATAGTTGACGTTTATTAAATATTCGTGCTATATTAATCAACGGTCATTTTATTTCTGACACCAATGCTTAACAAAGCATTTTAATCTAAATATAAAGCTTCATCTTATAGAGCTAAAAAAAAGATTGAAAAAAAGTGTTGACGAAATGAAATGAGCATGATATATTATAA
>NZ_JARUWY010000018.1:0-56052 GCF_030433815.1 Paenibacillus sp. PsM32 | reverse complement strand
GACAACTTTTATATCATATCATGTTTCCAACCACTTGGCAAGCACTTTTTTTGAAAAAGTTTTTTAAGTTGTTTTTACAACTCGCTTAAACGCCGTGGTGCCAGTTGTTGACTGGATTTATAGAATACCACATATTTTTCATTAGTGCAACACTTTCTATAAACTATTTTTATATTGATGAAAGTATTAATTAATAGACGGTGCATTTATATACTTCCATACTATATGTATAACAACCTTTTGGTTGGAGAAAGTAAAAGGAAGAATCAGTGTTAACACTGATTCTTCCTTTGTTTATTGATCCTGTTGATAAAACTTCATATTGTTTGTTCTTCTAGCACTAAGATAAAAGAGACCATAAGAAAGCTTAATAGTTACTCAGCTGAACGATTACGCATATGTGGGAATAGTAGTACATCACGAATAGACGCTGCATCTGTTAGAAGCATAACTAGACGATCTATACCGATACCTAATCCACCTGTAGGTGGCATACCGTATTCTAGCGCACGAATAAAGTCATCGTCCATTTCATGAGCTTCATCGTTTCCTTTTTCTTTCTCTACCATTTGCGCTTCAAAACGTTGGCGTTGATCGATCGGATCATTAAGCTCTGTAAATGCGTTAGCATGTTCACGAGCAACTACGAACAATTCAAAACGATCTGTAAAACGCGGATCTTCTACATTGCGTTTGGCAAGTGGAGAGATTTCAACCGGATGTCCTGTAATAAAGGTTGGTTGAATCAATGTTTCTTCTACAAACTGCTCGAAGAACTCATTTAAAATATGACCGAATGTCATATGTGGTTCTACTTTTACATGGTGTTCTTTAGCTAGTGCATGAGCTTCTTCATTGGTCATGTGTACACCAAAGTCTACACCTTTTACTTCTTTAACAGCATCTACCATAGATAGGCGACGCCATTGTGGAGTTAGATCAATGTCTTGTCCTTGATATTGAATATGTGTTGTGCCCAGTACTTCTTGCGCGATATGAGCAATCATATTCTCTGTTAAGCTCATGATATCTTTGTAATCTGCATATGCTTCATACAATTCAATCATCGTAAATTCAGGGTTATGACGGGTTGATGTTCCTTCATTACGGTATACGCGTCCGATTTCGTATACTTTCTCCAGACCACCTACGATCAAGCGTTTTAGATGAAGCTCAATAGCAATACGCATATATAGTTCCATATCTAGCGCATTATGGTGAGTAATGAAAGGCTTAGCTGCCGCTCCACCAGCGATAGAATGTAGTGTAGGTGTTTCTACTTCCAAGTAGCCTAGCGAATCCAAATAACGACGCATCGATTGGATAATGCGGGAACGAGTAATAAATGATTGTTGTACTTCTGGATTCACGATCAAATCCACATAGCGTTGACGGTAACGCAATTCAACGTCTTTTAGACCATGGTATTTTTCTGGCAATGGATAAAGTGATTTGGACAATACTTCTAGATCGCTTACTTTAATAGAAGTTTCGCCTGTTTTGGTTTTGAATACTTTACCTGTTACACCAACGATATCTCCAAGATCAAGAATAGAGAATGCTTGGTACTTCACTTCTGGCGTGCTGTCTTGACGAACATAGATCTGAATACGTCCGCTCAAATCTTGAATATGTGCAAAGCTTGCTTTACCCATACCACGTTTAGCCATAATACGTCCTGCTAAACTAACTGTGATACTTTTCTCTTCTAGCTCTTCTTTGGTCAAGCTATCGTATTTACTGATGACATCCGCTGCTGTAGAAGTACGTACATACTTTTGTCCAAACGGATCAATACCTAGACCACGTAATTCATCTAGTTTGTCTCTACGTATTTGTAGTAACTCGCTTATTTCGTTTTCATTATCCATCTCTTCTGGATTGGGGTTTACATTTTCTTCAGACATTGCTGAACTTCAACTCCTTCAAAGTAGTACCTGTTTGCTATATTTCATATCTTTCGTTCATCTTACATACATGCTATGAAATATACACTATGACTATAGTGTACCTGATTTGACAGTATTCATAAATCTATAAAACGATTTTACATGATAATATCTGCGCAACATTTGCGAAATGTCCATATATTATGTGTTCATTTCAAGAAAAAAGCTTCCCAAAGGAAGCTTTTTCATAGGATATAACATAAATACGATCTACTTATCTCAACATACATAAGGCAATCTTATTTTTTGATTTCAAGAATTTTGTACTGAATTACACCGCCAGCAGGAACGCTAACATCAACGGTTGTTCCTTTTTGCTTACCAAGAATAGCTTTACCTACAGGACTTTCATTTGAAATCTTATTCTGTGAAGGATTCGATTCAGCACTACCTACAATGGTATATTCCATTGTATCGCCAAATTCCATATCTTCTACGATTACAGTAGCACCAATACTTACGATATCGGTAACAATCTCATCGCTATTGATAATACGAGCGTTGCGTAGCAACTTTTCAAGTGTAATGATGCGTCCTTCGATAAATGCTTGTTCATTCTTAGCATCTTCATATTCGGAGTTCTCACTAATATCACCGTACCCGATAGCAACTTTAATTCGCTCTGCTACTTCACGTCGTTTTACAGATTTAAGCATTTCTAGCTCGTCTTCCAGCTTCTTCAGACCGTCCTGTGTTAAAATGACTTCTTTGTCGCTCATCTCAACCGATTCTCCTGTCATGTGAATAATTTTCGCTCATCGCGCTTCGGGGTTTCTTGTCGAAATGATGATTGGATTAGGGATTCCCCAAAGAGGCTTAATTACTGTATCTAAACCTTTAGTTCAGGCAAATTTATACTGAAAAAGTATATGGGAATGATTACGAAATGTCAATAAAAAGGCAGGAACAGTATCAAACCCTGTATCCTGCCTTAATTATTCCTATACATTGCATAGATTTAGATACTGCAAACTTGCTCTACTTCTTCTAATTCGTTTCCCGGAGAGCTTAGTTCGCCTTGAGGTAATCCTTCTAGGAAATTGTGCAAAATCTGTACCATCTCATCACGTTTAACTTCTTCCATGATCGAGTCTTTGATTTTAGCTGATCCTTTTATTCCTTTTAGATACCAGGAAAGGTGTTTACGCATTTCTCGAACTGCCACATGCTCGCCTTTGAGATTAATCAAACGATCCATATGCAAAATAGCTATTCTGATTTTCTCTTCTGCTGTAGGCTCGGATAGCAATTGTCCTGTTTTTAAAAATTCAATCGTACGATATAACATCCACGGATTGCCTAGTGCACCGCGTCCAATCATAACTCCATCGCAACCGGTTGTATCTAACATACGCTTCGCATCTTCAGGAGTAACAACATCCCCATTCCCGATAACAGGAATAGAGACTGCTTCTTTGGCTTGTTTGATATAAGACCAGTCTGCTTGCCCTGTATATAGCTGCTGACGTGTACGACCATGAACGCTGACTGCTTTACCACCTGCGTCTGCTACAGCTTTGACATTATCGACCACAAAAATATGATCGCTATCCCAACCGATACGCATTTTCACTGTAACTGGCTTGCTTACATTAGCTACGACAGCGGCTACCATTTCATTGATCTTGTTCGGATCAAGTAACCATTTCGCTCCTGCATCGCTTTTATTAATTTTGGGCGCAGGGCATCCCATATTAATATCTATAATGTCTGCATTAGTATCTTGATCGACCACTTTGGCGGCGGCAACTAGCGATTCACGATCTCCACCAAAAATCTGCAAACTTAATGGCTTCTCACGCTCGTCGACAAATAACATTTCGTGTGTGCGCTTGTTACCGTTCAAAATAGCTTTATCACTGACCATCTCAGCACAGACTAGACCTGTACCAAATTCTTTGGCTATCAAACGAAAAGCAGGGTTACATACTCCAGCCATAGGTGCGAGTACGACCTGATTTTTCATTTCTATATCACCGATCTTTAACATTCGAGTTCACTCCTTGTATCTCTATCCATGGTTTACGATCAAAACAAGCGACTGATTCCCTGTATCAAAAAGCAGATTGTATAATCTGCGGTTTATTTTAATTTTGAACTATAAGGGCATCGTAAAAGCTTTAACATAATGAATCCCTTGTTGTTCGGCTTCAATATCACTTAATGATTGCTGAATCGATTGAAATAACTCGGGATGGTGATCAGACGATACTAATTCTGCTAACGGAACCAGTACAAAAGCTCGTTCATGCATTCGTGGATGAGGTAATTCTAAACGTTCGGTATGCAGTTGTTGATTGTCCATCCATAACAAATCCAGATCCACTGTACGTGGTCCCCAGCGAATATCTCGTACCCGACCTAACTTATTTTCTACATCTAACATGCTCATTAATAATGATTCCGGTTCTAATGTTGTACGTAACATCAATACCATATTGAGAAAAGAAGGTTGATCGATATATCCGACAGGAGCAGTCTCGTACAGACCTGAACAATGAACAATCTCTATATCGGAATGATCATTCAGCATCTGTATAGCTTCTGTTAAGGTCTGCTCACGATCGCCCAAATTAGCGCCTAAAGCAATATAAGCCTCTGAGTATTCAGAGGGAACAGATGACTTCATGACAGATTCTCACTTTCGTGTACGCCGCAATTCCACAGTAACGCCTTGAAAATGAATATCAAATGGTGGATGAGGCTTGGTTACTCTTACCGTTAGTGCATGTACATCAGTATAAGCGTCCAATAAAGAGGATGCAATACATTCTGCTAGAGCTTCAATCAATTTAAATGATTGCTGTTCTACTACCTGTTTTACTTTTTCATGAATTTCAGCATAGTTGATTGTAGTGCTAAGATCATCGGTCTGACCTGCTATTGATAGATCCATTTCTAATTCTAAATCGACATAGAAACGTTGACCTAATTTACGTTCTTCTTCAAAAACACCATGATACCCGTAATACTCCATACGTGTCAGAATCATTTTATCCATAACGGCATACTCCTTCTATATATAAATTATATAAATTGTTAGTTCTTATG
Organism: Paenibacillus sp. PsM32; assembly: GCF_030433815.1. Classification (NCBI taxonomy): domain Bacteria; kingdom Bacillati; phylum Bacillota; class Bacilli; order Caryophanales; family Paenibacillaceae; genus Paenibacillus; species Paenibacillus sp. PsM32. The sequence goes on along the minus strand of NZ_JARUWY010000018.1, from coordinate 51,052 downwards.
ATGTCGAGTAGACTGTACCATCGCATCACACATTACTGCCATTCGTTTATTCTGCTCAATATCATGCACACGAATAATCTGACAACCTTGAGCAATTCCAAAAGCAGTCGTAGCTGTTGTTCCTTCTACTACATCATGAGCAGGTAGATCCAAAACAGTTCGAATAAACTTTTTGCGTGAAGTTCCTAGTAATAACGGATACCCTAGTGAAGATAACTGATCAAGCTCCATCATTAGCTGTAAATTATGATCTGCTGTTTTGGCAAATCCAATACCCGGATCTAAAATAATATGCTCTGCTTGTACGCCTGCTTGTAGCGCTTGATCGATACAGTATTGAAGATCATGACGTACATCTGCAACAAAATTCGTATAATCCATATTATTTCGATTGTGCATCAAAATAATCGGGCACTGTGCAGAAGCTGCTACTTGTAACATTAAAGGATCGGCTTGTCCGCCCCATACATCATTAATGATATGAGCGCCTGTCTGTAATGCTTGCCTGGCGACTTCTGCTTTGTACGTATCAATTGATAACGGAATATGAGGAGCTTCCCGATGCAAAGCTTCAATAATCGGAAGTACACGTTCTAATTCTTGCTCAGCAGATACAGGATCATGCCCCGGACGAGTAGATTCTCCGCCAATATCAATCAGATCTGCTCCATCTTGCATCATTTGCAAAGCATGTTCAACAGCACGATCGATTAATGTATATTGTCCACCATCGGAAAAAGAATCCGGCGTAACATTCAAAATGCCCATTATTAAGGTTGAATCTCCAAGTGTTACAGTAGCGGAACCCATATTGTATGTTCTTGTGTAGCGAATAGGCTGTTTCACTGCTGATAAGCCTCCTTCTGGTAAGCATAAGCTAATTGAAAAGTCATAGAGTTGGAAAGAAGCTCAGGAAGCTGATGTGTTGCTGTATGTGCTAACAATTGCTTTACAGGTACTATTTCTTGAATAGAATTCGTTAAAAACACTTCATCTGCTTCTAGTAACTGCTCCCATGTATAATAACCTTCATGCACTGTTATTCCAGCAGACTCTGCTAACTGAATCACAAAAGCACGTGTAATGCCCGGTAATATCCCTGTATCTATAGCAGGTGTGTATAATTGTTGATTTTTTACAAAAAACACATTACTCACAATGCCTTCTGCTATATATTGTTCTTTGGTCAGCATTAATCCTTCTACAGCAGTAGCAGGGTGATCTTGATACTGTATTAATTCGCGCTTACCCAAAATGCTATTCATATAATGGAGTGATTTGAGACGAATATCGCCTTCTGGTGTGTTCCGTAAGGTGTGTAAGCGACGCAATGACTTGCTATGAGTATATAAATGATCTGCAAGCGAAATAGAATCAAGGCGAGCTGGAGGTAGCGACTTGGCATAGATCACGATAGTAGGCTGTTCATATTCTGCTGAAGGCAGACCTAATATATCGGTTCCTGCTGTAACTGTATAACGAATATAAGCATCTGATAATTGGTTAGCGATCCTTAATTGCTGAATCTGTTCAGATATATCGTTGACTGACTCATTCCAGATGATTCCTAAGGACTGGCAACTTGTCGATAATCTTAATAGATGTTGTTCTAATAAAAACGGCTGGCCATTATACGTACGAAACGTCTCAAACAATCCCATTCCATACAAAAAGCCGTGATCCATGACAGAGACCACGGCTTGATCTGTAGCAGTAATGTGCCCATTTAAAGATACATAGTTCATACGGTTGGTGCTTTATCTACTTTACGACTCAAAAAGCTACGCAACATCTCATGTCCATGATCCGTTACAATCGATTCTGGATGGAATTGTACACCTTCGACTGCATACTCTTTGTGACGCAGACCCATAATCTCGCCTTCAGCCGTCTCAGCCGTAATTTCTAGACAATCAGGTAAACTTTCACGCTCAACAATCAACGAATGATAACGGGTCGCTGTAAATGGAGAAGGTAAATTTTCAAAAACAGATGCTTTGTCATGCAGGATAGGCGAAGTCTTACCATGCATTAATCGCTCAGCACGAATCACATTACCACCAAATGCTTGACCGATCGCTTGATGACCGAGACAAACGCCAAAGATCGGAATATCGCCTTTGAAATTTTCAATAACGTCTAACGTAATACCAGCTTCTGTTGGTGTACATGGACCCGGGGATAATAAAATATGATCTGGTGCCATTGCACGAATACCTGCCATATCAATCTCATCATTACGACGAACGACTACCTCTTCACCCAATTCGCCTAAATATTGTACAAGGTTGTACGTAAATGAATCGTAGTTATCTATTACAAGTATCATAATATCCTCCCTTTCTCTGCTTGCACTTGATCATGTTGTTCACTTAACATCACTGCTCTAGCGATCGCTCTAGACTTGTTAAAACATTCGCGATATTCACGATAAGGTTCAGAATCGATCACTACACCAGCTCCTGCTTGCATATAAGCTATATTGTCTTTGACCGTTAATGTTCTAATAATAATATTTAATTCCATATTACCATTATAGTCAATCCAGCCCATCGAACCGGTATATGCACCACGACGTGTCTGTTCTAACTCTTCGATGATTTCCATCGTACGCACTTTCGGTGCACCTGTAATCGTTCCACCGGGAAATACAGCGGCTATTACATCATATACATCTTTGGAATCCGCTAATTCTCCTTCAACTCCAGATACTAAATGCATCACATGCGAATACCGTTCGATCGTCATCAATTCAGGCACACGTACTGTTCCGTATTTGGCGATTCGTCCTAGATCATTACGTTGAAGATCGACAAGCATAATATGTTCGGCACGTTCTTTCTCATTAGATAAAAGATCATCTTCCATCGCTTGATCTTCGATATCTGTTGTTCCTCTACGCCTTGTACCCGCTATCGGTCGTGCAGACACTTTGCCATCTACTACACGCACTAACAGTTCAGGCGAAGCAGATACTAAATGAAAATCAGGTGTACGCAACAATCCCATGTACGGAGAAGGATTGGTTAAACGTAACCATTCGTATACCGATTCAGGTGTTGAAGTTAACGGTCGCTGACTGCGTAACGATAAATTGACTTGAAATACATCACCCTGACGGATATACTCCTGAATCGTCTGTACTGCTTTTTCAAATTGAACTTGAGCAAATCCGGTCTCAAATCCATACCCATCTGTACGTGAATTGGTTAATGCTATAGGATGTTCAGCCAAAAATTGCTTGCGTGCTAATGTAGAGGATAGCTGTGATTGCTGGATGATCTGCTGCCACTCCTCAGCCATTTGCATCGCGCATGTAGCCGCATGATCATAATCTCGTTGATAATCTGTATGTTCATTTATCGATGTATGCACACAGCAGTATAGTTGCTTTTCCAAATGATCGATTACCCATACTTGATTGAACTTCATCCATAGATAATCTGGCATTCCAAGATCATTGCTCAAATGATCTGGTAATTTCTCTAAAGAACGAGCTACATCATAGCTAAGAAAACCAACGCATCCGCCTGTAAAATGGGGTACTTCTGCTAATCTAGGTGCACGATCGGTAGACATCCATGTTCGTAGTATATCTAAAGGCTTGCCTGTATACGATGCACCAGCGATATATTCAGGCTGTGCTTGTTGCCACGATAATATAGGAGTGGTGCTTGTTGCATTTCGAATATGCGCTTGTCCATCTTGACCACTAAGAATAGAGATAGGAGAAAGTCCAAGATAACTGTATCTACCGCTTTTTCCATTTTCCAATATAAATGAATATGGCATCTGTTCTTGCCATAATTGTTCCCAACTATCAGGTAATAGCTGATCTTGCAAAGGAATCTGCACGATATAAGGCAACTGTGTATATCCTGCTGCTTGCCAGTCTGTCCATTGTTGAAATGATGTATATACTTTGGTCAATCGATCTTCCTCCAACCTCATGATCTATTCGTTGTCGTTAGTATACTAAAGCGTAGATCGAATGAGAAGATGCGAGAAATAAAAAAGCTTCTATCCCTATGCCATATAGACAAGGGTAGAAGCTTTTATTACATATTGATTGAGCCTATAACATAATGATCAATAGATCACTTAATTCCAATACGGAAACATCAGTACATCTAGCAACACTATTTTATACCGAGATGTTATTAGGATTAAGATTCAAAGTTGTATAATGGCGTACTAAGGTAACGCTCACCATTACTTGCAATGATCACAACGACACGTTTACCTGTACCTAATTCTTTTGCTACTTGTAGAGCGGCTTTGATCGCTGCACCTGAAGAAATACCTGTAAGAATTCCTTCTTCTTTGGCTACACGACGAGCCCATTCAAAAGCTTCTTCATTTTCAACATGAATAATCTCATCGTAAATATTTTGGTTCAAAATCTCAGGAATAAAGTTAGCACCGATCCCTTGAATTTTGTGAGGACCTGGTTGTCCGCCTGCCAAAATAGGAGAAGCCGCAGGTTCTACAGCATAAATTTTGATCTCTGGGAAAGATTGTTTTAACACTTCACCTGCTCCAGAAATAGTACCGCCTGTACCGATACCTGCTACAAAAGCATCCAAAGTTCCACCGATAGAACCGATTGCTTCTACAATTTCAGGACCTGTTGTTTCGCGGTGAATTTTAACGTTTGCTTTATTTTTAAATTGCTCTGCAATAAAGTAATCTGGATTTTCACTCAAAATCGTTTCTGCTTTTTTGACAGCTCCATTCATACCTTCTGATCCTGGAGTAAGAACCAATTCTGCTCCATATGCACGAAGCAAATTACGACGTTCAATACTCATTGTCTCAGGCATTACAATTACACATTTATATCCTTTAGCAGCAGCAACCATAGCCAGACCAATCCCTGTGTTACCACTGGTTGCTTCAACGATCGTACCACCAGGTTTGAGTAAACCTTGTTTTTCCGCTTCTTCTACGATGCTGATTGCAATTCGATCTTTGACACTGGAACCCGGATTCTGATATTCAAGCTTCAGATAAATATCTGCGCTTCCTTCAGGAACGATACTATTCAACTTAACTAGCGGTGTTCCTCCGATAAGTTCTGTAATGTTATTGACGACTTTTGCCATGCCTATAGCCCTCCTTCAAATGATTGAACGTAGCCGCGAATATGAACTCTATTCTATATGTCTAATCTACGCTATTCCGAGTAAAATAGTAGGTTTTAATATACTTTTATATTATCAATCTGTCACAGCGTTGTCAATCTAGCATTTCGCAAAAATCACATGAAATAGATCAGATAGAGCAAATATTTTTACTCTGCTACAGATAAAATATACGCATTGTATTTTTCTCTTAATTGTTGCTCGATTTCTGTTAACGGTTTGGCTTGTCCAAGTGCGATTTTGCGTCTTGCTGTTTCCCGGCTTAACGTCTGCTCGGACGAAGGCGCAGGGCGAATATCGGTGACTTGTACAATTGCATAATGACCTGTACTCAGCGCAATCGGCCCGACAATATCACCTGCTTGCATATCTTGAATCGCTTTTAACAATTCAGGCGGTTGAAAAGGATCATCTTGATCTATCCATCCAAGTGCTCCACCTTTTGGAGCTGAAAATGTATCTATAGACATCGACTGTGCTACTGCCGAAAATACTTCCCCTTGATCGATACGCTCAATCGCCTGTTGCGCAGACGATTCATTGTCTAATTCAATCCATGACAAATCAAATTGATGTTTGGTCATCGATTGCTTATATTGTTTCAAGTACGCATCTACTTCTGCATCGGTAATATTGATATCTGCTGTAGCGATCTTTTCCAATTCAATCTGATATTCCGATTCTTGTCTCAGATCATCTGCACTCAATCCAAATTGAGTATTCATTTCCTGATAAAAGTCTGCTGGTGAAGAATATCCGCTAATACGCTCTGCTAGATCATCTTGAATCTCTTCTTCACTGACTGCAATATGGCGTGCTTGTACTTCTAGCTTAACCGCTTGATGATTAAGCATTTGTGTCAAAATTTCTTTGCCATATCTTCGTTTTAATTCATTTACCCATTCTTGTTCACTAATTGACTCATTACCTACCATCGCTACTGTAGAAGAGCTAGAATGTTGAACTGCCCGGATGACCCAAAAGGCACCGAGCAGCATAATAATTACAGATAATAAGACCAAGACGGCTGTCCATACAGGTGATCTGCCTCTAGTCATATATTTAAGATTCCTTAACTTTTAGCTTCAGCAAGAATAGATTCCAGATCTTGACGATTGAATAAATGCTTTTCACCACAGAAATGACATACCACTTCTGCTTGTCCATCTTCTTCAATCAATTGTGTTAATTCATATTCACCCAGACTCATCAATGTCTGTTCTACACGTTTGCGAGAACAAGGGCAATAGAAGCGTACATCCGATGTTTCCATTACTTCTGCATCAGGTACAACGCGGCGTAACAGTTCTTCCAGTTCTAATCCTTCTGCTAAAAGAGTCGTTACCGGTGGCAATGAACCTATGGATTGTTCAATTTGATCAATCTCAGCATCAGTAAGACCTGGCAACAATTGAATAATAAATCCACCTGCTACAATCACAGAATTGTCGGTATCGACCAATACACCTATTCCTACAGCAGAAGGAGTCTGTTCAGACTTAGCGAAATAGTACGTAAAATCTTCGCCCAGTTCTCCTGAAATAATCGGTACGCTTCCGCGGTACGGATCTTTAAGCCCTAAATCTTTGATCACATATACAAATCCTTCTGTACCTACTGCACCAGCTACATCTAATTTCCCCATTGCATTACTTGGCAAGTGTACATGTGGATTATCGACATATCCGCGCACTTCGCCTTTAGCATTAGCATCCGCTACGATCTGTCCAAGTGGTCCGTCGCCTTTTACTTGTAGCGTTAATTTTTCTTCTCCTTTAAGCATTGCACCCATCATTGCTGCTGTTGTTAGGGTACGACCCATAGCTGCTGTTGCTGTAGGCCATGTATCATGACGTTGACGTGCTTCTTCGACTAAATGAGTAGAACGAATAGCAAATGCACGTACTTTGCCACCTAATGCTATACCACGGACCAAAAGATCCGGTTTTGTATGATTTTGATTTTCCATTTGTAATGGCTCCCCTCGTTGCTCTTGCTGTATATTCCAATGAGCATGTTCTTCTATTTTTATTTAGACGCTTTAGGCGTACCAAAAGTTTTGTCTATATTGGTTGTAACTATATTACGTTCATAAATCAAACGCAATCCTTCAAGAGTAAGCATCGGATTCACTTCATCTACCGTTTCGGTTTCACTGGAAATGAGTTCTGCCAAACCACCAGTCGCAATAACTTTACCGATAACGCCCATTTCTGCATGAATTCGTTTGACGATACCATCCACTTGACCTGCGTATCCATATATAATACCAGATTGCATCGCATGAACGGTATTGCGTCCTATCACTTTTTTAGGTTTTTCGAGTTCAATATTAGGTAATTTAGAAGCACGTTGATATAAAGCTTCTGTTGAAATACCAATTCCAGGTACAATCGCTCCACCTAAATAATCGCCTTTACTATCTATACAATCAAATGTTGTCGCTGTGCCAAAATCAACTACAATCACCGGTCCACCGTATTTGGCAACGGCTGCTACTGCATTCACTATGCGATCTGCTCCTACTTCGCGCGGGTTCTCATAACGCAAGTTCAGACCGGTGCGTATGCCCGGTCCGACAATCATAGGAGTATGATGTAAATATTTTCTGCACATTTCTTCTAACGTGTTCATAATCGGAGGAACCACAGAAGAAATAATAATACCTTTAATATGATCTATTGCAATTTTAGACATTTGAAAAAGATTATGCACCATCACACCATACTCATCTGGTGTTGCTTGTCGATTCGTATTGATGCGGAAATGATGAAGCAATTGTTCTCCTTCATACACGCCTAGAACAATATTCGTATTCCCTATATCGATCACCACTATCAAAGTGCGTCACTCCCCTTTCTTCGCACCCAAATCCAGACTAATATCCAGATTTTCAAAAGAATACGTCAATCTCCCTACTGATATAATATCAACACCTGTGGCTGCCAATTTATAAATAGTCTCTAACGATACATTGCCTGATGCTTCGATCTTAACATGTGATGCTTGCTGACGAATCATACGCACAGCTTCTTGCATACATTCGGTCGGCATATTATCAAGCATAATGATATCTGCACCCACAGTCAAAGCTTCTTGCACTTGCTCTATACTTTCAGTCTCTACTTCAATCGTCATCGTATGGGGAATCTGTTGACGTGCAGAAGTCACAGCTTCTGTAATCCCTCCTGCTGCTTTGATATGATTGTCTTTAATCATAACGGCATCATATAATCCAAAACGATGATTATGCCCTCCACCAACACGTACCGCATACTTTTCAAGCATCCGATGCCCTGGTGTTGTTTTGCGTGTATCGACTAAGCGTACCGGTAATTTTTGAATCGCATCTACATATTCACGAGTGCGAGTAGCGATCCCCGACATACGTTGCAATAGATTTAGCGCTAATCGCTCGCCTGTGAGTAGATGATGCGTACTGCCTTCTACTTCTGCAATGATATCACCTTTGTGTAGCTTTTGTCCTTCTTGAGCAATAGGTTGAAAGGTTAGATCAGGATGAACGGTATGAAATACTAACTCTGCAATCGCCAGTCCAGCAAGTATACCTTCTTGCTTAGCATGAATAACAGCACGACTGATATGTCCTTGCGGAACGGTAGTCGCTGTGGTGATATCGCCAGCGCCTACATCTTCTTTGAGCCATAACTTGATCCATTCGATAAGATTTTCCTGATAACCATTAAACATCATCACTACTCTCCTTTGTTAGCTCTTGATCGATTTGTTGTAAAATATGTTGTTGCCACTGATCATCGTTACGTTCTGGAAAATCTTCTCGATAATGTCCGCCACGACTTTCTTCCCGGTAAAGAGCAGAACGCATAACGAGTAGCGCACAAGTTAGCATATTAGCCAGTTCTAGCGCTTCACGAGTATTGAGAGGATATTCGAAAATGACAGCTAATGCTTCAAGCTTATCGATTCCTTCTTGAAGAGACGATGCTGTGCGACGAAGCCCTGCATGTCGCCCCATAATCCCCTGTAATTCTAATCGCCAGCTAATCCACTGCTCATTAGAGTTTGTGAATTCAGGTACATTCTTATCATGAAAAAGATTCGTTTTGGGCAAAATACAATCTGTGTTTGATATATCTATTGGATTTAGTTGTAGAATTTGCTGTACGACTCTTTTGCCAAACACAATCGCTTCAGATAATGAATTACTAGCTAATCGATTTGCTCCATGAATACCTGTAGAAGATACTTCACCACAAGCAAACAAGCGCTGCACACTAGTAGCTCCTTGCAGATCTGTTTTGATCCCACCCATCATATAATGAGCAGCTGGTGCTACGGGTATCCAATCTTGAGCAAGCTGTAGACCATAACTCATACAGGTCTCATAAATCGTTGGAAAACGGTGTTTTAATACTTCTTCTGTCTCATGTGTAATATCCAGATATACAAAAGCACTATCTTCTTTTTCCATTTCACTCATAATCGCTCTAGCTACAATATCGCGTGGTGCTAATTCTAGTAACGGATGATAATTTTTCATAAAAGCTTCGCCTTTGCGATTCCGTAAAATCGCTCCTTCTCCGCGCAACGCTTCTGAAATTAGAAATCGTGGTGCACCAGGATAACACAATGCTGTCGGATGAAATTGAATAAATTCCATATCTCGTACCTGTGCTCCTGCACGATAAGCCATCGCTACTCCATCACCTGTAGCCACATCTGGGTTCGTTGTATATTGATATAATTGTCCACTACCACCTGAACAAATCACTGTTGCTTCTGCTTGTACGTAGACCAGACTATCATCCGGTTGCTTGACGACAACGCCTTTACATTCATTGTGCTCTGTTATGAAATCAATAGCGAAATGTTCATCCCAGACTTCAATTCGAGGATGTTCAGCTACATGTTGAGATAGCGCTCGAACAATCTCATACCCTGTAGAATCACCATTGGCATGTAAAATACGACGATGACTATGCGCACCTTCTCTGGTCAACTCTAACTGTCCATCAATAGTATCAAATAAAGTTCCCAATCTTATCAGTTCTTGTACCCCTGCTGGCCCTTCTTGCACAAGCACATCTACCGCAGATGAAGAACAAAGCCCTGCTCCTGCCAGCAATGTATCTTGACGATGATATAGAGGAGAATCATCAGTGGATATTACTGCCGCAATCCCGCCTTGTGCATAACGGGTATTGCTTTCTAACAGCGATTTCTTAGTGATCATAAGAACGTGCTTATATTCACTTGCCAAAATAGCAGCAAATAACCCTGCAATTCCTGAACCTATAATAATAACATCTACTTGTTTGTGAATATATTCACTCAAATGATAATCGATCAGGCGATTTGGGATCATTATGGTTTCCTCTCAATCGTTCAAGATGAAGATACTTGTAGCATCCGTTCTAACGAAACACGAGCTTGATCAGCAACAACAGGCGGTACATAAATTTGTGGTTTCATATGTTCAAGACAATTCACTAATTTTTTTAAATTATTCACTTTCATATTCGGGCATACTAAATATTTACTAGCAAAACGAAATGTTTTATCCGGACTATCTTTACGAAGCTGATAACCTGTACCGTCTTCTGTACCTACAATAAACTCCTGACAAGGCGATTCTTTGCAATATTTAATAATAGCTGTTGTACTGCCGACAAAATCTCCTAAAGCTACCACATCTGGGCGACATTCAGGATGTACTACAAATTCAGACTGAGGGTATTTAGCTTTCATCTCCATCACGTCTTTGACTGTTAACATATCATGAGTATTACAGTAGCCTTCCCAGATAATCATTTTTTTGTCTGTATGCTGTTGTACGTAATGCCCTAAGTTTTTATCAGGTACCCAGATAATTTCATCGGAATCTACAGATTGAATTACTTTAACAGCATTAGCAGAAGTACAGCAGATATCAGTTTCGGCTTTAATTTCAGCAGACGAATTGATATACGTTACTACTTTCGCATTGGGATGCTTTTCCTTTAAGCGACGCAATCCATCGACATTGACCATATCCGCCATCGGACAACCTGCACGTTCATCAGGAATAATCACTGTTTTGTTAGGTGCTAGAATCTTAGCACTTTCACCCATAAAATGAACTCCACAAAATACAATCGTATCGGCTTCAGTCTGAGCCGCTTTTTGCGCTAGCAAAAAAGAATCACCACGGAAATCAGCTACTTCTTGAATCTCATCTCGTTGATAATAATGAGCCAAAATAATTGCATTACGTTCTTTTTTTAATTGTAAAAGACGTTTCCTGAGCTCTGCATCCCGTTCTGCTTTCTTTTCTAGTGCTAACGCTTCCATCGTAATCGCTCCTTTTCATTGTTTGAGATTCATTTCACAATGTTAGACAGACAAGTAGGTTCTAGGTCAGTAGAAGATTGCTACTTAGAGAGTTTGTGAAAAATATCCCGTACTACAGTATAAGTTGTGTCTAATTTGTGATCAATGTTCAACCAATAATGTACACAATCCTATAGTCACTTGTCAATCAGTGAATTAGAGCAGGAATTTCACGATACACAAAAAAGCCCGAAGATCATAATGATCTTCGGGCTTTGATATTTGTTGCATCTGTCGTATTGATTAAGAAGTAGGTGTGCTTCCACCTGTTCCATTTGGTCCACGATCTTCGCCAGGGCCATTGGTAGGGCTGTTCGGAATATCTCCGTCTTTACCTAATCCAGGTGTAGATGGAGTGTTATCTTTTTCCAAACTTAAAGAACCACCGATTGTATCTACAGTAGGTTCGCCACCTTCTGGTGTTTCCCCTGAACCGCTTGTATTACCATCGCCATTTGTATCACTTAAAGATCCAGTTTCAATCAATTCTTTGATTTGTTCTAGATCCAATGTTTCTACTTCAAGCAATGTTTGAGCGATCAAATGCATTTCTCTTGAATGTTTTTGCAATAATTCGCGACAACGTTCGTAAGATTCCGTAATAAAACGGTGCATTTCTTGATCGATCTCATAAGCAATTTTATCACTATAGTTTTGCTCGTGTCCGATATCACGACCCAAGAATACTTGACCTTGAGCAGTACCGAATTGCATCGGTCCAAGCTTCTCACTCATACCGTATTCAACGATCATGCTACGTACGATACTTGTTGCTTGTTGGAAATCACTATATGCTCCAGTACCAATCTCGCCGATAAATAATTCTTCAGCAACACGTCCACCAAGCAATCCAGTAACTTTATCCAACAATTCCTGTTTCGTTACAAGCATACGGTCTTCTTTAGGAAGCATAATAACATACCCGCCAGCACGTCCACGCGGTACGATGGTTACTTTGTGTACCATATCCGCATGCTCCAAGAAATAACCGACAATCGTATGACCCGCTTCATGATAAGCAACGATGCGTTTTTCACGATCACTAATAACACGACTACGTTTTTCTGTACCTACGATGATACGGTCAATCGCTTCATCAACCTCAGTCATCGAAATATCACGACGATTACGACGCGCAGCAAGCAATGCTGCTTCGTTCATCAAGTTCTCCAGATCTGCACCTGTAAAACCTGTTGTACGTTTCGCAATTGTATCCAATCTTACGTTAGACGTAAGTGGTTTGTTACGTGAGTGAACTTTCAGTACTGCTTCGCGACCTTTCACGTCTGGACGATCAACCGTAATTTGACGGTCAAAACGACCTGGACGTAACAATGCAGGATCCAAAATATCCGGACGGTTGGTTGCAGCTACGATAATAATACCTTCGTTCGCTCCAAAACCATCCATTTCAACAAGGAGTTGGTTCAACGTTTGTTCACGTTCGTCATGACCGCCACCAAGACCTGCGCCCCGTTGACGACCGACTGCATCAATCTCATCGATGAAAATAATACATGGTGCATTTTTCTTCGCATTTTCAAACAAATCACGTACACGCGACGCACCGACACCGACAAACATTTCCACGAAATCAGAACCGGAAATGCTGAAGAATGGAACGCCTGCTTCTCCTGCTACTGCACGAGCAAGCAATGTTTTACCTGTACCCGGAGGACCTACAAGAAGTACCCCTTTAGGAATACGAGCTCCAACTGCGTTAAACTTACGTGGATCTTTAAGGAAATCAACAACTTCGACGAGTTCTTGTTTCTCTTCGTCAGCCCCTGCTACATCCTCAAATGTAATTTTTTTCTTCTCTTCGTTATACAAGCGAGCACGACTCTTACCAAAGTTCATCACTTTGCCGCCGCCACCCTGAGCTTGATTGAAAAGGAAGAAGAATAGAATAAACATGATCACAAGCGGTATCATCGAAGTGATAAATGACAACCAAATACTGTCGCCTTCCATCGGCTTGATGGTTACTTGTGTACCCCCATTGTCACTAGCTGTTTCGATCTCGTTGATCGCCGCATCAGTGGCAGGGATGTAAGAAGAAAACGCATTAGATTTAGCATCTGCTGGTTTATTTTTGTATTCACCTGTAACCAAATAGGCATAGTTATCAAACTGAACCGTAACAGAGGAGACATTACCAGCAGCAAGTGCTGCTTTAAGCTGATCATATCTTGGATTATCGGTAGCTTCACTTCCGTCACTAACGTAACGAACAATGCCCACCACGACTAAAAAAAGAATTAAATAGAAACCCGAATTCCGGATGAACCGATTCATCCCCTACCTCCTCTCGAGACACTTAAATTATTTTACCATAGCAAGACTTACGTTCTCAATAGAGCTCGAAGTCAAATAACAGATATTACGGTGTCGGACAATATATGGACACTTGGATATGCCTGTTATCAGAGCATAGGTAATTAGTTTGAATAAATTGCCGGCTTTAAAATCCCAATGTAGGGTAGATTCCGGTATTTCTCAGCATAGTCTAGACCGTATCCAACGATAAAAGCATCCGGAATAACAAACCCGGTATAATCTGCTTCTAAGTCGACCGTTCTGCCTGCTGGCTTATCGAAAAGAGTAACTACACGTACGCTACTAGCACTACGACCGCGCAATACCTCCATAAGGTAACTAAGCGTGAGTCCACTGTCAATAATGTCTTCTACAATCAGTACGTCTCGACCTTCTACAGAAACGTCTAGATCTTTAATGATTTTGACAACGCCGGATGATTTGGTAGATGCTCCATAACTGGATACCGCCATAAAATCAATCTCAAGCGGTACATCGATCCGCTTAACCAGATCCGCCATAAATACAAAAGCACCTTTTAATACACAAATCACAAGCGGGTTGCGACCCTTGTAATCTTCACTTAGCTTATTGCCAAGTTCTAAAATCTTCTGTTGAATCTCTTCTTCACTGATGAGTACTTCTTCAATGTCATTGCGCAACTTGGTTGAACCTCCTACATTATACTTATCAAGCCGAATCGACGATAATCAAACATTTTCTTCAGTTTTTATTCGCCTCATATGTACTACACAAGAAGTACCCGGGTGTATCAAGGCTGATCCCGAACGTCGAATTCCTGGAATCCATAGCACTTGACCGTGCACATCAGCCACTAAAGGCAAAGTATTACGCTGAGATAATGGTATTTTCTCATCGATAAAAAGATTTTTAACTTTCTTGGTACCACCTTTTTCGTTCAGTTTGAACACATCGCCTGGACGGCGAGAACGCAAACAAAGCGGAAAAGTCAGTAAATCCGCATCAAACCATGCTTCTTCCAAAGAAAGTTCCATCTGATCTGAATCATTCCTACTCCATGGTAATAATCGGATATCTAATTGCTCTTTGGCAAAAGGAATAGATATCACTTCATTAGTACGCAAAATCGGAATACAATATGGTTCATAAAGCTTTGGTGTACCTCGTGTCAATTGGATATGCTGATACTCGCGGCGACAAATAACTTTATCCCCAATATCCAGACTCCAAGTCGTGAGGTCACTTTGCATAATCTGCCCCCGAACCATCTCAATTTTGGAAAAATCAAATTGTTCGTAAGATGGTGACAGATAACTCAATATTAGTTTAATCAACCTCCGTTGTAAAGCGACATGCACTTCGACGAAAGAAGCAACTTCAAATGAAAACGATCCTTCTTCTTCTTTAACCAATTCCGCGTATAACGTCCCTGTTTCCTCTTGAATATAATCATTTTCAGTTCCGACAATTTCAGCAAGCCTTCCCAGAGACGGTACAAGCTGCTCATTAAATTGCTCTAAAAATGGTAAAACATCCAGTCGAATACGGTTACGCGTATACTTGCGGTGAAGATTACTGCTATCTGTAATATACCCAAAATGGCATTCTTCACAGGCATGAATCAAGGTCGTCTTGTATATACGTAAGAACGGACGTATAAGTTCCACATTTTTTTCAGTTCTTCGCATTTTTATTCCGCTTAATCCTTCTGCCCCTGCTCCGCGCAATATTCGCATCAATACCGTCTCCGCTTGATCATCCAAATGATGAGCCAGTGCGATAGAATGTGCTGACCATTTGGTAGCGATTCGATGCAAAAAATCATACCGTAATGTACGGGCTGCTTCTTGTGGCCCTTGACCGGTTTGCTCTATATACGCAGGAGTACTGACTTCCTCCAACTCAAAAGCAATCCCTAGATCAGAAGCAATCTGCTGAACCACCTGCGCTTCTTGAGCAGACTCTTCGGGTCGAAATCCATGATTCAGGTGAGCACAGATGAGCGTCCACTGATATTCATCGGATAAAGCATACAAAACATGAAGTAGCGCCACAGAATCAGGGCCGCCTGAAACAGCGACAACTATCGTATCGCCTCTAGACCAGAGCTTCTGTTCATGTACAAGTGTTCTGACATGCTCTAGCAACGATTGCCATGTCTGTCCACTCATCGTCACTCTCTCCGTTTCTTGATCGTTTTTTACTTTTTAAAAAATAAAGCAATAAATAACGCAATACTCAAAATGATAATAGACCAGATAAACGCATTTTTTAAACGGCGGGTCACCGGATCACCATCCGTGGATTTACTACTCAAAAAGCGTGAGCCACCGACTGCTTTCCACATATGATAAGCTTCGCCGGTACTTTTAAATTCTCCACGCAAAGCGCGTTTTAACCAATCTGCATATAATGTCAATCCAGGTGTCCGATCGATCAGTGACACAAGATCAGCAACACTTCGTATTTGTGGCAATTGAGTAGCTATGATTTGTTGTAATCCCGGCTCGTTAAATAACTTGATACACATCACAGCAAAAGCAAATAGATCATACGCGTAATCCCCTGTGCGATTGCCTGCTTTCCAGAATTTGCGATCATACCATTCTGTAAATTGATGTAGACTTCGCCCTGCTTGTATCGCCCCACCATAATCGATAAGTTCTACCTGTCCTTCGTCTGTAATAATGACGTGCTCAGCTTTTAAGTCACCAAATACCCAATTGGCTTCATGCAATTCACGTAAAATATCAAGCACACCTAAGCCTGCTTTACCGAGATTTTCACTGCCTTTTGCACGAAGGAAGTTAGTTAATGTCTGACCTTTTACATATTTCATCACATAAAAAGGAATAATTAATCCGTCTTCTTCATAATCATCCGCATCATACAGATAACGATTCACCTGATTTTTTCCTGTTTCTTTCCAATGCTTATGTAAAGAAAAAAGAAGTTTGATCTCGGATTGTAACGTACGATTGTAAGTGCCCATTTTCAAAGCGTACAGATTGCCGTTCACTATAGCAGACACTAAATAAACGGTTCCATTGGTTCCGTTGCCCAGTACGCGTTGCACCATATACTGTTGTCCTCTAGTTCTTCCGCTAATCATAGTACCTGGCGGCAATTCCGAATTAGTTGATATTGACACCGGGCTTCTCCTTCTCCTCTGAGGGCAGTCTAGATTTAGTGTACCATACCTATAGCAAAAAAACCGCAGATGCCAGGGCACCTACGGTCATTATTGATATGTTCTATATGCAAGGTAAGGATTAACTACGCTTGGCACCACGGCCTCCACGCTTGGATTCCGTATTTTTTTTGAGTGAAGAAATGCGTTCCTCACTATCTTTCATGAAGCGTGTCAATTTATCATCAAACGAAGGCTTGCCAACTGCTGGCTTGTTGAAAGAACGACCTCCACGATCACCGCCACCGCCGCGATTAAATCCGCCGCCGCCTCCAGAACGCTCTCCGCCATCTCTACCGCCGCCACCGCTGTTGCGTTGCTCAAAGCTACGCTCTGGACGAGGTGGTCTAGAAGATGGTGCTGGTTCTGCTGGTTTGTCAACTGCTTGTTTGATCGAAAGTCCGATTTTACCGTCTTTGTCTACATTGATGACTTTAACAGTAACGACGTCGCCCATTTTAAGATGGTCATTAACGTCTTTTACATAGTTGTCGGCAATTTCCGAGATGTGAACAAGACCAGTGACACCTCCCGACAAATCTACAAATGCTCCAAAGTGTGTTATTCCTGTCACTTTGCCTTCTAACTTGGTGCCCACTTCAATTGCCATAGAGTAAAATAATCCTCCCTTAAAATATACAGTAAAATCCCTTACGGATTACAATCTGCGTTGATTAAATTATAACGGAAGCCGAAAATAAGGTCAACTCACTAATACTCAGTTTTACGACTTATTTCACTTCATTATTCATTTACTGTCTGTTGCCTCTGTTGCCCAAATCGGTGTTTCGCCTGGTAAATACATACCATATTGCTTACGAGCGACTTGTCCGATATATTCCGGGTCTTCCAATCGCTTCACTTCACTTTGCGATTGAGCAAATGCTGCATCTGCTTGTTGCTTCTGTACTTGATGCTGAGTGAGTTCTTCTTTTTTCTCCGCTAAATGTATAGATTGCATAATGAACGTATACATCGCCCAGCCTAGGAATAACACCATGAAAAGCATCCAAATCCGTAGCCGTCTGCGCGCCCCATTGTTTCCCTGAGATGACTGATTATTTGTTTTGTAGTTACCGCTTCGAATCGGCGTAGGTTTTGAGTTCATTGGGTTGCCTCCTTGATGGTCTGTCGTCATTACATCGCTAACATTACATTTTAATTAACATTACCACAAAATAACGATTTGTAACACTTTGTCGACAAATTAAAAGAAAAAACAAAAAAGGCTGTCTCCAAGTCCGAAGACGTGAAGACAACCTTTTTCAATAACAAGCAACCTGTGTATGATTGGATATTCACCAACGTTAATCTCTAGAAAAAATATCATCCTGTCTTACGATAGGCTCTTCTTTGAGCAATGTATACATCGTTGCTGCTTCTTCTTTGCGCGTACTATCCGCCAAACGTTCTACTTGTACAGTGACTAGCTTTTGTCCAAACTGAACGGTAATCTCGTCACCGACTTTGAGCGTAGCACTAGGCTTGGCTTCACGTCCATTCAACAGGACTCGTCCCTGCTCGGACACATCTTTTGCCACAGTACGGCGCTTGATCAGTCTCGATACTTTCAGGAATTTGTCCAGACGCATTAGTTTACCGCTTCTTTAAGCTTGTTACCTGCTTTGAATGCAGGAACATTGGATTCCGCAATGTTGATTTCTTCACCTGTTTGCGGGTTGCGTCCGGTACGAGCTGCACGTTTGCGAGTTTCAAACGTACCAAAACCGATCAATTGAACTTTATCGCCTTTTGTTAATGCATCTGTGATTTCACCAAGGAAACCGTTCAATACTGTTTCAACGTCTCTTTTTGTCAATCCGCTGCTTGTGGAAATGTTGTTAATCAAGTCTGTTTTATTCATTATTCAAAGCCTCCCAAATATTCAAAGAAATATAGCTGCGTTATTCAGATTGTCTATTGATGCACAATATGTTTACGCAAAGTTGCTTGCCTACAGTATATTACATTCTTCATGACATCCCAAATTCCTCTATGTTTACTGGAGTAATTGGTGCCATAAGCATCATAGCATACCGTAAGCGTGTGCTTCAACGCTGCTAGAAAGATCATAACATAAGAACGTATGCTCTGCTTATTTTTTTCGAAATAATTGAATTACTGTTTATTTTGTAATTTGGCTTCATCCCATAGCTGATCGAGTTCTACCAAAGACATAGACAGAATATCTTTACCCTGCGTGTGTAATGACTGTTCGATATATTGAAATCTGTGTTTGAATTTGCGATTAACCAGTGCTAGCGATTGCTCGGGATCGGCATTGATAAAGCGAGCAATATTGACTGCACAGAAAAGCACATCGCCTAACTCCAATTGCTGATCCAGTGCATCATGACCTTCACGTACAGCTTCTTTCAGCTCTAGCAATTCTTCATCCATTTTGGCAAAAGCGCCTTCGATATTTTCCCAATCAAAGCCCACTTTTGCTGCTTTTTTCTGGATTTTGTAAGCTGTTAGTAGTGCAGGCAGATCCCGCGGAACACCGTCTAAAAGAGAAGCTGTAGCATCTAACGTACCTTTGAGTTTTTTCTCTTCGGCTTTCATAGCATCCCAATTTTGGAGAGCAGTCTGTGCGTCATTGGCTTCGCGGTCACCGAATACATGCGGATGACGGAAGATCAGCTTTTGATTCAGACTTTCAATCACATCATAGACCGTAAAAGCTCCTGTTTCTTCTTCGATTTGAGCATGCAGCATAATTTGCAACAATACATCGCCCAATTCTTCTTGCATATGTTCTGGATCATCATCGTCTATTGTTTCCAGTACTTCATACGTTTCTTCGATAAAATTCTGACGAAGCGATTGGTGTGTCTGCTCTTGATCCCACGGACACCCACCCGGACTACGCAAAATTCCTACAATCTCATGCAGACGAGCAAATGTACGATTACGAATCTGTTCATCTTCTGTACGAGGTACATAGATCAGCGATAAATTGCCATAATTTTCAGTACGATCTAATTCATATACAGGTGTGCGTTCGATGATTTCTTTGCCTTGCACTCCTAGATAATGACACACGATCACTTCAAAATCGTCTGGATACAGCTCCATCAAACTTAATTTCACATCGGAAGCTGTAAACGTATCATAGACTTGCCCAATTACCGTATGAAGCTGAGGTTGAAGCAATTGAGCATTAAGCTGAGCCGCATCGAGCAACTGAAACCCTTCGATAGGATCAAATCCCAGACGGGTAAATGCTTCATCCAAAAAGCTTTCCCCACCTAGTACATTTACAGTGATATTCAGTGCTTGTCCTTGTTCACGCAAAATCTGAACTGTTTTCTCAGCGACCATCGGATGACCGGGTACAGCATAGATAATTTCTTCTGTATCTAGCCCTTCCACTGCTGCTTGTAACAATCGATTGGCAATCTCCGCATACACTTCTGGAAATGAATTTTTCGATTCATATACCTCATCAAATGTTACAAAATCAGCTTCTAACGCTTCTAATGCTGGATGATCTTTGGTACGAACAAATAGCTTTTCAGCTTGTTCCAATTTACGAAAAATACCGACTGTTAATTGATCTACATCTCCAGAACCGAGTCCTACTATTGTAATTTGTGCACTCATATTTGTCCTCCTAACCATTGGTATATCAACTGTATATTGTTATGAAATTAATTTGAATTTTTGCAGTAATTTAGCTAATTTCTTACCTATTTTCGGCAAAGCAATAATCTCTGCGGTAGTCATAATTTTCAATTGGAATATACCACCTGCAAATACAATTGCACCGATAACTACTCCGCCTAATGTGATCAGAGACGCTTGAATACGTCCATCCAGTCCCCAGCGATCGAATACATATTCAGCCCCGAACATCCATGCAATAACAGCGCCAGACATTACCATAACCAAAAATAGAGGCTTGAACAAATCTTGCTTCCATGTCACTTGTAGACGGGTTAATCGTATCAATAACCATGTATTTAAAACAGCAGCTACCGCATAACCAATAATGCCGGCAAATGCAGCACCTGTAATACCGAAATAAGGAACCAATACAATATTAAGCACTGCTTTGACGACAGTCGCAAGTAACAAATGTACTGCTGGAGCTTTGACAGAGCCCATTCCTTGTAATAACGCTGCTGTTACGATCGACACAGTAGCTCCTACGCCTGTAAAAGCTAACCAGCGCATCGCTTCACTACCTGCATCGTCTTGATACAACATAATATCTAGTGGAACAGCTAGTACCGCTACACCAGCTGAAGCGGCAAGCCCAAGCAACCAAAACCAGCTTAGTGCTTGACGACTCTGTGATTGCACCAGATCCATTCGGTCACGTACTCTAGCATCTGCCAGTGCAGGAATAAACAATACAGATAAGGATGTAGCTAGCATCGACATCAACTGTACTAACGGCATTCCTCGATTGTATATCCCGAATTGTACCATAGCCTCTGCTTCACTCCAGCCAATTCCTTTCAATAGACGTGGAACTGTAAATGTATCTACCAGACTAATTAAAGGCGCCGATAATGATCCCAAGCAGATCGGTAGTGCATAGAGTGATAATGCTTTGAGCAAAGGAAGTACAGGCTCATGAACGCTATTTGGTATCGAAGATGGCGATAATCTCACCGCTGATTTTTGACGATAAATCCACCAGTAGATCAACATCACCAATAAACCAGCAGCTCCACCTGCGGCAGAACCAAATGTAGCACCCGCCGCAATCCAATCGTCTGCGGCTCCATTGCCGTCTAACATCAGCAGTAAAATAACCATCGCAGCTACACGAATGGTCTGCTCAGCGACCTGAGAGACGGCTGTAGGGATCATATTATGCATTCCCTGAAAATATCCTCTTAACCCCGCCATAATCGGCACTAGCGGCAAAGCTAGCGCTGAACTACGTATAGCGGCTTCCGTATGACGATTATCGATCCAGTCTGCCAGTAAAGGTGCTCCTATGTACATCAGAATGCCGCCTACTACGCCTAGAACAATCAGCATCACAGATGAGATTGTTAAAACACGCCTTGCCCCTTCTTCATTACCAGCTGCGATCCGTTCAGCTACAAATTTGGAAACAGCTGCTGGAAAGCCAGCGGTAGCGACAAGAAGAACTAGCGTATAAAAAGGATACACCGCATTATAAATACCGAATACTCCATCTCCTCCGATATTCTGCAACGGTATTTTTTGGATCGTACCGATTAATTTAGATAACACAGCTGCCAATGCTAATATAAATGCTCCTTTAAGCATACGCGAAGATGGAGAGGATTCTTTCATATGCACGGTGCTCCTTTCTAGCCAGTAGTGGCATTCTTTTTTCGGAATAAATTACACAAAAATAGCGCGGAGACTCCGCGCTATTTGTTTTACCCATTCAATCTACTTTTTGCTATAAAAGCCAATCAGTCATCAAATATTATTTACTGCTCTCTGCTGGTGCTTCTGTAGAAGTACCTTCTGTTGCAGGTGCAGTTGTTGTTGGAGCTGTTGTTCCCTCTGTAGCTGGCGCTGTTGTACCTTCTGTCGGCGCTGTAGCAGCTGGAGCTGTTTCAGATTTAGGTAGATTTTTCTTCGTAATCATACCTGGTACTTCTTTAGACATATATTCGCTGAATTTTTGAGAAGCAATTTGAGATTTGATTGTTTCTTTTTCTTCAGCCGTTAGATCAGCAAATGCTTTTTCTGTACGAGCTTCTACTTTAATAACATGGTAACCGTAATCTGTTTTCACTGGATCACCGATCACACCGATTTTTTGTTCCAATACTGCATTTTTGAAGCCTTCAACCCAGTTTCCGACTTTTTCATTTTCGTAAAGACCACCTTTGTCTTTAGAACCTGCATCATCAGAATATTTTTTAGCGATTGTTGCAAAGTCTGCTCCGCCATCTAATTTAGCTTTCACTTCTTTAGCTATTTTCAATGCTTGAGCATCTGTACGAGTTTTACCATCAGCAGTTTGTAGTCCAATCAATACGTGACGTACAGAAGCTGTTGTGTAATCTTTTTTGTTGTCATTGTAGTATTTCTCTACATCTGCATCTGTAACTTTTTCTTTCATTACTTCAGAAGCAGTCAATACACGTGTCATATAGTCTTTAACATCTTGCTCTGTCAAATTAGCTTCTTTGAGCATAGTAGCCAGTTGTTCAGGATCTACACTTGTTTTGAATTGAGCTAGTTGTTCTTCACCTTGTTTAGCACCTGCAGTTTTTGCTGCTTCGCTTGCACTGTCATCAAGAGATTTGTAAGCTATCTCTTGCTCTAGCAAAATTTCTTTATATTCGTCCATATCAAACATTTGAGCATATTGAGGAGAGAAGAATTTCATCATACTTACTTCATGATTAAATTCATTTTCAGTGATTGTACCGCCTTTATACTCGGCAACCACCGGACTTGTATCTTTCGTTTCATCATTCTTTGTTTCCGCGGTTGTTCCTTTGTTACAAGCTGCTAACAGACTGATGCACAGAATAGCAACTACTGCTAACATCGTCGTTTTCCGCGCAGCTTTTTTAATTGGCCACATCCTGTAGTTCCCCCTTTAGTTTGAATGATTCCATGATAGCCTCGAGGAATTGGCAAAGCAGTTCAAGCAGCTCGCCATCCGTTAGTCCTTTACCTTTGACTTGAATAACCATATTGGAACCCTGATTAAATTGTACACGTCTTTCGAAGCGATTGCCAACTTGGGACAGTTTGCTCAGATTGAACGCTTTTTCTTGCCCTGTATGGAACTTCAGCAACACATCGTCTCCGCGGCGCGAAATATTTTCGATACCGTAGCGTTTGCCGTACAGCTTGAGTCTTGCCACTTGTAACAACTGTAATACCGCTTCAGGCAATTCGCCAAAACGATCTAACAGTTCATCTTCAAGCTCGCTAATATCATCAAAAGCAGACAATACAGCAACTTTTTTGTAAATTTCTATTTTTTGGATACTGTCATAAATATAATCAGCTGGTAGATACGCGTCAATAGACAGATCAATAACAGTATTCCAATCGTTCGCTTTGGTATCTTCTTCGCCTAGCATTGTCACTTTACGTTTCTGAATTTCTTCAGCTAGCATTTGTGAATACAGGTCGAACCCGACCGAAGCGATAAAGCCTGATTGTTCAGCCCCTAGAAGATTACCTGCTCCACGAATCGATAGATCACGCATCGCAATTTTGAAGCCTGAACCCAGTTCTGTGAATTCTTTGATCGATTGCAGACGTTTCTCTGCTACTTCAGTTAAGACTTTATCCCGTTGGTACGTAAAATAAGCATACGCGATTCGGTTCGAACGTCCAACCCTTCCACGCAACTGATACAACTGAGAAAGCCCCATTTTATCAGCGTCATGTACAATAAGCGTATTCACGTTTGGAATATCTACGCCTGTCTCAATAATACTGGTACTTACAAGTACATCGAATTCGCCATCTAAGAAATCAAGAATTGTTTTTTCCAATTCTTGTTCAGACATTTGACCATGCCCGACAGCGACTCTTGCATCTGGAACCAGTTCAGAGATTTGAGCTGCCATTTCGTGAATCCCTTGAACTTTGTTGTAAAGGTAATAAATCTGACCACCGCGAATCAATTCGCGCTCTACAGCTTCACGAACCAATGTATAGCTATGTTCAACCACATAAGTCTGAACAGGGAAACGATTCTCTGGCGGCGTCTCAATAACAGAAAGATCACGCACACCAAGCATCGACATATGAAGCGTACGCGGAATCGGTGTCGCTGTCAGCGTTAGCACGTCTACATTGGTTTTGAGACGTTTTAACTTCTCTTTATGTGATACACCGAATCGTTGTTCTTCATCGACAATCAATAGACCGAGGTCTTTGAAAATAATATCTTGAGACAACAGACGATGGGTACCGATCACAATATCAACTGTACCTTGCTTGATGCCTTTAATCGTATCATTCTGCTCTTTACGCGTACGGAATCGACTCAATACACTAATATTAAAAGGATATTCGGCAAACCGCTCTCGGAATGTCTCATAATGCTGTTGCGCCAAAATCGTAGTCGGTACCAGAATAGCCACTTGCTTGCCTTCAATAGCAGACTTAAATGCTGCACGAATAGCCACTTCTGTTTTCCCGTATCCAACGTCACCGCAAAGCAAACGATCCATCGGACGCGTTTTTTCCATATCTTTTTTGATTTCATCAATCGCACGTAATTGATCACGAGTCTCATCATAAGGGAAAATATCTTCGAACTCTTGCTGTTCAGCCGTATCTTTTTCAAATCCATATCCAGAAGCTTCTTGACGCTCTGCATATAATTTGATGAGATCATCTGCAATATCTTGAACAGAAGAACGAACTTTAC
The DNA here is from genome assembly GCF_030433815.1 of Paenibacillus sp. PsM32. Lineage (NCBI taxonomy): Bacteria > Bacillati > Bacillota > Bacilli > Caryophanales > Paenibacillaceae > Paenibacillus > Paenibacillus sp. PsM32. The sequence continues at coordinate 25,719 of NZ_JARUWY010000018.1, read as the reverse complement.
TTTTCACTCTGGTCCACTCATTACCACCAAGCTTGTAGACTTTAGGTTCTTTTTCTTCAGAGCCTACATACTTCTGGATCAGATCGATCTGTTCGATCGGTACAGACAGCTTATCGCCACCTGCATACATAATATGCATGTAATCTTTGTGAATACCAGCGACTTCAAGTGTACCGATTCCCATATATTTACCGATACCATGATTTTGGTGAACAACATAGTCACCTACTTTAAGCTCGGTATAACTACGAATTCGTTCTGCATTATCTACATTTTTGCTAACTTTGCGTACTTTACGTTGCTTTTTGGAGAACATTTCGCCTTCGGTAATAACCGCCAAATTAATCGACGGTAATTCAAATCCTGTTTGCAGACTACCATCAATCATAATAGGAGTCTCGATATCGTAATCGTCAAGAACCCGGCGCACACGCTCCATCCGTTCTTCACCATTAGCGACCATCAATACTTGAATCCCTGCTTTTTTCCAGCGTTCCATCTCAGACTTGAGCACGTTCATTTGCCCATGGAAATCCTGCATCGTACGACTGACAAAATTAACGATATTGCCTGGAAGCACATGTGGAACCTGACGTAAAAAGATCGATGTCCAGATCGTCTGGAAGCCACTGCGATACATAATATCATCTGTATCTCCAGCAAGTTCAAGTGAAGGCAAGTTTTTGCCGTTTTGCAATAAATGCATATTCCATTCTGATTCATCCCGCTCTAATTGCTTGGCTGTTTCGAGCAATCGTGCAGGTTCTTCCATAATCAGAATCGTATCTTCAGGCATGTAATTATACAAAGTGACCTGCTCTGGATAGAGCAAGCTAATGTATTTATAGATTTCCGGGAAATAGATATGTTGACGCATCAATTCAATCTCGCGACCAATTTCTTCGCGCAGACGAATTTTTGCCTGACGATCTGTCATTTTTTCGATTTGCATTTCAAGGCGAACTGAAGCTTGATCTGCCGCTTGATTCATACGATTACGGTCTGCAATAATTTCGCGGCACGGGGTAATCGTGATAGATTTCACTTTATCGATAGAACGCTGATCATCAGGATCGAAAGTACGAATCGAATCGATATCTTCATCAAATAATTCAATTCGATACGCCAAACTCGCTGTTGCAGGATAAAAGTCAATAATCCCACCACGTACGCTCATTTCACCGCGTGATTCTACACGTTCTACGCGTTCATAGCCAAGTTCAATCATACGGGTTAAAAACGTATCTAGAACCAGTGTACCGCCTTCTTGTAATTCAATTTCAGCACCTGCTAATGATTCTGGAGCAGGCACAAAGCGCCGAATACCGGAAAAAGGCACAACAACAACGCCTCTAAATCCAGCAGCACATTTCATCAATACATCAATGCGTTGTGCTAATGTCTCAGGGCTTGATATTGCTGATTCTGCGGCTACCAATTCATTAGCTGGATATAACAAAACCTGCTCAGGTGTTAGCGCTTCCTGTAAATCTTCAGCAAGCTTATGAGCAGCAAACATATTATGAGTGACGACCAATAATGGTCTTTGGACTTCTGTGAACAGACTAGCCATCATGATCTGGCGTGAAGAACCGGATAAACCGGAGATGAGTTGTTCTTTCATCCCGGACACAATACCAGATGTAACAGAACCAAAATCCTTGTCTTTGGCAAATGCTTGTATCAGAGTTTCTAACAAAACGGCACCTCACTTATCCTTAGGTAAAAACGGTAAAACGACAAATCGGATTCATCTCGATTTGCCTACAAACAACCGCCTTCTTATCTAACCTGTGTTACAGATCAGCATCAAAGGCGGTACTTATGAATTTGGGACAGTTGTCAATGTCTGTAATTGCTTATGAATTAAGGCTTATTATAGCATCAACCGTTAAATTTAGCCATCGTCTGCTCAAAGGTATGCTTTAAGCTATATTCCATCGCATTACAAGCATTTTCGATCATTTCGTCTAGCAATTCTTTTTCTTTTTTGGCAAAAGGAGAAAGTACATAATCGACAATTGCATATCCAGGTGCTGGTCTTGAAATCCCCATACGAATACGATTAAATGTCTGTGTACCTGTATGTTGAATAATCGACTTAATCCCATTATGTCCACCTGCACTACCTTGATAACGCAGACGAATCTTGCCTGTTTCGGTATCCATATCATCATAGACGACAATAAGATCTTCCAGCGGTACTTTATAATAATCCATATATCCTCTGATCGCTTCACCCGACAAATTCATATAGGTCATAGGTTTAATTAAAACGACTTTGACACCATCAATATGTCCTTCACCGATCAGTGATTTACTTTTAGCTTGATTAATAGCAATCCCGTGACGATCTGCTAAGCGATCCAATGCCATAAAACCAACATTATGACGGGTTTTGGCATACTCAGATCCGGGATTGCCCAAACCTACAATCCATTTCATTGGTACATATCCTCTTTTCTTTGAAAATATACAATCATCCAAAATGTAAAGGTTGCTATATTATCGTGCAGTCACTAACATTTTTTGCTAAAATCAAATTATTGAATACGTATCATACTTTTGATACTTATCTGCAAATGATCAACTTCACGACTAACCAGTATAGAGAGGGGGATTCAGCATGTACACCTTTGGGCAGCAATTGCTGAAAAACCGTCATTTTTATGATCATTTTAAGCAGGAAGTGCCTGTGCAGATTTATCGTCGTGATATTCCTGTCGATATCGGAATGATTACGGCGTATGATCACCAGTTTATCGAGGTGAATCGTGTATTGTATCATCGGCAACGTCATGTGTTTCTTTCAAGACCCGGGTATTAATAGATACGCCGATAAGGGTTACTCGCCTCAGATGGGGCAAGTAACCCTTTTATTACATCAACGCTTATTCAATTTCAAATAGTTTACTGATCGATAGCTCTTCATGAACACGAATAATCGCTTCGCCCATAAGAGGTGCTACCGACAATACTTTTAATTTACTTGTAGGATTAGGATGCGTGATTGGAATTGTATCTGTTACAATCACTTCTTTAAGCGGCGAATTTTCCAGACGATCCATAGCCGGACCAGACAATACTGGATGTGTACAACAAGCATACACTTCTTTTACTCCACCTTCGATCAAAGCATTTGCACCCAAAACGATTGTACCCGCTGTATCAATAATATCATCAACCAAAATGGCTGTTTTACCTTCGATATTACCGATAATGTTCATCACTTCACTCACATTCGGTTCAGGGCGACGCTTATCAATAATTGCAAGCGGAGCACTTAGTAGATCAGCAAGCTTACGCGCGCGTACTACACCACCGTGGTCAGGAGAAACAACAACAGGATTTTCAATTTTTTTGGAACGGAAATATTGAGCCAAAATAGGCACTCCAAGTAAATGATCTACAGGAATATCGAAGAATCCTTGAATCTGCATAGCATGTAAATCCATAGCGATAACGCGATGAGCGCCTGCTTTTTCAATCAGATTCGCTACCAATTTAGCTGTAATTGGATCACGTGAACGTGCTTTACGGTCTTGACGTGCATAGCCGTAATATGGAATAACCACATTAATACTTTTAGCAGAAGCACGTTTTAATGCATCTACCATAACTAGCAGTTCCATCAGATTATCATTGACAGGTGCACAAGTAGATTGGATTACATAGACATGGCAACCACGAACACTTTCAGACAACTTCACCTGAATCTCTCCGTCACTAAATCCAGTCGTACGAGATTCACCCATAGGAATACCAATATAGTCAGCAATCTGTCCCGCCAACTTAGGGTTAGAATTACAAGTGAAAATTTTTAATTTAGAATCACAATAAGTCATAATGGTTAAAACCCTCCGTGGTGGTTCATTGGAATGCTTATCAACTCGGCGTTCATTTCTCTTTAGATCCGTCAAATCATACAACAAGCATTATATATTTCATATTATATAATAATTCTTTAGCGAATAGTGGCATTTTGTTGGTAAGAATAGATAATAATTTTAGTTCTAGCGCATTATTTTCTGCTATAACTGTTAATTATTTCTTTTTTTCATGAATTGCTTTCGCTTTTGCACGAATTTTCTCAGCATATCCTGATTTGTTTTCTTGACGTTGACGAGCGATAGCCATATCGTTTGCTTCTACATCTTGTGTAATCGTAGAACCAGCTACCACATACGCACCATCACCTACACGTACAGGAGCTATCAAGTTAGAATTACTACCAATAAATACATTATCACCAATTTCAGTGATTGATTTGTTAAGTCCATCATAGTTAGCTGTAATGGCTCCACAACCAATATTAACGCCTGAACCTACAACAGCATCCCCTACATAGCTTAGATGAGGAATTTTGGAACCTTGACCTACTGTTACATTTTTGAGTTCTACAAAGTCGCCGACTTTCACTTGATCGCTTAACTTTGTACCCGGGCGCAAGTATGCGAATGGACCGATATTACCTTCAGCCCCTACTTCTGCTCCAGAAAGAATCGATTGACGTACAGTCGAACCATTTCCAATAGTTGAATCTTCTATCTCTGTATTCGGGCCAATTATACAATCTTCACCGATAACAGTATGACCGTTTAGAATCGTTCCTGGATAAAGTACAGTATCGGAACCAATCACAACATCTGCTCCAATATAAGTAGCGGATGGATCGATAATCGTTACACCGTTTAGCATATGTTTTTTGGCAAGACGTGCACGCATAAAACCTTCTGCTTCAGACAATGCTAGACGATCATTAACACCGATCGATTCTGCTAGATCAAATGTTTCGTAGGCAGCTACCATTTCGCCTTGTTCACGCAAAATTTTGATGCAATCAGTCAAATAATATTCCTGTTGTGCATTATCGTTAGTAATCTGAGAAAGCGCTTGGAACAATTTACTGTTATCAAAACAATACGTACCTGTATTGATTTCTTGAACAGCTAATTCTTCAGGTGTACCTTCTTTTTGCTCAACAATCTTCTGTACACTACCATCTGCTCCACGAATAATACGACCGTATCCTGTCGGATCTATCATCGAAGCTGTTAAAATAGTTACTGCTGCTCCCTGACTTTCATGGTTAGCAATAATGTTTTCTAACGTTTCAGGAGTAACAAGCGGTGTATCTCCGCAAATAATGATCGTCGTTCCTTGTTCGGTACCAAGCAATGATTCAGCTTGTTGAATCGCATGACCTGTTCCTAATTGCTCACTTTGTAGTGCATATTCAGCACGATCTCCCAAATAAGCTTGTACTGCTTCAGCGCCATGCCCTACAATAACGACACTTCGTTCACACTGTACTTGTTGTACAGCATCTAGTACATGACCGACCATCGGCTTACCACATACCGGATGGAGTACTTTGTACAATTTGGATTTCATGCGTTTGCCTTTACCTGCTGCAAGTATAATTGCCATTCTTTTCGAATCCAACACTACAGACCTCCTTGTAAAACTCATATATTTACATCATTTTTTATTAGATATGTTGTTAAAACTCCCTAATGAATATATCTTATTCCAGACAAAAAGAAAAGGGAGCCACAATGTAGCTCCCTGTGGCTCCCTTTTCTTTCAAACCCCAATAAGTAAACGTTAAGCACCTTCTTCGATCACTTCTTCTTCTTCCACTCCTGCACGTTCGTACTCAGCCAATACAGCTAACTGAATCTTCTCGCGAGTTCCAGAAGAAATAGGATGCGCTATGTCGCGAAACTCACCATCCGGTGTCCGTTTGCTTGGCATTGCAACAAACATTCCATTGTTACCATCAATTACACGAATGTCATGAACGACAAATTCGCTATCAATTGTGATGGATGCGATTGCTTTCATTCGGCCTTCGGAATTCACTCGGCGGAGTCTTACATCCGTTATTTCCATATGTGTTCACCACCTTTGTCTATAAAGACTTAGATTGTGTAATTCCACACATAGAAGTCAAATTCCTTCTTTTTTCTCCAAAATAATTGTGTATTTTTTTATTTTATTTATTTTTAGGCTCGATTTCTACCGATTTCACATGATTTTAATGATATTCGTTCTCATTACTAAAATGAAAATCATTGGCAAAAAAGCTTAATTAGAATCATTTTCAAAGTAGTTGCCAGGTTGTACCGTAATTTTTTTGTTTTTAGGATCGATATCAGTTACTTTCGCAAGTGACACATAATCTGCCCACAAACGATCATCCGTGTCGACAGAACCTGATTCCAATAGTACCCCTACACCCGCAACAGTTGCATTGAATTCTCCCAAAAGATCAACCATTCCTTGAATCGTACCGCCAGCTTTCATAAAATCATCAATAATCAATACGCGAGATTTTTCTTTTAGCGCGCGACGCGACAACGTCATCGTGTGCAGGCTCTTATGAGAACCGGATACATAGTTAATACTTACTGCTGATCCTTCTGTCATCTGATGATCACGTCTTACTAATACCACCGGCAAATTCAATTGCGTGCCTGTAGCATGAGCTAGCGGAATCCCTTTTGTTTCTACCGTCATAATCACATCGATCGGCGTATCTGCAAATGCAGAAGCAAAAATCTTACCCACTTCATTCAAAATAGCAGGCTGCCCTAGCAAATCAGACATATAAATATAATTACCTGGAAGCAGACGATCAGGTTGTCCCAATTGACCGCATAATTCTTCCATAAAAGAAAATGCTTTTTCTTTGGCAAGCTTCGGAATATACTTCACTCCACCTGCTGCTCCTGCAAGTGTCAACAACTCTCCTGTGCCATCTTCTTCAAAAACTTCTTTGATAATGGTCAGATCCTCACTAATCGATGATTTGGCCGCTCCGTATCGATCAGCGAAAGTGGTTAATGGAATTAGCGTATGTGGTCGTGAAGTTAAATATTGAGTTAATTCCACTAACCGCGCGCTTCTCTTTAATTTTTTCACCGTAACGCCTCGCTATCTACAAAATATTGACATTTTATACCCTAAACCCGAATAATTAAAGTGAATATAACATTTTTGTACGTGTTTGTAAAAGAAAATCGCAATCTTTTTCTCTTATGGCTTATCATCGAGCACCATATCGAGTAAAAAAGACTGCGATTTGAAATCAGTTAAGTTAGTATTCGTACAGCATATACTTCTTTACAAAATCCTCTTAACCCGTTGTAGACACGAGCTACTTTAGATTCTTTTGAAATCAATCCAAATACCGTAGGGCCACTGCCTGACATTAATACGCCATCAGCTCCAAGCTGGATCATCGCCTGCTTCAACTGCTGTACTTGCGGATAGTGAGTCAGTGTCACATCTTCAAGCACATTGCCAAGCTGATCACAGATTTCATCAAATGATTTATTTTCTAACGCTTTCTGCATTTCGATAGCAGAAGGGTGTTTGGCTACTTTATCAGCGCGGAAACGTCCGTATACATCAGCAGTCGATACATTGATCGGTGGCTTCGCGAGAACGACCCAGCAATCCGGTGGACTGGTAAGTGGGGTTAAAAGCTCTCCACGCCCTGTTGCTAACGCTGTACCGCCTGTAATACAGAATGGCACATCAGAACCGATAGAAGCGCCTAGCTCCATCATGTCGTCGTGAGGAATCTGGAGGTTCCAGAGACGATTCAATCCTCTAAGCGCTGCGGCAGCATCACTACTACCTCCAGCTAGACCTGCAGCAACTGGAATCTGCTTATCGATATGAATATGTACGCCCTGTTTGATATTATATTTTGCTTTGATTTTTTGAGCAGCTTGAAAAGCAAGATTTTTCTCATCCAAAGGAATATATCCAGCTTGACTGGAAATTTGGATCGTATCTCGAGACAATTCAGTGAGTGTCAGCCGATCTGCTAAATCGACCATCGTCATAATCATCTCGACCTCATGATAACCATCCGGTCGTTTATGTAACACATCCAGCATCAGGTTAATCTTCGCTGGTGCTTTTTCATATATCTTCATGCTGTTCCTCCACCCTCAACATTCCATCCGAACGATTTGATACGCTGCGTACGGGTTCCTGTGCTTATCATTGCGAATAATCCATATTATAAAAAAAATGAAGTATAAAGTCTATTAATATGGGTATCGGGTTCCGTTCATATCTATAAAATGTAGTCACAAAACAAAACAGTCTCTACCCCGAAAGGAGATAAAGACTGTCTTATGATAAAACAGTTATTCAATTCCCAACATATTCGATTCGTGTCTGACAATCGTCATCACAGACGGTGACTTCCACAGAATCTGTTAATATATCGGCATAGCTGTAAGACACACGTTCAAATGTCTGATGCTCTTCAGCGAGCTTGACAATAAAAACAGAAGGGTAGGTCTCTTCCAAAACTCCGGTTCGTTCGATGGTCTTCTTACGACCACCATTAGCACGTAACGTAATTTTGTGCCCTACATGAGCATCAAGACTACGTTTGATTTCCAAAAGCGCATTGTTAGCCATTGACTACAACCACCTCTTTCCCTCCTCATTATATCAAAGAAAAGATGGTTTGTCAAATGAACATTAAATTATAGCAGTATTAAATTTATCTTGTCAACGAATTTTTTTAGCGGATACCTGCTTTCAAAAATACACTGCTCAAAGTCGCATATTCTTGCAAACTAAGTGTTTCTCCGCGTCTAGAAGGTTCAATTCCTGCTTCTGCCAAAAGCTGCTCTAATTGCGTACGGTCTCCACCTTCAAAGTAGCGACTACGCAAGTTATTGGCAATCGTTTTACGACGTTGTACAAAACAAGATTGCATCAATTCAAAAAAGTAAGCTTCATCTTCGACTTCTACTGCCGGACGATCACGCAGTTTTAAGCGAATCACCGCAGACTCTACATTAGGCTGTGGGATAAATACTGTTTTAGGCACAATACAGATCAATTCAGGCACGCAATAATATTGCACAGCAATACTTAGACTTCCGTAGTCTTTGCCTCCAGGAGGCGCTGCCATGCGCTGAGCGACTTCTTTTTGGATCATCACTACAATATTATCTAACGGAAGGCGTTCTTCCAACAGCTTCATAACGATCGGTGTCGTGACATAGTACGGTAAGTTAGCAACTACACTGACTTTTTCAACTTCACTAAAATCTTCACGAAACAATTGATGTAAGTCGACTTTAAGCACATCATCATGACGTACTTTAGCATGTGGATAAGGTTCTAGCACTTCTTTCAAAATTGGAATTAAGCGACGGTCAATCTCAACCGCTGTTACTGCACCCGCTTCTTGGGCTAATCGTTCGGTCAATGCGCCTATCCCCGGTCCAATCTCTAAAGCTCCATTTTCAGGTGTTAACTCGGCGGCTTCTACAATTTTGTTCAAAATATTCGAATCGATCAAAAAGTTCTGACCGAGACTTTTTTTAAATGAAAATCCATACTTATTTATTATTTCTTTAGTGCGTTTGGGTGTCGCTATATCTAGTCGTTCATCCATATTATTGTTCTTCCTCCGCTTCCATTTGTGAAAGTGCTGCTGCAAATTCTTCACGGCTTATTCCAAAAATGCGCAAACGCTTATGGAACTGTTTTCCGTTGCCATACCCTATCCCTAACAAGTTGCCCATTTTCATTCTTCGCTCTGCTGCATCTGGCTGCATTACCAGTCCTGTCATGATCAAGTCTTCCCAATCGATCAAAATCTCTGCTTCTGGCATTTCAGAATGTACACGTGCAAGTGCTTCACGAATCGCTTCAGGCGAAGCATTCTCAACACCGATATCACCTTTGAGCGTAGCTTCGCTTTCAGGAATAAAAGCATGTTTACAACCAGGTACTTTCTGCGCGACGATCTTACGTATTCGTTCACCAGCAAAATCAGGATCTGTTAATATGATCACACCGCGGCGTTCTTGAGCTAACTTCACCCGACGAATAACATGAGCTCCAATCGCTGAACCACCAGTTTCGATCGTATCCGCGTCTACAGCTCGTTTAATCGCTACTGTATCGTCTCTACCTTCCACCACAATCACTTCTTTAATCACGTTGATTGTACGCTTCCCTTCACTCTGTAAATAATGACCTCTATCTATTCACTATAAATTGATCTTAACAGAACAAAAAGAAGAGGAATATTCCTCTTCTTTTTGTTTTCCTTATTCACGCTCATGGTTAATATTATTTATATCATATAACAGATGACTGGGCTTAAGCAATGGCGTTATCCCAATCAACACCCTGACTAGGGTTTAACCGGACCAATTACATATACAGTGTAACCGGATTTACGTCCAAATGCTCTTGCTTGGCTCAAGCTGTCTATATATACGTCGATTTTATTACCGTTAATAGCACTACCGGTATCTTCAGCACGGCGGAAGCCAATGCCTTCAATGTATACCCACCATCCCATAGGAATGACACTCGTATCGACTGCAATCGTACGACCTTCTGTTACACGTGCTCCAGAAGCAGTCACTGTACCTAGACCAGGTTCTTGAGACGAATAAGCAGTAAGAGATACATTGTTCAGTACTTTCGCATAAGAAAAATCTACACCTGCTTTGGAAGTACTATTACTGGAACCTCCACTAGATGATGCAGCTGCAAGAAGCTTAGGCTCTTCTTTTTTGGTGCCTATTGCTACAATCTTATCTTGCACTTTTGCGGTTGTTTTTTTATCAACCATACGTTTGGAGACGAATTCTCCATCTTCGTATACTTTCTCGATGTATTGAACCACTTTACCTGTTTGACCACTTTGTACTAACTTTGTTTTACCTTCAACCATAGAAGCATCGGTTTTTTTAACAGTTTGATAAGGAATCTTTACAACTTTTTTCGCTACAAACGATTTGGTGCGAACAATCTTGATATCCATATTGTCATGAACTGAAGATTCCATTGCTGGTGTAAGTTGATCTTGACCTGACAATGTTAATCCAGCTTGCTCCAATGTGTTACCAACTGTCTTAGAGGTGGTATAGATTTTCTTCGTGCCACCATCTGCCGTAATGTTTACTGCAACCGCATGGTTAATATAAACTTTATCGCCGTCTTGAAGTGCGCCATTCATCGGCATTGACACTTTATCTTGTGGTGCCACTTTAATTTGATTTTCATCAAGCAGTTGAGAAAGCATCAATTTACGTGTTTCCACGGTTTGTGCTTTGCCGTCAATGACAACAGAAATATTTTTACCCGCTTGATTATAAAGTAGGGACAATAGCATCGCTGCAAGAGCGATAACCAATAATGCAGCCCACAATACATAGCGTAGATTTTGTTGCTTCCAACTCAGCGCATAAGACATGCTGGATGAGCGCGAACCATGGGTTTTTTCGAAAGGAGCAATTGCCACTTCTTCCGTCCTCCTTCATAGTCTCGCCGTCTAGCTGTGACGTAATTGTATATGACGCGACTATATAACAGAATTTTCACAGGCTGATCGTAAGCATAAGATTATCGAATCTGTGTGATAATCTTTCGTGATGTTCAAAAATGCCTGCGCCATGGTCAGTCTAAGGGACATACCTAATATCTGAAAGATCAAGCTTCAAATATCGTATCTCTATACCTTTTCCTTTTGCCCAAAACAAAAGAAGCCTCTGGAAAAGAGCAAGAGCAACTTTTCCTTGGCTTCCGACGTATTTGAATACAGTTCGGAAAACGTTAGAAAATACGAGGTTGCCTCTGCATCGCTTACGGGGTTAGCTGTCGGATTCGGACACATTGTATTGCTTGCCCTTTGAAGGCTCCTCCGCTCATGGCGCGAGTACCTCCAATTCACCCCATAGACCCTGTAAAAGGAATCATACATAATGACTTCGGTATTCTGATAATAATGGCTTGAAGACATATGTTGGTTCCCCCGTTTTCCTATGCAGGAAACTCAGCGAGACCGAATCATGGAATCTTGCGTGATAACAGCAAGATTAAATCACTGATGAAATAATATCCCGAACCCAACCCTCATGTAAAGCGACGAGCAAGCACGTTTTTCTGAATAAATGGTTAAAAAGTTGTCATATTCTTCGATTTTTTGATGATAATTTATTCATATATCCGTTTAACGATGTTTTTTGCGTGATTTACTCTGTTTTTCATCGAATGCCAAATCGTTCCAGTGCATTTTTAGTTGTAATTGTACTAATTTCTTCCAGTGATACCCCTTTTAACGCTGCTGCCGCTTCTGCTACAAGTGTCACATAACCGGACTCATTTCGTTTTCCACGATAAGGATGTGGTGTCAAAAATGGGGAATCTGTTTCAAGTAAAAGACGGTCCCTCGGAACCTTTTGTAACACCTCTTTAGGTTGCTTCGCATTTTTGAATGTAATCGGTCCTCCAAACGATAAATGGAAGCCCATATCAAGACACATTTTAGCTGTTTCCCAGCTACCTGAAAAAGAGTGCATTACTCCTCCGACTTCATGTGCATTTTCTTCACGTAAAATCTTTACAATATCTTCGTGTGCATCACGATTATGAATCACAATCGGCATATGAATGGAGCGTGCCAGACCAATTTGTTCACGTAATACTTTGTGTTGCACTTCTTTTGATGAAGTATCCCAGTGATAATCAAGACCGATCTCACCGATAGCGACTACTTTCTCATGTTTGCATAACGATTCGATCCATTCGAGATCACCAGGTTGCATATGAATCGCATCTACAGGATGCCAACCTATCGCTGCATATATAAATTCGTAACTTTCTACCAATTCCATTGTGGTTGGAATCGTTTCGCGGTTGAAGCCCACATTGATCATACGTGTTACACCCTGTGCATAAGCACGTTCAATGACTTCTTTACGATCATCGGCAAATTCAATCGAATCCAAGTGAGTATGTGTATCAAATAACATATATTTTTCTCGCTCCTTCTCTGTTTTACACACTTTTTTCTTTTATTTTAGATTTCAAATTCCATTTGAGGTGGATTGATTTTATTTTCAAATATTGCTGCTACTTCTTCTGATAACTGATGAATGACTTTTTCCAATTTATCTTGCGGATAGTAGAGATGATATCGACCACGATGAATACCGCTGATTGAACGTACAATATCCGATACTTCTGAAATTTCTTGAATACGATTTTGACGATCTAATAGTAAAATTTGCTTTTCCTTTTTAGGATCGCCCGGACGGAATACATCATAAGGAAGATCAGTTGGAAAATCGATTTCCAGATCATATTGAGGATGCAATCCCACTCTAGCAAATTCATTTCGAATACTATCGATCGTTTCCAAATCAATTAAATCGGTCTCTACATATTTATACAGTCTACGTTGCATAAAGCGATGACACACATCTGCAAGAATTTCATCATCTTCTCGTGTCCACTGCATAAAAGCTGTCTGTACTAATGCTTCATCTAGCAATAAATAATCATGTACTTGAATATTTCCTTCAAATAAAGCAGGTAACGGGTACGGTAAAAATTTAAATGCAAATCCTTGATCGAACAATTCTTTAGCCCGGCGGAAAATCTGTCGCAAAACAATATCCGAACTTCGAGTTACTGGATGAAAGTACACTTGCCAGTACATTTGATAACGTGCCATCAAATAATCTTCAATCGCATGCATCCCAGATTCTTTAACGACCACTCTACCATTATGAGGACGAAGCATCCGCAAAATACGATCCACATCAATCGTTCCATAATTCACGCCTGTAAAATAAGCATCACGTAACAAATAGTCCATACGATCAGCATCCAGCGGACTAGACACCAAATTGACAACAATCGGTTTTTCATAATCTTTGCGAATAACAGAAGCGACTCGTTCAGCCAGACCTGTTTCTGCTTCTTCCAATACACGGTTTACTTCTGTATCGCCAAGCAGAATACGACAGGTCCATTCTTCATGATCCATATCAAATGCTTCTTCTATAGAATGTGAAAAAGGTCCATGACCCAGATCATGCAATAAAGCTGCACACAAAGCCACTAGACTTTCTTCTCGCGGCCAATCTTCATAACCACCACGTTCAAATTGAGAAATAATACGACGTGTAATTTCATACACACCTAATGAATGAGAAAATCGACTATGCTCTGCTCCATGAAAAGTTAAATAAGAAGTTCCCAATTGTCTGATACGACGTAATCTTTGAAATTCAGGTGTATTAATCAATGTCCAGATTAAACGATCTTGCACGTGGATATAATTATGTACAGGATCTTTAAATACTTTTTCTTCTCCTAAAGGTTGTACAGGCTTCAAAACAAACTCCTCCTTCTATCTCTAAAACACAACTATTTAAAATTAAAAATAAATTCTTCGATGATAATGTCGAATGATGTCGGTATATACAAGTTACGAATTTCCAAATCGACAAAATAATTTTAAGCCCATAATACCTTATAATACCGCTATATAAAAATATTTTTTCAAAAAAAACAGAAAAAAACTCTATTTTTCTCAATTTATAGGTTGACTGATTTGGGAAACGTTGGTATTATGAATATCATAAAACATAGAAATTTGTCGAATGATAGCACATCAAACAAACCAATAACAACTAATATATTTAAATTTGAGAGGATTGATCAGTAATGATGAAATCAACTGGTATTGTAAGAAAAGTAGACGAATTGGGCCGCGTAGTAATTCCTATCGAACTTCGCCGTACACTAGGTATCGGAGAAAAAGACGCTTTGGAAATCTACGTTGATGGCGAACGCATCATGCTTAAAAAATACGAGCCTGCTTGTATTTTCTGTGGTAATGCTGAAAATGTAACTTATTTTAAAGGAAAAATCGTTTGTAATGAATGTATTTCCGAAATTCCTGTCCCTGTGACAAAATAAATAAAATAGGTTATACTAGAATTATCAACTTATTAATTCTAACCTTTTTAATATCTCCTTGGGCCTTTACTCAGCATTTTGTCTGGGTAAAGGTATTTTTTTGCTTTCTTTTGGTTTTCAAAAAAAGGCTTGGCGTTTATTATACTTCCTTTTGCATAGTACTTCCAATTTACACATCAAAAAGGAATCTTAAACAATTTAAGATTCCTACATTATGTTACCTGTTTGAATATTCATTTTTGTGAAAAAATAATAGATATAACGAGTTTCTTCTATTATAAGTATAGACTCTAAAATCAGTTATTAAGAAAGCATTTTTAGACGGTTTATTCTTGTTCATCTAAAAGAACTTGATACACATCACGTTTAGAGATTTCGCGGTCTTTTGCTGTTTTTTTCATAGCATCTTTACGTGAAATGTTTTCTTTATTTTCGTAGTGCATCACATGTTCTTCGATACTCATCTGTTGCCACCATTCACTTGCTTCTGCTTTGGCTTCAGTTAACGATTGCCCTTCAATAACAACGCAATATTCGCCGATAGGTGGATGAGTTTCTAACCATTCTAGTGCTTCTTCAACACTGCCTCGTGTCCACTCTTCATGACGCTTCGTTAGCTCGCGTGCTAATACGATATTACGATTTCCAAGATGATGTGCAATCGCCAGTAACGTTTTGATAATGCGATGCGGAGATTCATATAATAGTAATGTACCTGCTCCATGCTTAACACTACCTAGTACTTCTTCTTGACCTTTGCTGTCTCTTGGCAAAAACCCTACAAATGTAAACCGATCTGTCGATAATCCAGAAGCAATCAAAGCAGACAAAGCCGCATTTGCCCCGGGAATAGGCACAACCGCAATTTGCTGTTCTAATGCCAGCTTCACCAATTCTTGCCCGGGATCCGAAATAGCAGGCAATCCTGCATCGCTTACAAGTGCAAGACTACTTCCTTCTATAATAAGGCGGATTAGTTCAGGGCCGCTCGCTTTTTTATTATGCTCATGATAACTAAGTAATTTGCCTGGTGTAATATCAAAATGAGTCAATAATTTACGTGTCTGCCTTGTATCTTCAGCAGCAACGATATCGCATTCTTGCAGTGTGCGTACAGCACGATAAGTCATATCTTCCAAGTTACCAATCGGGGTAGCAACAAGATATAACGTACCTGCTCCTTCGTGCAGAACAGCAGACTCCCCTTTGGCAAAGCTTTTTTGAATCTGTATGCTCATAGTGACTCCTTTAACCCGTAATAGACTGCTTTGAGATCTGTAGTGTATTGCTCCTGTTCATCATATACGATAAGTGGCGGTAACATACGCATTTCAGGCTTTCCTCCACGTAATCCTTCAATCAATACCATATTGGCTTCCATATGTTGACGAGGATGTACAAATCGAATACGTTTTGGCTCTACTCCATATTGTCGCATCAAAATAATAATATCTGCTAAGCGATGAGGACGGTGAACCATCGACAGTTTACCACCGTTACGAAGCAGTTTGGCAGATGTACGAATCACATCTTCCAGCGTACATCCAATCTCATGTCTTGCCATAGCATGATGAATATTTAATTTCATATCACTTCCTGTTACAGGCGCATAAGGAGGATTTACTGTTACTGCATCATACGCTTCTCGTTCACCGACAAGTGGCATATCTTTAAGATCTTGTACTCGAATCTTGACTTGTTCTTCTAAGCCATTCATTGTCACACTACGCATTGCCATATCTGCCAGGCGTTCTTGTATTTCTACCCCTTCAATACTAGCATGGGTACGTGTCGACAATAAAATAGGAATGACTCCGTTGCCTGTACATAGATCGATCACTTTACCACGCTTAGGAATACTTGCAAATCGTGCTAACAATACCGCATCCATCGAAAAGCTAAATACTTCTCGACTTTGAATAATTTTAAGATTATACGTGAGCAGATCATCAATACGCTCATCTGCCAGAAGTGGTTGTTCGTTCATGGTATTTCCTTTCTGATCTTGCTTTCTTTAGAAATGATCCTGCGCTTTTATATCGATACTATATAAAAACCGCGGCATGTTGCTGTCCGCGGTTTGGATAATGATACTATTCAGATTTATTCAAAAAAGAAAGGCAGAACAAGCAATCGCCTTCTGTACGCAAATGTCCATAATACACATTACAGATATGGAAGCCTTCGTGATAAATACGTGCCAGATTATCATAACCTTCTCCAACCACTTCTAGATCAGGTAAGTCTGAATACAATTTAGAAGAGTACGTTCCTACCGATTTAGGTTCGATAACAGGAACTTCTTTTTTCAGAACACGACGCAATTGTTCATTTTCAGTACTTAGACGTTGATTTTCTTCTAACAGCTCTTTCACAGCTTGCTTCATTTTACCCATATCGCCATGCATATGATCCATCTTTGTTTCCAATTCGTGAATGTGTGTAAAAAGATTTTTCTTCTCCAAGTTCCCACCTCAAAAGCAGCCTTGATCGGGTTTACTTCACGACCACGTCATCCAATGGCAGTTCTTTGACTTTACTGATATCAAAGATCTGAACATGTACAGTACGCGAACCGGCATTGATACCGACCACTTTACCATCGCCTAGCGAAGTGACGACAAATTTACCGATAGCCGGAAGTTCTTCCTTCACGCTCTCATAATTATCATGCTCGAATTTAAGACAACACATTAGACGTCCACACAATCCAGAAATCTTGGTCGGATTCAAGGACAAGCTTTGATCTTTAGCCATTTTGATTGATACTGGCTCAAAATCGCCTAACCAGGAAGAACAGCATAGAATACGTCCACAAGGACCTATACCACCTAGCATTTTAGCTTCATCACGCACACCAATTTGACGTAATTCGATACGTGTACGGAAAATGCTTGCTAAATCTTTAACCAGTTCTCGAAAATCGACTCGACCTTCTGCTGTAAAATAGAAAATGATTTTATTGCGATCAAATGTAAATTCTACATCGACAAGTTTCATTTTCAGCTCATGCTCTCTGATTTTGTTTAAACAGGTCGTAAAAGCATTTTTAGCTGCGATCCGATTTTCTTCTACCACTTGAGCATCATGATCTTCTGCAATCCGAATCACTTTTTTCAAAGGAAGAACGACATCCGACTCATTTACCTCTTTTTTGCCAATCACTACTTTACCATATTCAATCCCACGTGCAGTTTCTACAATAACGTGTTGTTCACTTTCGACTGGAAAGTCTAACGGATCGAAATAATATATTTTACCCGCTTTTTTAAAGCGGACTCCTACTACACTATACAAAAGATAAGCCCCCTCATTTGCCAATACCGTTTTTCAACTCTACGGCAAAAATTCCGATCTGAAGAATTACTTCTTGTGTTCACCTGACATGACGTATTCAAAAAGTGTGCGTTGTTAAGCTTGTGCGCTCCGCATGATGTTATACACCGTCCGGTCTGTGATGAAGCTCCTTCAACCGCTAACGCCTATAAGAAATTGCTCCATGCATAACTGTGGATTCACATGAGAACGAAGCATTTTCTTACACTCTGCAGCAAGCGACATACAAGATATCCAATGCTGCATATCACGAGTGGTAGCCACTTTGGAGAGAGACTCTAACTGATCTATAAAAACGATACTCTCGTGCCTTCCAATCTGGATATGAACCATATCCTTAAACCATAAGTGGAAAAGATCAAATACAGGCTCAATATGATCTCCAAGTCCGCCTTTAAACAGCTTTTGCTGAGCAGTAATAAGGCTCATACTCCCTCTACCTGCGGATTCCTTCCCTAATTGTAACATTACGTTTCTGATTTCTGCAAACCAATTCTCTGCTAGCAATTCTCGGCATTCATCTAGATCAGACGCAATATGAACAACACATCGTACTAAAGGCATTGGAAATCCTTCATCTCCTAAGATTTGAGCCATTTTCTGAGGATCAGGTGGCGTAAATACTATAGGTTGTGTACGAGAACGAATCGTAGGTAATACTGACTGTGCATTTTCTGTTAAAAGGATAGCTACCGCTGGTGCTGGTGGTTCTTCTAAAAATTTTAACAGACTATTAGACGCTTGTATCGTCATTTTATCTGCATCTTTAATAATATATATTTTACGGTTTCCCGATTCTGAACGATACGAAAAAATCCGCTGAATATCGCGGATTTGCTCAATTTTAATCGAAGCACCATCCGGCTCGATCACATGAAAATCAGGATGATTTCCATTTTTCATTTTACGACATTGTATACATTCTCCACAGGCTTCATCACCTTTATGAATACATACCAAAGCTTGAGCAAAGCTGTTAGCCATTTTCATTTGTCCGCTACCTGCTGGGCCGCTAAACAAATACGCATGAGAAATCTTTTGACTACGCAGACCGTTTTGTAACATCTGCTTGGCAATATCTTGCCCGATAATTTCTTGAAAAGACATGGTGCCTCCTTACTGAACCACACACTTCAACACATCTATTTTACTTTCTTAATATAGAAAATTAATCAGCATACCGCGAATTTCGCCCATCCGCTGCAATAATTCTATTCTTCCTTCTTCACTTTGAAGCAATTCTTCAGCCATACTTAGCAACATGGAATCGACTTCATCTAACAATTTATACTTTTTGCCCCGACCCCGACGATCAAAGCTTTGTGTTTCTTTCACTTTAACACCGCGACGAACCGTATCTTCCAAAAAGCGTTTTACTAACATTTGATACGATTTGAGTTCGCGTAGTGTCATTGATTTCGCAAGCCGGTCACCCTGCATTTGAATTTCTTTAAATTGACGTTGGATATCATCATGTGTTGCTTGAGCACCATGATTATGAAGAACATCCGAAAAGTTCCGTTGTTGTACAACTTTATTAGGAGTATCCGATACGATAGGATTACTTTTTAATGGAGGATAACCGGGGTTGATTTTCATTATTCTCTTCCTTTCTTTGCTGGCATTAGACTTCTAGCTGTAAAGTCCAGACTTCCTTTATACATGCTTGGTTTTGTATATATCAATTAGCAGTTGCTAAACAGAGTCGTTATTAATTAGTATCGTTCAAATGTTACGATTTGCGAATAGTAAAATGAAAAAACTTCAATTTTTACGTATTAGCTTGTCGAACGATAACCTATTTGTAGCAGATAATAAAGACGGACCGGTTCTCAATAACGTAACCGATCCTCTGTTTATTTCTTAATTATACTCTTTATTATTCTATTATGTTTGAAGATATAACGATTTTTGCGTATTTTTTGAAATAAAATCAAAAACTTTTTTAGAAATGCTCAAAGCGTTCAACAGGCATAACGAATACAGTAGCGCCACCCACCTGTACTTCTACTGGCAATGGAAGATACGAATCGGTTGTACCGCTCATCGGAGTTACCGGTGTAACCAGTTGCTCACGAATTTTACAACTATTACGAATGACTTCCATAACAGCTTCGATCTGGCTATCATCAACACCAATCATAAATGTTGTATTTCCAGCACGTAGAAATCCACCCGTACTCGCTAGTTTGGTAGCCCGAAAATTAGCTTTTACCAATTCGCCTGATAGACGGTTACTATCTTTATCTTGCACGATCGCAATAATCAGTTTCATTATAATAGCCCTCCTTTTACAGATCTGTAAGGCACCTAGCCCTGTTTAGTTTATTCGACATCTATACGGATAATACCTCTATTTACTCTTTATTCATATTGTAACCGACTGCCCCAAATCAGAAGCATATTCCTTATTGTTATACACGGTAAGCTTGAATCAACTGATCCAATACCTGCTTAATATCGCCAAAAACACTGTGTTCATCTTGTTCACCATTGATCATTACAAACTGCTCTGCATGTTGTTTGGACAGTTCCATATATCCTTTATGTACCCGATGATGAAATTCCAGCGTCTCCAGATCAAGCCGGTTGACTTCACGTTCACCTGATTTGAACATAATGCGTTCTAATCCTACTTCTGGCTTCACATCGATATAGATATTCATATCCGCCCAATACTGCTGACCATCTACATTAATAGCCAATTGATTAATATCCAGTACAGCTTTACCTAGTTCACGTCCATACCCTTGATAAGCCAAAGAAGACATCACATACCGATCACAGATAACGATTCGTCCATCATTTAAGGCAGGGATCACTTTCTGAATTAAATGTTCTCTTCTAGCACTAGCGTATAGCAGACACTCGGTTAGACCACTCATATCATTATCTACATTCAAAATCACTTCACGAATCTGTTCAGAAACAGAGATTCCTCCCGGTTCACGGGTTGATAAAAAATCTATCCCTTGTTCGTTCAAGTAACGTTTAATATGTTCAAGCTGACTTGTTTTGCCACTACCATCCATACCTTCTAACACAATAAATAAACCTTTTGACTTCATTCTTATTCCTGCTTTCTGTAGACTACTTCGCGGTAGACCTCTATTGATAGACACGTAATGTATTTAATGCAGCATCAGCAGTGCCTTGTATTTTATGACCATGTGTTCGTAACGTTAATAGTCTATCATATACAGATGGATGGATCGTTTCTCCTGCATACAAAATCGGAATACCTGGAGGGTAAGGAATCACCATTTCTGCACATATTCGTCCTTCTGCTTGTTCTAGAGCAATAACTTCTATCTTGTCTTCATCAATCGGTGTCATTGTAAATAAGATAGGCTCAGATATAGTCGATAAATTGGAATCTATATACACTTTCTGTTCTCTCTGCTCTGCATGACTATCATTTGTGACCTCAGAACAGTCTGTAAGCTCTAATAGGATAGGAATAGTATCTTGATCTATATCATTTGTATCACCTATCACAATAGATTGCAGGGGTTCTTGAGCAATCTTTGCCAGAGCTTCTAACAGACAATAACTATCGTCTAACGTCGAACCCATACTAAATACCAATACAACATATCGATCATCACTCATCTCAGGCACACATCCATAATACTCTAACCGTTCTTGCAAGACTTCGCCAGATAAATAACCGTCCTGATCGTAGATCACCACTTTAAAAGGATCTTGTGTATAATATTCCTTGGAGCACGATAAATAACCAAATCTTTGATGACGAGCTAATTCATCAATAAAAGTATCTCTAGCTTGTAACCCTGTAGCAAAGACTTGTTCTCCATAACAATCTAATATATAACGACTCAGGTCTAAAGAAGCCATCAACGGATACGAAGGGCTTGAACTCTGAATCATAGTTAATCGCTGCTTTAATAAAGAACGAGTAAGCAAATCACCCTGCACATGTAACATAGCACTCATCGTCATCGACGATAACATTTTGTGAGTGGATTGCACCACACCATCTGCACCGGCAGTGAGTGCACTATTAGGAAAACGCTGATGATGACCATAATGTGCTCCATGCGCTTCATCTACCAATAGTGGTATCTCATACCGATGACAAGTAGAAGCAATATCACTCAAGTCTTTCCCCATGCCATAATAATTAGGCGACGAAAGAAAAACAGCTCTAGCAGTAGGATATTGTGTAAGAGCTGCTTCTATATTTTCAATACTAGGAATTACAGCCAAACCACTTGTTTGATCTATCTCTGGCGTTAAAAAGACTGCTTTCGCTCCTGCCATCATCAATCCGTTTAGAACAGACTTATGGACATTGCGCTGTACAATAATGATATCACCAGGATGACTACATACTGTTAAAATAAGAGCTAAGTTACCAACTGTACTTCCACCTATAAGAAAATGACTTTCTTCAGCTCCAAAACATTGTGCTGCTAACTGTTGGGCTTCTTGAATAACTCCTTCAGGATGATGAAGGTCATCTGTACCACTAATTTCAGTAACATCCCATTGCAATACAGAATGGAACAAATCCGCCCCAGTCATTTGCTTGAGTACATCAGTATAGATCATCCCATTTTTGTGTCCTGGCACATGGAAGCTTTTCTGAGTAGAAGAAGCATAACGAGATAAAGCATCATATAGAGGAGCTTTGCATTGTTTCGTTGTAGAAGGTATCCATTTATTGTTCATATTGTCATTCCTATAATATTTATTGTGTATTGTTCCCTATTCTTATTATAATCAAAATAACAGATATCGTCTCAACTTCGCTTCGATCTACAAAAAGACTTATAATTTAAGCTCGTGTATTTCAAAAGGTACATATTTGACCGATATAATGATAACAACCAATCACTTCAATAAATAACGCTTATTACTAATGCTATCAAAAATAAACATTTCTATATTGTAATCTTAGTAGCAAATCATCACTAAAAGGAGGGGCGCATTGAATGGTAACAGAAGCTCAACAAAATGCAACATTTTATCAATACCAACTTATTAAAAAATGGCCAGTCACTAGAATGTGGAACTGGATTTATTTATTAGTACCTATTGTCACGTTAATGATTGAGCTTTATTACTTCTCATGGTCTAGTATTGGATTTTGGCTACTTTCTTTTCCTTTAGTGTTATGGATTCAATATGTGATTTCTCGCTCTGTATTGATCATGACCGTTAATCACTTACGTAAACGTTGGAAATTTCAAATCCAATTTCCCTGGATCGGTTATTTACCAGATCAATTTATGGGTTATTCTACATTCCGCAGAGTGTTATTACATACAACGTGGATCGGATTTTGCTTTGCCGCTATTTTGTGTATGTGGCTTCCACTCGACTTCTCAATCTCTTTAGTCATGTGGCATATTTGGTTCTGCTTACCTCGTTTGATTATCTTACTTCGTTTATTCCGTAAACGTAAAGATGGCATTATTAAATTGACAAAAGAAGAAGTATCTTATTATATTCAATAGCTTCAGCACTATACTTGTTTTTTATTTATAGTACGTAGTCATGCATAAAATAATCAATCGTGCTCAACAGTTCTCAACAATTATATTAGTTAAAGCTATCAATAAAATGTTCCAGCCAAATATTCAATAAGCTAATACAGTATTAAGATTCGATTGCTGTAGTGATAGTGCATGAATAATAAAATCAAACTATTCTCTATTATAGTAGTTAGCATTATAGTCATTAGCTACCCACCATTATAGTAATTAGTAAGCATTGCTCTCTTTTTAACAAGTAAGCTGTCTGCTATCTATATGGGGAAACCTAACTGGATTCATCTCCAGTTACTCACACTATTCCCAGCATTCATAGCTTAAAGGTCAGTAACAATGCTTAAAGATCAATAACAATTACACAGAATACACATCAAAAAACGGTATCTTTTAACAAAGAGATACCGTTTTTTTGATGTTACTTTTTTATTTGTATTTTATAGCTTAGATAAAGCATACTCACTCTATTCATTTCGCCATATTACGGGTTAATAGTAGCTTCAGCAATAGGTGCTCTTGAACTTTTATCAGGTACAATGACGGTTAAGTAATTTTTCTGCAATACCAATTGTAACGTGCGATCCCCTTGAATAAATACAAAATTGGTATTACTTTCACCCATACTCTCCTGTTGTTGCTTCCAGCCCCAGTTTTTAATTTCTTGCATATATGCTTCTGGTAAAGTAGAAGATTCGATACCTGGTAACTCATAACGTACATAATTCATTTTACTATTATTAATAATGGTATCCATCTCTTTCACTTCTTCTGGAATAGGAAAGCTAGACTCTACAAAAGCACCTTGATAATGAGTCCAAGAAATATTAGATTGAGAACAACCTGCTAATATCCCTAAAAAAACGCCTACCCATAATACATTCCATATTCGATGTTTGCTTTTCCCCCACATCACATCGTCCCCCTAACTAAAACAATCATCCAGTATTATTGAAGTTATTTTTTACTCCATTAAACATTAATGAATATCTTCATTGGCAAGATGTATAATTATACATTATACATCTTTATGCAGTACGCAATTACGCCTTAATTTTTTTTTAGATATTTTTAAATAATATATTAAAATAACTTTTTTTCGCTATCATGACCTTAGACCTATCTATTACTTGTCTCTATTATAACTGTTGTTTCAACAACTTCTGTAACAAAACAGTTACACTTCCACGAAATGAAGATACAAAATCTTATATATTCTCTCTATTATTGAGTAAATATTGATTAAAAGATGTATCTAAACATGTTTCCCAAGCCTACAATCAGGGCTAGTTTAAGATATGTAACACTCTATTGAAGCATTATTAAAGCTCTTTTAAAGCTCTTTTAAAGCTCTTTTAAAGCTCTTATGAAGCTATAGCATAGCCTTTTAGAATCATTCATCCTGTGTTCTAACTCTTACAATCGATTTATATTTACTGATCTAATCAAACTGAAAACTTCTTAGTGCGTACTTATATAGCCATACCAATCAACCGTTTCAAATACTGTACAAAATATGTATTAAAACTCAGTGTATTCTCCCCCAACAACAGGAAGCGAATAAAAGTAAAGAGCATGAGAAAATGCAGAGCACAAGATATCTAATGAAAGATACTCCACAAACCTAAAGCAAAAGACCAGACGACGACTTTACAATCTATGTACTATCACGAGATCACAAACAGCATTAGAGGAAGAGAAAGGCAGCATTTAGACAGAGCCGTATCAGTAGAGAGAAAAGAACACCACAGTACATAGAAATGAAAGAAAGTGAGAATAAGTAGGAGAAACGTTGCGTTAGAGGGACAAAGGAATAACCTACTAAAAAACTACTTGAAGAAGGTTAGACAAAAACTCATCAGACGAAGCGATCCAACCACCAGACTTTGCTCCTCGCCTACAACAGCAACTGTAAACCATCTATACCTACACCTGTCCCTCTACCCCGTTCACAAGGCTTATTCCCACACCATGGTTTCCATCCTTTTACACACAAAAAAAGAGCGACTCCTGGAATCAGGAATCACTCTTTTCGGTCTTGCTCGTTGCTTGGCAACGTCCTACTCTCCCAGGACCCTGCGGTCCAAGTACCATCGGC
>NZ_JARUWY010000017.1:0-59628 GCF_030433815.1 Paenibacillus sp. PsM32 | reverse complement strand
TGACCAATACTAATCGGTCGAGGGCTTATCCAAATAAGCTAACACGCGATGGTTTTCGTTTTCGGATTCAGTTTTCAGGGAGCAACACACCTGCACGTTTGGTAATGATGGCGGAGGGGTTCCACACGTACCCATCCCGAACACGACCGTTAAGCCCTCCAGCGCCGATGGTACTTGGACCGCAGGGTCCTGGGAGAGTAGGACGTTGCCAAGCAACGCGCAAGACCTAAAGAGTGATTCCTGATTGTAGGAGTCGCTCTTTTTTTGTTCTAATTATTTTTTATACATTGTAATTCTCTTTCATAATAAGTAGATACTTGTTTGGCAGAGTTTTAAGACAATTATTAAAATAACTAAATTAGTCGAAATACATAAAAAAGAACACTTCTTTTGAGCAAAAGAAGTGTTCTTTTATTTATATGTTATTTTGTATGATTCTGTTTTTTACATATAGGATTTGTTTTATAGATGTAGATCTATTGATTCCGCTATTTCACCTAATTAAATTGTTACACTTAAATAAACATGAAGATCGTTTTTAAAAGATAATTATGAAGTTATTACAAGGTATAAATATTTATAGTTGCTCTTTGTGATTTAAATAAGGTCGAAGTGCCACAGGGATATAGATACTTCCATCTTCACGTTGATGATTTTCTAGCAAAGGGATCAGTATACGCGGTGAAGCTACAGCTGTGTTGTTAAGAGTATGACAATACTGAAGCTGTCCCTCGTGATCTCTATAACGTATATTAGCTCGTCTAGCTTGAAAGTCATGGATATTAGAAGAAGAGTGAGTCTCACCATAACTTTGTCTGCTTGGCATCCATGTCTCAATATCATATTGTTTGTAGGTTTTTTGAGACATATCGCCTGTACATACGGCTACTACTTGATAAGGAAGTTCTAGCAATTGAAGTAATTCTTCTGCATTTGCTGTGATCTCTTGATGAATTTGCTCAGATATCTCGGCATTAGCTTCACAAAAGATAACTTGTTCGACTTTAGCGAATTGATGAACTCTATAAAGTCCTCGTACATCTTTACCGGTTGATCCTACTTCACTTCGGAAATTTTGAGAAACTGCTGCTAAACGAATAGCACCTTGAGACAGATCAATGATCTCATCTTGATAATAAGATACAAGAGCGACTTCAGAAGTTCCTGTTAACCATTTATCTTCGTTCTCTATTTTAAATGTCTGATCAATACCCAAAGGGAAAAAAGCTGTATTACTTAATGCAGAGCCTCTTACCAATGTAGGTACTTCCATAGGAGTATACCCTTTGGCTAGTAGTGTATCTAAAGCAAGTTGTTGAACCGCTCTGTGTAATAGAGCACCTGTACCTGTTAAATAGTAATTGCGGCTCCCTGCTGTTTTGACTCCTCTTGTAATATCTATCATCTGATGGATTTCGCCTAGTTCGATATGATCTTTAAAAGAAAATGCAAACTGTTGTGGTGTTCCCCATGTACGAATAACGATATTATCTGCGTCTGATTGACCGATCGGAGTATCTGGAGAAACATAGTTGGGGACTAATTCCATCAATCGAGCATACTGTAGTTGAACAGATTGACTGGTTTGTTCCAATTTCTGAAGTTGTAGATTGATTTGTTTCACCTGGTCTTTAAGCTGGTGGACAGTTTCGGTAGGCAATACCGATTTATTTTGCATATGGCTACTGATTGTCTGTGTTAATTGGTTTCGTTGTTGACGGAGTTGTTCGATTTGTTGCAAGTACTGATTTTTAAGTTGAGCTTTTTCAAGAAGTGCTGCAATAGATATACTTATTTTCTTTTGATCTGCGACCTCTTGTAATGCTGTAGCATGATTTTTAATATACTGGATATCTAACATAAAATAACCGCTCCTTTTTCCTAATATAAAGGTAAAATGCACAAAAAAGCTCCTCATCACTTGGGACGAGGAGCTTTTTGCTCGCGGTGCCACCCAACTTGATCAAATACAGATAGTGTATCTGATCCTCTTAGGTTTCGCGATAACGGGCGAAAACCGTTTAACTTAGGAAATAGCAAGCAGTGACTATTCGCTTATGCTATCTCTTGGCGAAAACGCCTCCAGGTTGGATTCCTTTCGATGGCCGTTTCAATATATTGAATTTGTTGTATTGTAACGTATAGTTAAAAAGAGTGTCAAGGTCTAGTTTTTATCAAAATTAGATATTAGGGGAAACATTATTAGGGGCCAGTCTTTATAAAACTTAAATACTACAAGAATGATATTAAGCCAAATACTTCCAGAACGATATTAAGAATAGTAAACGATAGCAAGAACTATATATTATAAAAACGATATATCATCAGATTATTAATATTTAATTCAATTGCGAAAAACTAAATTCTAAAAAATATGATTTCCTGTATTATATTTTGTTGTAACCCCTTGGCAAATTCTGAAAATATGTTATAATTAATTTAAAGTCAAAGAAAGTCAAAGTCAGCGCGTAGTCAAAGTAATGATGAATACAGTTATTAGATGACGTGAATATGCCTGATGATTTGATGGTAAATAAGATTTATGAACTTTTGATTATAATGATCAGATTATTCATGAATCTATTGTTGTATCATCAAATGCTGTCTTCTTTGGTTTCTTACGATTAGGTTTATGGTTAAGTGATATTTATCTGCTATTTTGAACTTATGATAAATGGGTCAAATTTAGAATAAGTAAATGTTTTAAAACATGATGGAGGAATATACAATGCGTAATATCTCCGACATTATCGAACAATATCTAAAACGAATGCTGCAAGATAGTGGAGAAGGAGCAGTAGAAATACAGCGTAACGATTTAGCTGATCAATTCTCTTGTGTACCTTCGCAGATCAATTATGTAATTAGTACACGTTTTACATTGGAAAAAGGATATCTGGTTGAAAGTAAACGTGGTGGCGGTGGCTATATTCGTATACGGCGTCTTGAATTGCCTGCTCAGGCTATCCTTCATACTCATATTCATGAAAGTATTGGACAGCATATGAGTCAGACAGCTGCTGAAGGTTTACTATACCAGTTGCTAGAAGCTAGAGTGATTTCTAATCGTGAAGCGGAACTGATGCGTGCAGCAGTATGTAGAGATGTTATTTCGATCAAGCTTCCCTACAGGGATGAGATCCGTGCAAGAATGATGAAGGCGATGTTGATTGCATTACTTCGTCCCTAATCATTCGGGAGAAAGGGGCAATACATGATGATTTGTCAAGAATGTCAGGTAAGACCGGCAACTCTTCATTTTACAAAGATTGTAAATGGTGAAAAAAATGAGTTTCATATCTGTGAAACTTGTGCCCGTGAAAAAGGTGAATTGATTCCAGGAACTTCAGGAGGCTTTTCGATTCACAGTCTACTGTCAGGGTTGATGGATTTTGATTCAAGCAGTAAAGGGCAACTCGCCGGTCAATGCAGTGAAGATGTCCATTGTGAAGAATGTGGTATGACATATACTCAATTTCGTAAATTAGGACGATTTGGGTGTAGCTCTTGTTACAAAACGTTTGATAATCAATTAGATCCTCTTTTTAAAAGAGTGCATGGTAGTACTGCTCATGCCGGTAAGCTTCCTAAACGAGGCGGGATCAAAGTAAAAATCAAACGTCAAATGACTGACTTGAAGCAAGAGTTGAAACAGCGTATTGCTGATGAGGAATTTGAAGAAGCCGCACATTTAAGAGATGAAATACGCGAGCTAGAAAAACAAATTTCACAGGAGTCATAAGGAGGAATAACTTATGCCGAATCTCCGTTTTACAGAAAAACCTTTGAGCGATTGGATGCAAAAGGGCGGAGAATATTCGGATGTTGTTATCAGTAGTAGGGTGCGTATAGCCCGTAATCTGATACATCACCCTTTCCCGATTCTGGCAAATATGGAGCAGGCGCAAGAGACACGGAACCAGCTAACAGAAGTGCTAAGTAATGAAGCGCTTCAAGCTCTCGGACCGTTTGAGCCATTGCTTTTGGATGAATTAGAAGATGTAGATCGACAAGTCTTGATGGAAAAACATTTGATCAGTCCGAATTTGCTAAACGACTCCAAAAGTGGAGCTGTTCTGCTAACAGATGATGAATCCGTTAGTATTATGGTCAATGAAGAAGATCATTTGCGTATTCAATGTTTGTATCCAGGCTTTCAATTGCAAGAAGCATGGGAACGTGCTACTCAGATCGATGATGCTTTTGAAGATGTAGTGGACTTTGCTTTTGATGATCGTAGAGGTTATCTTACCAGTTGTCCAACAAATGTAGGTACAGGGCTTAGAGTGTCTGTTATGCTACATTTACCTGCATTAGCTATTATGAATCAGGTAGGTCGTGTATTATCTGCTGTATCTCAAGTAGGGCTCGCTGTACGTGGGTTATATGGAGAAGGTAGTGAAGCGATCGGAAATATTTTTCAAATTTCTAACCAGATTACATTAGGTCTATCAGAAGAAGAGATCATTGATAACTTGCATAGTGTTGTGTTGCAAATGATTGAGTATGAACATCATGCTCGCAGTCGTCTACTCAGTGAATCGAAGTTACGTGTTACAGATCGCATTATGCGTTCGTATGGAATACTGTCTTATGCAACAATGATGGATTCCAAAGAAGCATTTCAACGCATTTCAGATGTGCGTCTAGGCGTAGATCTGGGTCTGATCGACAAAGCTTCGGTTACACAAATGAACGAATTAACGATAATGACACAACCGGGTTTTCTTCAGAAAACATTCGGTGTTAAAATGGGGTCAGGAGAAAGCGATATGTACCGCGCGCAATTGATCCGTAATACATTAAGTAAAGTAAACGTACAAGACTAAACCGTGGAGGTGCTTTAGATATGATGTTTGGTAGATTTACGGAACGTGCGCAAAAGGTTCTTGCGTTGGCACAAGAAGAGGCAGTTCGTTTGGGTCACAATAATATTGGTACAGAGCATATTTTGCTTGGTTTGATTCGTGAAGGTGAAGGCATTGCAGCCAAAGCACTTATCGGTCTAGGTCTTGGACTTGAAAAAATTCAAGATGAGGTTGAATCTCTTATAGGTAGAGGTCAAGAACAACCTACCAATATTGCTTATACACCACGTGCTAAAAAAGTCATCGAACTTTCTATGGATGAAGCTCGTAAATTGGGTCATACCTATGTAGGTACAGAACACATTTTATTGGGATTGATTCGTGAAGGCGAAGGAGTAGCAGCTCGTGTTCTAAATAATCTAGGTATTAGCTTGAACAAAGCGCGTCAACAAGTATTGCAATTGCTTGGTAGTAATGAGGCAGTATCCAGTCATCATGGTACACCAGCAAATGTAAGTACGCCTACGCTAGATAGCCTAGCACGCGATTTGACTGCTATTGCTAAAGATAGTAACTTGGACCCTGTTATTGGACGTAGCAAAGAAA
Organism: Paenibacillus sp. PsM32; assembly: GCF_030433815.1. NCBI lineage: Bacteria > Bacillati > Bacillota > Bacilli > Caryophanales > Paenibacillaceae > Paenibacillus > Paenibacillus sp. PsM32. The sequence continues at coordinate 54,214 of NZ_JARUWY010000017.1, read as the reverse complement.
TTGAGCGTGTGATTCAAGTTCTAAGCCGTCGTACCAAAAACAATCCAGTGTTGATCGGTGAACCAGGGGTTGGTAAAACAGCAATCGCTGAAGGATTAGCACAAAAAATCATCAACAATGAAATTCCTGAAACATTGCGTGACAAACGCGTTATGACACTAGATATGGGTTCTGTAGTAGCTGGAACTAAATATCGTGGTGAGTTTGAAGATCGTTTGAAAAAAATTATGGATGAGATTCGTCAAGCAGGTAACATTGTACTGTTTATTGATGAGTTGCATACGTTAATCGGTGCTGGTGGAGCTGAAGGGGCTATTGATGCTTCTAATATTTTGAAACCTGCATTGGCTCGTGGTGAACTACAATGTATCGGTGCAACAACACTTGATGAGTACCGTAAATATATCGAAAAAGATGCAGCATTGGAACGTCGTTTCCAACCCATTACTGTAGATCAACCTTCTCCAGAAGAAGCTGTTCAGATCTTAATGGGATTGCGTGATCGTTATGAAGCCCATCACCGTGTAAAAATTACAGATGCAGCTATCGAACAAGCTGTTAAATTGTCTGACCGTTATATTACAGATCGTTTCTTACCGGATAAAGCAATTGATTTGATCGATGAAGCAGGATCTAAAGTAAGATTGAACTCTTATACGATTCCGCCAAATCTTAAACAATTGGAAAGCCGTTTAGAAGATATCCGTAAAGAGAAAGATGCAGCTGTACAAAGTCAAGAATTTGAAAAAGCAGCGGCTTTGCGTGATACAGAACAAAAAATTCGTGAAGAATTAGATACAACGAAAAATCAGTGGAAAGAAAAACAAGGTCGTACCGATTCCGAAGTTACTCCAGAAGATATTGCTGATATTGTAGCTAGCTGGACAGGTATTCCGGTAACGAAATTGAAAGAAGAAGAAACAGATCGTCTGTTGAATATGGAAGATCTATTGCATCAACGTGTAATCGGTCAAGATGAAGCTGTTATCGCTGTCAGCCGTGCGATTCGTCGTGCTCGTGCTGGATTGAAAGATCCTAAACGTCCTATGGGTTCCTTTATTTTCTTAGGTCCTACAGGGGTTGGTAAAACAGAATTGGCTCGTGCTTTGGCAGAATCTATGTTTGGCGATGAAAATGCAATTATCCGTATTGATATGTCCGAGTACATGGAGAAACATTCTACTTCACGTCTAGTAGGGGCTCCTCCAGGATATGTAGGATATGAAGAAGGCGGTCAATTGACAGAGAAAGTACGTCGCAAACCGTATTCTGTAGTGTTATTGGATGAGATTGAAAAAGCTCACCCAGAAGTATTTAACATTTTACTACAAGTACTAGAAGATGGACGCCTTACTGATTCTAAAGGACGTGTTGTCGATTTCCGTAATACGTTGATTATTTTGACTTCTAATGTTGGTGCAGATGCGATTCGTCGTAATTCTACACTTGGATTCACCGCTGCTGTTGATTCAGGAGCAGATTACAACAACATGAAGGGCAAAGTAACAGATGAGTTGAAACGTAGTTTCCGTCCTGAGTTCTTGAACCGGATTGATGATACGATTGTATTCCACTCATTGGAACAAAAACATATTGCTGAGATCGTAACATTGATGTCTGAAGAACTTCGCAAACGTCTACGTGAATATGCTGTAGATTTCACTTTGACAGACACAGCTAAAGCATTCTTGGCTAAAGAAGGATTCGATCCTGCTTATGGTGCACGTCCACTACGTCGTGCTATTCAAAAGCATATCGAAGACAAATTGTCTGAAGAATTGCTAACTGGTGGTATTGTTAAAGGTGATACACTGATTATCGATGAAAAAGATGGCGCTTTGACTGTAGAGAAAGTAGCTAAAACAGAAGAGCCTGTAGAGAACGTTTCTATCGATACTACAGAATCAGATGAAGCAAAATCATCTAACTGAGTGTAACTTATTTCATCTAATTTACGTCTAATAAAAGGTTGGTCCTTAAGAGCAGAAATTGCTCCGGGATCAACCTTTTTGATGTTATAATAGAGAAGATGTAGCGCAAAGATGTAAAGTTTACAATATTGTTTTACGATAAAACGTATAGAATGTTAAGCTTATAATAAGTTGACATCAATATAGAGGGAGTTATCCATGGCTAAAGTCAAAACCAAGTTTTTTTGTACAGAATGTGGATATGAATCTCCAAAATGGTATGGTAAATGCCCGGGGTGTCAGTCTTGGAATAGTATGGTGGAAGAAAAAGAAAGCAACGTAAAAACGCAAGGAATGAATTCTTCTTTATTTCAAACCAAGCAGAAACCACAAGCGATTACTGAAATTGAAAGCGGGAAAGAACCGCGTATTCAGACCGGTATCGGAGAGCTTAACCGCGTCTTAGGTGGTGGTGTAGTGCCAGGTTCGCTAGTATTAGTAGGTGGAGATCCTGGTATTGGTAAGTCTACGTTGTTATTACAAACTTCACATGCACTAACACAAGCAGGACTACGTGTTCTTTACGTATCAGGAGAAGAATCTGTAAGACAGACCAAGTTACGTGCAGAGCGACTTGGAGCATTATCTGATCAGTTATTTGTACTGTGTGAAAGTAATATGGATTTGATCGAGGAAGCGATTGATCAATTAGATCCTCATTTTCTAGTGATTGATTCGATACAGACGGTTTATCAACCAGAAGTCACAAGTGCTCCTGGTAGTGTATCGCAAGTACGGGAATGTACATCACGCTTTATGAGAGTAGCCAAGATTCGTGGTGTCGCTACAGTACTTGTTGGACATGTTACCAAAGAAGGTGCTATTGCAGGCCCAAGAATGTTGGAGCATATGGTAGACTGTGTTCTTTATTTTGAAGGGGAACGTCATCATACGTACCGCATATTACGAGCTGTCAAAAACCGCTTTGGCTCAACAAATGAAATGGGTATTTTTGAAATGCATGAAGATGGATTGATCGAAGTCTCTAATCCATCAGAATTATTTATATCAGAACGTTCGATAGGAGTAGCAGGTTCAACAGTTGTAGCTAGCATGGAAGGCACACGTCCTATGCTTGTTGAATTACAAGCTCTTGTTGCTGCAACTCATTTTCCTTCTCCACGGCGGATGGGTACAGGTGTAGATCATAATCGCTTGAGTCTTATTATTGCTGTATTGGAAAAGCGAATGGGGATGTTTTTACAAAATCAAGATGCTTATCTAAACGTAGCCGGTGGGGTTAAACTGGATGAACCTGCGGTAGATTTAGCAATTGCTGTAAGCTTAGCTTCGAGCTTCAAAGACGCTCCAACCAAACCAGATGATGTGATCTTTGGAGAAATTGGATTGACTGGAGAAGTTCGTGGAGTATCTCGCGCAGAGCAGCGTGTGAAAGAAGCAGCAAAATTAGGATTTAAACGAGTGATTTTACCAGAAAAAAGTCTGAAAGGATGGAAGCATCCTAAAGGTATTCAATTAATTGGAGTTAATACGGTAGCAGAAGCATTAAAGGCTGCGTTAGATTAGGGGGACAAGATGATGAAAGAACTCGGTCAGCTTGAGAAGATGAATAATTTGTTGAAGATGGTTGCACCTGGCACTGCTTTTCGAGATGGCTTGGAAAATGTATTGCGTGCCAAAACAGGAGCATTGATTGTGGTTGGTTATAGCCCGCAAGTTAGAGAAGTTGTCGATGGAGGATTCTCAATTGACTGTGATTTTTCACCAAACTACTTGTATGAACTTGGTAAAATGGATGGAGCGATCATTTTAAGTGATGATCTAAAACGTATTTTATATGCGAATACGCAGTTGATTCCTGATTCTTCGATCTCATCGTCAGAAACAGGGATTCGACATCGTACAGCAGAACGTGTAGCCAAGCAAACCGGAGAACTTGTTATTTCAATTTCACAGCGTCGGAATATTATTACGCTATATCAGGGTAATCTTAGATATGCACTAAAAGAAATTGGTGTTATTTTGACAAAAGCCAATCAAGCGATTCAGACGTTAGAACGGTACCGAGCTGTATTGAGTCAATCTTTCACGAATTTGACTGCATCTGAATTTGAACAGTTAGTTACGATTACCGAAGTTGCAGGTGTGGTTCAACGCGTAGAAATGGTATTGCGTATTCAGACAGAGATTCGCCGCTATGTCAACGAATTAGGTGTTGAAGGTCGCTTGATTACGATGCAAATGGAAGAACTGATCGGAAATACAGAAGAAGAGTTTGTATTATTGTTAAAAGACTATGGTCGGGATACTAGCGAAGAACGTCTCAACGAAATTACAAACAGTCTTAAACGAACTACTGAAAATGAATTGTTAGATATTACTCAGATTATTAAGTTGTTGGGATATCCAACAGCAGCGGCTCAATCCGAAGAAGTGATTGCTTCTAAAGGATATCGTGTACTTAGTAAAATTCCACGTTTGCCTAATGTGATTATCCATAATTTGGTGGAACGGTTTGGAGCATTGCATCATGTGATTGCCGCTAGTATTGATGATCTGGATGAAGTAGAAGGTATCGGTGAAGTACGCGCACGGACGATTCGAGCAGGTTTGCATCGTATCCAAGATCAAGTATTCATTGACAGACAAATTTAATTTAGCTACAATCGTGAGATGAACTGGTTAATATATCCATCTTTGAGGTGAAAAAATGATAACAAAGTCAATTCCAAACATTTGTACACTATTTAACTTATGTCTTGGAATGGTAGCTATTCTAATGGCACTGAATGATAATTACAGTCTTGCCGCCATTATGATTATAATAGCGATGTTGATGGACGGTCTGGATGGTCGTATGGCACGCGCACTTAATGCGCAAAGTGAGTTTGGAAAAGAATTGGATTCATTGTCTGATCTAGTTTCTTTTGGTGTAGCACCTATTATCATTATGTACGATATAGCATTTAAAGAATTAAATCCGGTATTAGCGATTTCGGCATCTTTAATTTTTCCTATGTGTGGAGCACTTCGTCTAGCAAGATTTAATGTACGTGCGGGAGTTCCTGGTTATTTTACAGGATTACCTATCCCAGCAGCTGGTGGTGTATTAGCTACCTTGTCTTTATTTCATAATGATGTGACTACACCGTATATGATCATAAGTACTATTTTATTGTCGTATTTGATGGTAAGTCGTGTACGCTATCCTAATTTCAAAAAAGCAGGTATTCCACGTAAAGCTTTATGGTTGGCTCCTTGGGTGATTATTGCTGCTGTATTTATCGCAGTCATGTTTCCTAATCAGGTATCCAAATTGATTTTTGTACCGTTAGCTTTATATGCATTGTTAGGCGTGAAGCAAAGTATAGATCGTCTGATACGTCGTCGTTCTAAAAAAGAAAAAGAATCGCTTCGATAAACCGTTACAGCACATGTTATGCTTAAAAGCATTTATTTCTCTACTTCCCGGGAAATGAATGCTTTTTTTCATGGAAAAAATAGATTATGTAAGGAGATTACAAGCATGTGGCAACAATTAATAGGATTTCCAAAAGGTTGGATTGAAGAACAAGAAGGTATGAAAGAACTATGGATTAGTCTCGCTGTTATCGTAATTATGTTGGCTGTTGCTGTACTTAGTGTACGTAAATTAGTGCATTTTGTAGAATGCACCAAAAACCATCTATTAACTGTACCGATCTCGTTAATGATTACAGGAACGAGTGGGCTTGCGATAGGTCTACTGCTTGGATTACTTAGTTCATTTATTATGTTATGGCTAGGAAGTATAGGAGAGATTATTCGAGCGATTTTGATGACCATTTTAGGTTATGTTGGATTGCGAATAGGAATTACCAAAAGCGAAGATATTCTTTCTTTTTGGAAACATGAATCTCCTGCCGAACCATTACTATCTTCGATGAGCAAAATAATCGATACCAATATAGCGATAGACGGAAGAATTATAGAATTATGTCAGGATGGATTTATCGAGGGCTCAGTACTGATACCGGATTTTATATTACATGAACTACAATTGCTTGCAGATTCTTCAGATATGTTACGTCGTCATCGAGGAAAAAGAGGACTTGAAGTGATCGCTCATTTGCAACAACTAGAACAGGTAAAAGTCATTATCCAAAATACCCAATACCCAGAGACAGAGCCTACAGATAACAAGTTGCTTCGATTGGCTTTGGACACATCGGCTACCTTAATTACCAACGATAGCAATCTACAACAACTGGGTCATCTCCAGCATATCCACGTGTTGAATCTGAATACCCTTGCTTCGATTATGAAGCCTATTCTGCGTGCAGGACAAATTGTAACAACAGCGATTATCAAATCTGGTAAAGAAGCAGGGCAAGGTATCGCTTATCTGGATGATGGAACAATGATTGTGGTAGAAGATAGCCAATCCTATATCGGACAAGAATGTGAAGTGATCGTGACCAGTGTATTACAAACAGCGAATGGAAAAATGGTTTTTGCCAAGTTACATCGTTCTGAATAAGCTACGATTCAGAGACAATTCCTTTTAATTGTTGTGCTGTACCTATAGACGGGTATATTATTAAGGAATGGAGTTTGGCACTTTGATAGGATTAAAAGTGCAGGACAGTAGGCTAAGGATGGGGATTATGGAAAATAAAGCGGGTGTGATAGTTGTTGCCGCGGGTAAAGGTTCACGGATGGGCACAACAGAGAGCAAACAATATCTAAGGCTGCAAAATAAGCCGATCCTGATACATACACTGGAAGTCTTTGAACACTCATCAATTATTGATGAGATTGTAATAGTAACAGGTAAAGACGATGTACAGCGTTGTGAGGATTGGATCAAAGAGTATGGACTGACCAAAGTGAAAAAAGTGGTGGCTGGAGGTTACGACCGTCAGGAATCTGTTGCTAATGGTCTACAGTTTATACACTCTGATTGGATTATGGTGCATGATGGCGTACGCCCTTTTATAACAGAAGAGCAGATTATGAACTGTTATCATAGTGCAGTGACTTCAGGAGCATCTGTCTTAGCTGTACCGGTCAAAGATACGATCAAGCAGGTGGATCAACAGAAGCATATCGTAAATACACCGGATCGTAGTCAGTTATGGGCCATTCAGACACCGCAAACGTTTCGTAGTGCCGATCTTCAGCAAGCACACCAACAAGCACAAGATGAAAATTTTCGCGGTACAGACGATTCGATGCTGATCGAGCGAATGGGTGTGACGGTAGCTGTGGTAGAAGGCAGTTACGAAAATATCAAAATCACCACACCAGATGATCTGGATTATGCGTCGTATGTATTGCAACGTAGGGGAGAGAAAATAGAATGATTCGTATTGGACAAGGATTCGATGTACACCAGCTTGTAGAAGGAAGAGATTGTATTATCGGAGGAGTTACACTTCCTTATGAAAAGGGATTGTTAGGTCATTCTGATGCAGATGTGTTATTACATGCGATTACAGATGCTGTATTAGGTGCATTAGCAATGGGAGATATCGGTAAGCATTTTCCAGATACTGATCCTGAATTTAAAGATGCAGATAGCTTGAAATTGCTTAACCATGTATGGGCGCTTATTCGTGAACGAGGATATCGTTTGGGAAATATCGACGCAACCATTATTGCTCAAAAACCTAAAATGGCTCCATATATTCCGCAAATGGTAGAAATCATTGCAAAAGCTTTGGAAGCTGAAATTGACCAAGTGAATGTCAAAGCGACAACGACAGAACAACTTGGATTTGCAGGTCGTGGCGAAGGTATTGCTGCACAAGCAGTGGTATGCTTAATCAAAGAATCATAATAAATATGAGTTGCAATAGATTGAAGGAGGAAATAACAAATGACTAACGAAATTCGAGTACGGTATGCACCAAGTCCAACAGGACATTTACACATCGGAAATGCACGTACAGCATTATTCAACTATTTATTTGCTCGCAGTCAAGGTGGCAAATTTATTATAAGAATTGAAGATACAGATATCAAACGTAATATCGAAGGTGGCGAAGAAAGCCAGCTGACGTATTTGAAATGGTTAGGTATGAACTGGGATGAAAGTATTGATGTAGGCGGCGACTATGGCCCTTACCGTCAGACAGAACGTCTAGATATCTATCGTGAATACTGGCAAGACTTGCTAGATCGTGGTCTGGCATACAAATGTTATTGCACAGAAGAAGAATTAGAGCAAGAACGGGAAGAACAAATTGCACGTGGAGAGAATCCTCGTTACTCTGGTAAACACCGTGATCTAACAGACGAACAACGTGCTGCTTTTGAAGCAGAAGGTAGAGTTGCAAGTATTCGTTTCCGTGTACCTGAAAATAAAACATTTACATTCGATGATATCGTTAAAGGTGAAATTTCATTTACAACCGAAGATACAGGCGATTTCGTTATCGTTAAAAAAGACGGTATTCCTACGTATAACTTTGCTGTAGCTGTAGATGATCATTTGATGAAAATCTCTCACGTGCTACGCGGAGAAGATCATATTTCCAACACACCACGTCAATTGATGATCTATGAAGCTTTGAATTGGGAAGCTCCTGTTTTCGGACATATGACTTTAATCGTGAATGAGAATCACAAAAAATTAAGTAAACGTGATGAGTCGATTATTCAATTTATCGAGCAATATGATAATTTGGGTTATTTGCCAGAAGCAATGTTCAACTTTATTGCTTTGCTAGGTTGGTCTCCAGAAGGCGAAGAAGAAATTTTCTCTCGCGAAGAATTGACCAAGATCTTTGATGCTAAGCGTCTATCGAAAAGTCCGGCTGTATTTGATACACACAAATTGTCTCATTTGAACAATCTGTATATCAAAAATGCAGATACCGACCGTATCACAGCACTGGCTATTCCTCATTTACAAAAAGCAGGACGTTTGCCAGCAGAACTAAGTGAAGAACAGCAACAATGGGCACATGATCTTGTGGCATTGTATCAGGAACAGATGACTTCTGCTTCAGATATTGTTGAGTTATCTGAAGTGTTTTTCCGCAGTCATTTGCAAATGGATCATGAAGCTCAAGTGATTGTGGGAGAAGAGCATGTAAGTACAGTGCTTAGTGCGTTATTGGAAAAAATCAAAGCTTCCGAAGAGTTCAGTCCTACTCGTGCAGCAGCATTGATCAAAGAAGTACAAAAAGAAACAGGATTTAAAGGCAAACAACTATTTATGCCGATTCGTGTAGCATTAACAGGTGAAATGCATGGACGTGATCTTAACCATACGATCTACCTTTTAGGACGTGATCGTGTAATTGAACGTCTAGCTTCTCAAATAAAAGGCTAAATGGTGAACAGACTGTATTGTCTAATCGCATAGAGTTCGTTATAATGATGACCTGAGAATAATTGTTGTATACCTATAAATAGCGATGATCAGGAAAAGTAAAATGATATTGTAAATCCCAGAGACGATGATCGGGTTAGATAATACTATTATCTAATGTTGGCTGGAAATCATCTATTTACAAACATTTGAATATGCACCTGTGAGCTGTATATTTGAACCATATTTGCCATCTTTTATCCGTATTGATGAAAAGATAGCAAACGATGAAGTAAAGTATACCGGTCGTTCCTCGTTAAGGAACATGATAAGTAGAGTTCGTCTGTATATGTATTCGTCTTTTTACAAAAGCGGATAAAAGACAAGCTCAAGCAGAGTGGAACCGCGTCAATTCACGCCTCTGCAGCCTCTAAGGGGCTGTGGGGGCGTTTTTTAATGAAGCGCAAGTTAAAGGGGAAACGTAATGCTGAAAAATATGCGATCTGATATACAAGCTGTTTTTGACAATGATCCAGCAGCACGTAGCTGGTTTGAAGTGATTTTTACGTATTCCGGATTACACGCGATTTGGTGGCATCGGATAGCTCATGCTTTTTATCGTCGAGGTTGGTTTACAGTCGCACGTACACTGTCACAATGTAGTCGCTTTATGACAGGGATTGAGATTCATCCAGGTGCTACGATTGGAGAAAGATTATTTATTGATCATGGTATGGGTGTAGTCATAGGGGAAACGTGTGAGATCGGTAATGATGTGTTGATCTATCAAGGAGTCACATTAGGTGGAACAGGGAAAGAAAAAGGTAAACGTCATCCTACCATTGGCAACAATGTGGTCATAGGATCAGGCGCTAAGATTCTGGGTTCTTTTAAAGTAGGCGATCAAAGTAATATCGGTTCTAATTCGGTCGTTCTTCGTGAAGTTCCTCCAGACAGCACTGTGGTAGGGATTCCGGGCAAAATTGTCCGTCAAAATGGAAAACCTGCTGATCGTTTAAGACATCAAATGCCAGATCCTATTACAAGTAAACTCAATGAATTACAATCCGAGATTGATCAATTACGCAAACAGTTAGCTACCTGTGAAGCAGAGATCAAAAAAGAATAATTTCTACTTCTGCAAAGAATTCGATAAGTACTAGAGCACCATATACGAAAGGGATGACAGTATGGCATTGCAAATATATAACACGATGAGCCGTATGAAAGAAGAGTTTGTTAGTATCACACCAGGAGAAATTAAAATGTATGTATGCGGACCTACCGTATATGACTATATCCATATTGGCAATGCAAGACCGATGATCTTTTTCGATGTTGTACGTAGCTATTTGGAAAATCAGCAGTACAAAGTGAATTATGTAGTTAACTTTACAGACGTAGATGATAAATTAATTCGCAAAGCAGAAGAGCTAAACACAACAGTAGCGGATGTAGCAGAACGTTTTATTGCTGCGTACTTTGAAGATTTAGAAGGATTAGGCATTCGTCATGCCACCATGCATCCTCGAGTGACTGAGAATATGGATATCATTTTAGAATTTATTCAGAGTCTTGTGGATAAAGATTATGCATATGCCAAAGAGGGCGATGTTTATTTCCGTACTCGTAAATTTGCAGACTATGGTAAATTATCGCATCAGAAGCTAGATGAGTTACAATTCGGGATCCGAGTTGAAGTGGATAAACGCAAAGAAAATCCAGAAGACTTTGTATTATGGAAAGCTGCTAAGCCAGGTGAAGTATCTTGGGAAAGTCCATGGGGAGCAGGTAGACCGGGCTGGCATATCGAGTGTTCTGCAATGGCACGTCATTATTTGGGAGATACACTTGATATTCATGGTGGCGGACAAGACTTACAGTTCCCGCATCACGAGTGCGAATGCGCTCAATCTGAAGCAGTTACAGGCAAGCCACTTTCAAATTACTGGATGCACAATGGATTTATTCGTATAGACGATGAGAAAATGTCCAAATCATTAGGTAACGGTATTTTGGTAAAAGATTTGCGTAAAGCACACAAACCAGCAGCGATTCGTTACTTTATGTTATCTACGCATTACCGTAATCCATTGAACTACAATGCAGATACAATCCAACAAGCTGAAAACAGTGTAGATCGTATTGCGAATGCTGTAAATAATGTAAAACATCGCTTGTCTGCTTCGGATCAAGCTTCACCAGTAGAAGCAAGCCTAGCTAAGCGTTTGACAGAAATTCGTCAGTTATTCCATGAGAAAATGCAAGATGATTTCAACACACCGGATGCGATTACAGCTATTTTCGAATGGGTGAATGAAGCTAATTTATTATTGCAAAAAGAAGTAGTTGCCAAAGCTGCGCTTGAAGCATTGCTAGAATTGTTTAATGAAATGAATGAAGTGCTACGTATTTTCTGGCAAGAAGAAGAATTGGTAGATGCTGATATTGATCAGTTAATTACAGAGCGTGTAGAAGCTCGTCAAAATAAAAATTGGGCACGTGCGGATGAGATTCGTGACTTATTATCTGCGCAAGGGATCATGTTGGAGGATACTCCACAAGGCATGAGATGGCGCCGCAAATGAGTGAAGAATCATTGAATCCAGCTCAATCTAAAAGTAATGAAGGTTGGTTTAGCTTCGATCCGTCCAAACCGATAGAACAGCTTCCACCGCTAGCTCTAGCGTATATGGGCGATGCTATTCATGAAGTAGCGATAAGACAATATCTGTTATCTGGCAAAAACTTGCGTCCGCATCATTTACATCGCGCTTCAACAAGCTTTGTATCGGCGGGCGCGCAAGCCAAAATACTGGCACATCTAGAACCAACGTTAACTGAAACTGAAAGCAATGTCGTACGTCAGGGGCGAAATGCCAAATCAGGTACTATTCCTAAAAATGCCAGTGTGATTGATTATCGGTATGCGACAGCATGGGAGTGTCTTTTGGGTTATCTATATTATAAAGGTGAACATGCACGTATGGAGCAATTGATCACTGAAGGAATCCGTCATCTGGAAAAACAGTCCTGATACGGATGTATACAACATTAGGAGGAAACAGTATGGAAGAAGAGTATATTGCCGGTAAGCATTCAGTAACAGAAGCTTTACGTGCCGGACGAAGTATTAATAAAATTTGGATTGCAGAAGGATCGCAAAAAAATCTAACACAACCTATCCTGACTGAAGCTAAGAAAAAAGGAATCGTTGTACAGTTAGTAGATAAGCGCAAATTAGATACACTTGTACCTGATGTACAACATCAAGGCGTAATTGCTCAAGCAGCTCCTTATGAATATGCAGAAGTGGAAGATCTTCTTCAAGCAGCCAAAGACAAAAATGAAGCACCGTTTTTAATTTTGCTAGATGAAATTGAAGATCCTCATAATCTAGGTTCTATTCTCCGTACCGCAGATTGTACAGGTGTACATGGAGTGATTGTACCTAAGCGTCGCTCTGCTTCTATTACAGCTACAGTATCCAAAACATCAGCCGGCGCAGTAGAGTACGTGCCTGTAGCACGAGTTACTAATTTGGGACAAACGATCGATCGTTTGAAAGAACAAGGTGTATGGGTAGTAGGAACAGATGTAGATACAGAGAGTAGCCTGTATGATACCGATGTATTTACAGGACCTGTTGCTGTAGTGATTGGTAACGAAGGCAAAGGGATGGGCAGATTAATTCGTGAGAAATGCGATGTATTAATCAAGCTACCGATGCAAGGGCAAATCAATTCACTGAATGCTTCTGTAGCAGCAGGTGTAGTAATGTATGAAGTGTTGCGTCGCAGACAATCTTTAGGTCAAGGTTAAATGCGATGACCGATTTACGGGATGTGCTTCTAGTAGATGGCTACAACATGATCGGAGCTTGGCCTGAACTGGCTCAGCTTTCCGAAATCGGTTTGGAGGAAGCTCGCGATCATTTATTAAAACGATTAGCTAATTACCAAGCTTTTTCAGATCGACGAGTGATTGCTGTATTTGATGCGTACCGGGTGATTGGTCTTGGCAAGTCGTTTAATCAAGGTAAAGTAGAAGTGTATTTTACCAAAGAAAAAGAAACAGCCGATGAAGCAATAGAACGGTTTGTGCGTGAGCTTGGACGTAAACGCAGACAAATTTATGTGGCAACTAGCGATATGACTGAACAACACGTTATTTTTGGACAAGGTGCACTAAGGGTGTCGGCAAGAGAACTGTTGATAGAAGTTCAACTGAGTGAACGAGAAGTAGAACAGAAAATTACAGATCATAAGCAAACTGGAGCCCGTAATACATTAGATGGTAAATTAAACTCAAAACAACGTGATCTGTTTGAAAAGTGGCGCAGAGGAGAGTAAGTTGTCAGTCAAATGACAGCTTACTTACGAACCTGCGTTCTATTTATTGCTAAATAGCGATGAATATGCGCAAATAAGCGGTAAATACGACATAAGTTGTTGACGATGTGAGGTTACATAATATATACTTGGGCTATATTTCATAGGGTAACGGAGACCTTGCGTTGCAACCGGAGGGATTGTTTGTGAGTGTCGACCTCAAAGATATGATGGTGTCACCGTACGATTACCAAAGTGATGAAGATCTTGTAGAAGCCGTCCGGCAAGGCGATTCTCAGGCACTAGAGTACTTGATTACCAAGTACAAAAATTTTGTGCGTGCGAAAGCCCGATCTTACTTTTTGATTGGTGCAGATCGTGAGGATATTGTGCAAGAAGGTATGATTGGCCTGTACAAGTCGATTCGTGACTTTAAAGGTGATAAACTTTCTTCGTTCAAAGCCTTTGCTGAATTATGCATTACTCGTCAGATTATTACAGCTATTAAGACGGCAACACGGCAAAAGCATATTCCGCTCAATTCGTATGTGTCACTAGACAAACCAATCTATGATGAAGATTCTGATCGTACCCTGCTTGATGTCATTTGCGGTTCTCAGGTATCTGATCCCGAAGAGCTAGTCATTAACAAGGAAGAGTTCGTAGGATTGGAAGACAAGATGTCTGAGATTTTGAGCGATTTAGAACGAAAAGTTCTAATGCTCTATCTGGATGGTCGTTCGTATCAGGAAATTGCTGTTGATCTTTGTCGTCATGTCAAGTCTATTGATAATGCACTACAACGTGTCAAACGTAAACTGGAACGCTATCTCGAAGTACGTGATAATTGAATCCGGAAGCAATCAAGTAAAGACTCTTACTCTGGAGTCTTTTTTATTTTCCAAATGATGTATTGAAATAGTAACCCTATGAATGGAAAATATTTGTTGGTCGTTGTGCTTTATTCGTTGACAGGGTTGGAGCGCTATGATAAAGTGTTTTAGGTAGGCCTAATTTCGCCTGCTCTTAAATGTGTCAATCTTTGCTATATTGCAAAATTAATGCATTTAAAGCAAGTGTAACCACCCTGACCGCATGGGATGCGGAATGCACTAGTTCCAGAACTTGTGATTCTCATCATGTAACCAGATAGTCTTTTGGAGGTGTAGTCGTGGCACGAAGCTTCAAGTCTGTGTTTTCCTTTTTCTCCGAAAGCTGGGCTGAACTTAAAAAGGTTCGCTGGCCTAATCGTAAAGAGCTGACTAACTATACTCTTATCGTTATTGGTACGATTTTGTTTGTCGCCATTTATTTTTGGGTTCTAGACATCGGCATTTCCGCTGTGATCGAAGCGATAATTTAAGAAGGGTTCCAGGTGGCTTGATATGGAAAAAAGATGGTACGTCGTTCATACCTATTCAGGGTATGAGAACAAAGTCAAAGCCAATTTAGAAAAACGCGTTGAGTCTATGGGCATGGAAGACAAAATTTTCCGCGTTCTTGTTCCTATGGAAGAAGAAGTGGTAAACAAAGACGGTAAGAAAAAAACCGTTATGCGTAAAGTTTACCCCGGTTATGTTCTTGTCGAAATGGTTCAAACTGACGATTCTTGGTATGTTGTGCGTAATACTCCTGGTGTAACTGGCTTTGTCGGTTCAACAGGTGCTGGCTCTAAGCCAACCGCATTATTACCGGAAGAAGTAGAACAAATTCTCAAACACATGGGTATGGATGAGCCGAAGGAAACTATTGAATTCGACGTTAAAGAATCTGTACGCATTAAAGTTGGACCGTTTGCGAACTTTGTTGGCTCCGTGGAAGAAATTTTGGTTGAAAAGAGCAAGCTGAGAGTACATGTTAACATGTTCGGACGGGAAACCCCGCTTGAGCTAGATTATACTCAAGTGGAAAAGATATAGTAGGTTTCTAGGATGACACGGGGAATCGTTGATGATCTTGTATCACAATGGCTCCTGATCAGTGCTTCCAGTTTTACCGTAATTATATGAGGATTACGATTTTCATATAATGCGGCGTTTTGCGTGGGAGGGCAGCAATGTCCGTCTACCACTATTCGCAAGGAGGTGTTTTACATGGCTAAAAAGGTAATCAAAATGGTGAAACTGCAAATTCCAGCGGGTAAAGCGAATCCGGCTCCTCCAGTAGGTCCGGCATTGGGTCAAGCAGGTGTCAACATCATGGCATTCTGTAAAGAATTCAACGCTCGTACAGCTGATCAAGCAGGTTTGATCATTCCGGTTGAAATCACAGTGTTTGAAGATCGTTCTTTCACTTTCATCACTAAAACTCCACCGGCTGCAGTTCTTTTGAAAGTTGCTGCTAAGATCGAAAAAGGATCTGGCGAACCTAACAAGAAAAAAGTTGCAGTTGTTAAACGTTCCGCAGTTCGTGAAATTGCAGAACAAAAAATGCCTGACTTGAATGCAGCGTCCGTAGAAGCGGCGATGTTGATGGTTGAAGGTACAGCACGTAGCATGGGTATCACGATCGAAGACTAATTCACTCTTGTAGTGAATAGTCTCAGTACTGAGTTCATTTATGAACCCAGTAGTTGTGGGAGGAATATCCGCTAATACCACAAAGGAGGAATATAAAATGGCTAAACACGGTAAAAAATATTTAGAAGCTGTTAAGCTTATTGATAGCGAAGCAACTTACGAGCCTTCAGAAGCTGTTGAACTAGTGAAAAAGGCATCTACTGCAAAATTCGACGAAACTGTTGAAGCAGCAGTACGTTTGGGCGTAGACCCACGTAAACAAGACCAAGCTGTTCGTGGTGTAGTTGTATTGCCACACGGTACTGGTAAAACTCAACGTGTCTTGGTATTCGCTAAAGGAGAAAAAGCAAAAGAAGCAGAAGCTGCTGGAGCTGATTTCGTAGGCGATCAAGATATGATTAACAAAATCCAACAAGGATGGTTCGAATTTGATGTCTGCGTAGCTACGCCTGACATGATGAGCGAAGTTGGTAAATTGGGTCGTTTGCTTGGTGGTAAAGGTCTTATGCCTAACCCTAAAGCCGGCACAGTAACATTCGACGTTACCAAAGCTGTTCAAGAAATCAAAGCTGGTAAAATCGAATACCGTCTAGACAAAGCAGGACAAATTCACGCTCCTATCGGTAAAGTATCTTTCAGTTCTGAGCAATTGAACGATAACCTTTCTGCACTTGTTGAAGCTCTTAACCGTGCTAAACCTGCTGCTGCAAAAGGTGTTTACCTTAAAAACATTGCGATTTCTTCGACAATGGGACCAAGCGCACGCATCAACGCTTCTACTTACAGATAATTAGTTGTTGACAATAGTCAATATACTTGATATTATGTAAAAGTTGTGAAAATGCTTGAACTTTGTACTTGCATTTACATTTGAATATGTTTAACCGTAGACAGTAGGTGCTGTAACAGGCTTAATTTCCTACCGAGGTGTTATGATAGAATACCGGATACTTGGGAGCGCAGATTAGTCTGCGTCTCGGTTCCGCTCAATCAAGCCTTCGTCATTCTGCGGGGGCTTTTTTTAATGTCCGTGTAGGAAAGTCTTTTCTTCTGACTTCTACGGAAACAGAGAAAAGCTAGAATACGATCAGGAGGTGTCCAATTTGGCAAACGCAAAAGTAATCCAAGCAAAACAAGAAGCGGTAGAAGTTGTAGCAAGTAAATTGCGCGAAAGCACAACTACAGTTGTAGCTGACTATCGTGGTCTAAACGTAGCTCAAGTTACAGAATTACGTAAGCAATTACGTGAAGCTGGAGTTGAATTCCAAGTATTGAAAAATACATTGGTTCGTCGCGCTACTGAATCTGCTGATCTTGCTGGTTTGAATGAAATTCTTACCGGTCCTACTGCTATTGCTTTCAGTAAAGATGATGCAATTGCTCCAGCTAAAATTTTGAATGACTTCGCTAAGAAAAACGATGCTCTTCAATTAAAAGGTGGAGTGGTTGAAGGACGTATTGTTGGAGCTGAAGAAATCAAAGCGTTGGCAGAATTGCCATCACGCGAAGGTTTGTTGTCTATGCTTCTCAGCGTGCTTCAAGCACCAATGCGCGGTTTTGCACTGGCTGTCAAAGCTGTTGCAGAAAAAGAAGAGCAAAGCGCGTAAGCTTTTTGCTCAACCGTTACATTTGTTTAACAGATATAACGATGGCTGTGTGATCAGCTAAAATTGATTTAAAAATAAAACCATTATATGGAGGGTTTACAAATGAGTAACGAACAAATCCTTGAAGCCATCAAAGGCATGACAGTTCTTGAATTAAACGATCTTGTAAAAGCAATTGAAGAAGAATTCGGCGTAACTGCTGCTGCTCCTGTAGCTGCTGCTGGTGGCGCTGGTGGCGGAGAAGCTGCTGCTGAGCAAACAGAATTCGAAGTTATCTTGACTTCTGCTGGCGGATCTAAAATCAACGTAATCAAAGCAGTACGCGAAATCACTGGTCTTGGCTTGAAAGAAGCTAAAGAAGTAGTAGATAACGCTCCTAAAGCAATCAAAGAAAACGTTGCTAAAGAAGAAGCTGATTCTATCAAAGAAAAATTAGAAGCAGCTGGCGCATCTGTAGAAGTAAAATAAGAGTTTTTCTCTTATTTTCGGCAAACCCCTTGAATTCGTTCAAGGGGTTTGTTTTGTAGATCAGCTTGAAAAGAGGGAGCGGAGAATATGGGAGACCATTATTATTCCAATCAGCCAGGAGCGGCACACGATCGGCGAGTCCTGGAAGCAACCTTGCGAGGTAAAGTATTTCGTTTTACAAGCGATGCTGGTGTTTTTTCCAAAACAGGCATTGATTATGGAAGTCGTGTATTGATTGAGGCAATGGATATTCATGAAGATGCTCAAGTGTTAGATGTAGGTTGCGGGTATGGACCTATGGGTTTATCAGCTGCTTATCTTGCTGCTAAAGGTCATGTGACAATGATTGATGTAAACGAAAGAGCTGTTCAATTAGCAAAAGAAAATGCAAAGTTGAATGGGATCACAAACGTAACTATTTTGGAAAGTGATTTGTTTAGTTCAGTCAAAGGAAAGATGTTTGATGTGATTCTAACCAATCCACCTATTCGTGCAGGTAAATCAACAGTTCATACTATTTTTGAAGAGGCTTTTGAACATTTGAATACAAATGGTACATTGTGGATTGTGATTCAGAAGAAGCAAGGTGCACCTTCAGCCAAAGCTAAATTAGAAGAGTTGTTTGAAACGGTAGAGGAAGTAACAAAGGATAAAGGCTATCGGATTTTTAAAGCGACAAAATAAAAGTTGCTTTAGGATCATTGACTCGAAGTTCTGAACGTGGTATGATTACAAAATGTCAGTATTAAGATGCCCTTCTTGGCTTTAGTTTTCTGAAATAATCATGAAAATTATTCATCCACGAAGGTGTTTAGTATTGTCTATAATCGTATATTAAGGGGTATTTCGGTCAATTTCAACCGTTATACAGCATTCAAATGTGTAATCACATGCGTTGATAGCTGATGCTGCTCTTTTTTCGAAAGCATTCGATAAGGGCTTTTCTCTATTTAATGGATGTGAACTTCTATGTATGCACCTATTATACGTGATCCAAACAGTAGTTCGCAATGAAATTTTTAAGCGAGTAGACATTAAGGGGTGAGTTTAAGTTGGCAGGACATCTTGTTCAATATGGTCGACGCACTCGGCGAAGTTATGCACGAATTAACGAAGTTCTTGAAGTACCTAACCTGATCGAAATCCAACAAAAATCATATCAGTGGTTTTTGGAAGAAGGTTTGCGCGAAATGTTTCACGATATCTCGCCAATCCAAGATTTTACAGGCAATTTGGTTCTTGAGTTCATCGATTACAGCCTTGGTGAGCCGAAATATACAGTAGACGACGCAAAAGAGCGTGACGTTACTTATTCTGCTCCACTTCGGGTAAAAGTCCGTCTCATCAACAAAGAAACGGGTGAAGTCAAAGAGCAGGAAGTATTTATGGGTGATTTCCCGTTGATGACGGAAACCGGTACCTTTGTTATTAATGGTGCAGAACGGGTTATTGTCAGCCAGTTGGTTCGCTCTCCCAGCGTCTATTTCAGCACTAAAGTCGATAAGAATGGTAAAACATCATATACTGCTACAGTTATTCCTAACCGTGGCGCATGGCTTGAACTTGAAATGGATGCTAAGGATATCATTTATGTTCGTATTGACCGTACTCGTAAGATTCCAGTTACGGTACTATTGCGGGCACTTGGATTCGGTACAGATGCTGAAATCTTAGACCTACTTGGTAATGATGAATATATCCGCAATACTTTAGATAAAGATAACACGGATTCCACTGACAAAGCGCTGATTGAAATTTATGAGCGTTTGCGTCCAGGTGAACCACCAACTCTCGACAATGCGAAAAGCTTGTTAGTAGCACGTTTCTTTGATCCAAAACGCTATGACCTTGCTAACGTAGGTCGTTACAAAATCAACAAAAAACTCCACATCAAAAACCGTCTATTCAACCAACGTTTGGCTGAGACGCTTATTGATACAGATACAGGCGAAATTATTGCTGAAGCTGGACAAATGGTAGACCGTCGTCTTTTAGACGAAATTATGCCGTATTTGGAAGGCGATTTGAATCATAAAACATATCATGTGGCTGGCGGCGTATTGGATGATAATGATATCCCAATGCAAAGCATCAATGTATTCTCTCCAATCGAAGATGGTAAAGTCGTTACTTTGATTGCGAACGGAATTATTGATAAAACAGTTAAAAATATTACTCCAGCTGATATTATCGCTTCAATCAGTTATTTCTTGAACTTGTTGAACGGTATTGGCGATACAGATGATATCGATCACTTGGGTAACCGTCGTTTGCGTTCTGTAGGTGAGCTTTTACAAAACCAATTCCGTATCGGTTTGTCCCGTATGGAACGTGTGGTTCGTGAAAGAATGTCTATTCAAGATGCTAACGTCATTACACCACAAGCTTTGATCAATATACGTCCTGTTATTGCATCGATCAAAGAGTTCTTCGGTAGCTCCCAGCTTTCACAGTTTATGGACCAAACGAACCCATTAGGTGAATTGACGCACAAACGTCGTTTATCTGCTTTGGGACCCGGCGGTTTGACTCGTGAACGCGCAGGCTTTGAAGTTCGTGACGTCCATCACAGTCACTATGGCCGTATGTGTCCGATCGAGACTCCAGAGGGACCGAATATCGGTTTGATTAACTCCTTGTCTACATTTGCACGTATTAATGAGTATGGCTTTATTGAAGCTCCATACCGTCGTGTAGATCCGAAGACAAACCGTGTTACAGATCAAATTGATTATTTGACTGCTGATGAAGAAGATAACTATGTTGTCGCTCAGGCGAATGCAGCATTGAATGAAGATGGATCTTTCGCTGAAGAAATGGTTATCGTTCGTTATAACAAACAAGCGGATAACATTTTGCCAATGCCAAATGAACGTGTTGATTATATGGACGTATCTCCTAAACAGGTTGTGTCTGTAGCAACAGCATTGATTCCTTTCTTGGAAAATGATGACTCCAACCGTGCATTGATGGGTTCTAACATGCAGCGTCAGGCTGTTCCTTTGCTTATTCCTAAAGCGCCACTAGTTGGTACAGGTATGGAGCACAAAGCAGCTAAAGATTCAGGCGTTTGTATCGTAAGTAAACATGATGGAATCGTTGAACGCTCTACTGCTAACGAGATTACAGTACGTCGTATTGAAGTCGTAGATGGCAAAGAAGTAAAAGGCGATCTTATTAAACATAAATTACACAAATTTATGAGATCGAATCAGGGAACTTGTATTAATCAACGTCCAATCGTTAAAACAGGCGATTACATCAAAAAAGGAGATATCCTTGCTGATGGTCCTTCGACTGAGATGGGCGAGATTGCATTAGGACGTAACGTAGTCGTTGCCTTCATGACTTGGGAAGGTTACAACTATGAAGATGCGATCCTATTGAGTGAAAAACTTGTTAAAGAAGATGTATACACTTCGATTCATATCGAGGAATACGAATCTGAAGCTCGTGACACTAAACTTGGACCTGAAGAAATCACACGTGATATTCCTAACGTTGGTGAAGAAGCACTCAAAAACCTTGACGAACGCGGAATTATTCGTATCGGTGCTGAAATTGCCGCTGGTGATATTCTTGTTGGTAAAGTAACACCTAAAGGTGTAACTGAACTAACTGCTGAAGAACGCCTTCTGCACGCTATCTTTGGTGAAAAAGCTCGTGAAGTTCGCGACACTAGTCTTCGTGTACCGCATGGTACAGATGGTATTGTTGTAGACGTTAAAGTGTTCACTAGAGAAAATGGCGATGAGTTGCCACCGGGTGTTAATCACTTGGTACGTGCGTACATTGCTCAAAAACGTAAAATCTCTGAAGGCGATAAAATGGCGGGACGACATGGTAACAAAGGTGTTGTAGCACGTATTTTGCCAGAAGAAGATATGCCGTTTATGCCTGATGGTACTCCAGTACAAGTTGTATTGAATCCACTAGGTGTACCTTCCCGTATGAACATCGGTCAGATTCTTGAAGTCCATTTAGGTATGGCTTCGATGAAACTGGGTATTCATGTTGCTACACCAGTATTTGATGGAGCAAAAGAGTACGATGTATTTGATACGATGGAAGAAGCAGGTATGCAACGTAATGGTAAAACTATCCTTTACGATGGTAGAACCGGTGAAGAATTTGAACGTGAAGTAACTGTTGGTGTCATGCACATGATCAAGCTGGCACACATGGTTGATGATAAAATCCATGCTCGTTCTACAGGTCCTTACTCTTTGGTTACGCAACAGCCGCTGGGTGGTAAAGCTCAGTTTGGTGGACAGCGTTTCGGGGAGATGGAAGTATGGGCACTTGAAGCTTATGGTGCTGCATATACCCTACAAGAAATCCTTACAGTCAAATCCGATGATGTCGTTGGTCGTGTGAAAACATACGAATCCATCGTTAAAGGCGAGAATGTTCCTGAACCAGGCGTTCCTGAGTCATTCAAAGTTCTAATCAAAGAATTGCAAAGTTTGGGTATGGATGTCAAAATTCTCAACGAAAATGAGAATGAGATTGAAATGCGAGAATTGGATGATGAAGAAGAGACTAGCACGAACGATAAGCTAAGTCTTAATCTAGAAGGTTCTGAAGTCGGAGCCGAGTAACTATTGCCACTACACATTCCCTATGTGATCTAACAATGAAGGTAGACCGGAGATTTATCCCGGTCTATCCCTTATTGGTGAGATCATGTTTTGGGATTTATACAGCTTTTGATAAGAATGACAATAAACAGGATTTGGCCTTAGGAGGGGTGTCTTTTGATAGACGTTAACAATTTCGAATTTATGAAAATTGGGCTAGCTTCCCCAGACAAAATTCGTTCTTGGTCCCGCGGAGAAGTTAAAAAACCGGAGACAATCAACTATCGTACGCTTAAACCAGAGAAAGACGGGTTGTTCTGTGAACGTATTTTTGGACCAACCAAAGACTGGGAATGCCACTGCGGTAAATACAAACGTGTACGTTACAAAGGCGTAGTCTGCGATCGTTGCGGCGTTGAAGTAACACGCGCTAAAGTACGTCGCGAACGTATGGGACACATTGAGCTTGCTGCTCCTGTATCTCACATTTGGTATTTCAAAGGTATTCCAAGCCGTATGGGTCTAGCACTTGATATGTCTCCACGTTCTTTGGAAGAAGTAATTTACTTCGCATCTTATGTTGTTACTGATCCAGGTGAGACTCCACTGGAGAAAAAACAACTTTTATCTGAAAAAGAATACCGTAGCTACCGTGAAAAATACGGTCATGGTTTCCATGCAGGTATGGGTGCAGAAGCGATTAAAAGATTGCTTCAAGACCTTGATATCGATAAAGAACTAGAATTTTTACGTGAAGAGCTACGTACTGCTCAAGGTCAACGTCGTAATCGTGCGATCAAACGCCTTGAAGTTATCGAAGCATTCCGTAACTCTGGTAACTTCCCTGATTGGATGATCATGGATGTATTGCCAGTTATCCCTCCAGAACTTCGTCCGATGGTACAGTTGGATGGTGGACGTTTTGCGACGTCTGACTTGAATGATTTGTATCGTCGTGTAATTAACCGTAATAACCGTCTTAAACGTTTATTGGATCTAGGCGCGCCTGACATTATCGTACAAAATGAGAAACGTATGCTTCAAGAAGCTGTCGATGCTCTTATTGATAATGGTCGTCGTGGTCGTCCAGTAACAGGACCAGGTAACCGTCCATTGAAATCTCTTAGCCATATGCTAAAAGGTAAACAAGGACGTTTCCGTCAGAACTTACTAGGTAAACGTGTCGATTATTCTGGTCGTTCGGTTATCGTTGTAGGTCCTTACCTGAAAATGTACCAATGTGGTCTTCCAAAAGAGATGGCACTAGAGTTATTCAAACCTTTCGTTATGAAAGAATTGGTTAACAAAGGTCTTGCTCATAATATCAAGAGCGCAAAACGCAAAGTAGAACGTGTAAGTCCAGAAGTATGGGATGTACTAGAAGAAGTAATCAAAGAACATCCAGTTCTTCTAAACCGCGCACCTACGCTGCATAGACTTGGTATTCAAGCATTTGAACCTATTTTGGTTGAAGGACGTGCTATTCGTCTTCACCCACTTGTATGTACAGCATATAATGCTGACTTTGATGGTGACCAAATGGCGGTTCACGTACCATTGTCTGCTGAAGCGCAAGCGGAAGCACGCATCTTGATGCTTGCATCTGGTAACATTTTGAACCCTAAAGATGGTAAACCAGTTGTTACTCCTTCACAGGATATGGTCTTGGGCTCATTCTATCTAACAATGGATAACGATGAAGCTAAAGGTTCTGGTATGATCCTGCGTACAGTAAATGAAGCAGTATCTGGTTATCAACGTGGTGTAGCTTCATTGCATGCTCGTGTAGCAATCCCTGTTAAAGCTTTGAACAAAACAAGCTTTACAGAGAAGCAACAAACAGGAATGATGGTAACAACTATCGGACGAATTATCTTTAACGAGATTTTCCCTGAATCATTCCCGTATATCAATGAGCCAACACGTCGTAACTTGTTCCAGGGTACACCGGATCATTACTTTATCTATGATAAAGGCGTAAATATCCGTGAATTTATCAGTAGTGTTCCTCAAACAGGCGCTATCGGTAAAGAGTATTTGGGTTCAATTATCGCTCGTTGTTTTGAAATTTACCATACAACACTAACATCTATGATTTTGGATAAAATTAAGCAACTTGGATTCACTTATTCTACGCGTGCAGGTATCACTGTTGGTGTATCTGACGTTATTGTTCCTGTTGAAAAACAAGGAATTTTGGATGAGTCTGATAAAAAAGTTGCTGTTATTACGAATCAATACCGTCGTGGTTTGATTACGAATGAAGAGCGTTATGATCGTGTTATTGAGATCTGGTCTCGTACGAAGGACGATATTACAGAAGTTCTTATGAAATCAATGGATCGCTATAACTCTATTATGCTTATGGTTGACTCCAAAGCTCGTGGTAACAAATCGCAGATCACTCAGCTTGGTGGTATGCGCGGTCTGATGGCGAATCCATCCGGTCGTATTATCGAACTTCCTATCAAATCGAACTTCCGTGAAGGTCTGACAGTACTAGAGTACTTCCTTTCTACTCACGGAGCGCGTAAAGGTTTGGCGGATACAGCACTTCGTACCGCTGACTCAGGTTACCTAACTCGTCGTCTAGTGGACGTAGCACAAGATGTAATCGTACGTGAAGAAGATTGCGGAACAGATAAAGGTTTCACTGTAAGCCGTATTCAAGATGGTAAAGAAGTTATTGAAGATCTATACGATCGTTTAGAAGGTCGCTATTGCTTCGAAACTGTTCGCCATCCACAAACAGGTGAGATTCTTGCTCGTCGTAACGAATTACTTGATTCGGATAAAGCTGAAGCAATCGTTGAAGCTGGAGTTGAAAAACTTCAAATCCGTTCAGTGCTTAGTTGTCGTGCAAAACACGGAGTATGTAAAACATGTTACGGTCGTAACCTTGCTACTGGTAAACACGTTGAGATTGGTGAAGCAGTTGGTATTATTGCAGCACAATCTATCGGTGAACCAGGAACACAGCTTACAATGCGTACGTTCCATACCGGTGGTGTTGCAGGAGACGATATTACTCAAGGTTTGCCGCGTATTCAAGAGCTTTTCGAAGCGCGTAATCCTAAAGGTCAAGCAATCATCAGTGAAATTGATGGTATTGTTAAAGAAATTCGTGAAGCTAAAGACCGTCGCGAAATCGAGGTTGAAGGTGAAGCGGAAACTAAAGTTTACCCTGTTACTTACGGTTCCCGCCTAAGAGTTAAAGAAGGTATGGAAATCGAAGCTGGGGATGAACTAACAGATGGTTCGATTGACCCTAAAGAAATGCTACGTATCAAAGGTATCCGTGGCGTACAAAACTATATCCTGCAAGAAGTACAACGTGTATATCGTAACCAGGGTGTAGAAATCAATGATAAGCACGTTGAAGTTATGATCAGACAGATGTTACGTAAAATCCGTATCATCGATGCTGGTGAAACAACATTGTTGCCAGGTTCATTTGTTGATATGTACGAATACGAGAATGCAAACAGAGTAGCAATCATGGCTGACAAAGAGCCAGCTGTTGCTAAACCAGTATTGCTTGGTATTACCAAAGCATCTCTGGAAACTGATTCCTTCTTGTCTGCGGCATCCTTCCAGGAGACAACTCGTGTCCTTACTGATGCAGCAATCAAAGGTAAAGTCGATAAATTACTTGGACTTAAAGAGAATGTTATTATCGGTAAGCTAATTCCAGCTGGTACAGGAATGAATCGTTACCGTAGCGTTCAATTTGAGGATGCAGACAAACTTGAACCAAAACAAGAAGGTCTGGAAACAGTAACTGTTGATTAATTAAAGAAGTAACTATAAAGTTGTATTGCTCATTCATACGTGGCTAAGCTGAATAATGATTATATTATTCAGTTTTAGCTACGGTTTAATGAGTGTGATAAGACAATATAACAATTATTTATCAAATAGAATTATAGTTATCTATTGACAGTATCCTTTAGCTAATGGTACTATAGCAAAGGTGCGTGAATAGAGTGCTGATCCCTGATCTTTTGGAGGAAATCGGAAGATGACTAATGACAAAGGATTAAAGGATGCCCGGATCAAAGTAGGCACGAAGCAAACTATGCGGATGGTCGAGACGGGTCAAGCTGAAGAAGTCTATGTTGCGCAGGATGCGGAAAATCATCTCATCTCGAAAATCGTTCAATTATGCTCGACTCATTCTGTTAAAATCACTTATGTGGATACAATGAAAGAATTGGGCAAAGCTTGCGGAATCGAAGTGGGAACTGCTATGGCCGTTGTCCTTAAATAATGTAATGCAATCAGGAATGTTTTTGCTGGTCGTGAGTGGCAGGCAAAGGCTTTTCATTTGTTCTTTTATGAACCACCTGGGTCTGTGGACTTAATATATGGTTTATATTGGAACTACAAATATGGGAAGGGGGTGGCAACACAATGCCAACTATTAATCAATTAGTCCGTAAAGGACGTCAAGCAAAAATTGAGAAATCAAAATCACCTGCACTTCAAAAAGGGTACAATGCTTTGAAACGTCAAGAGACGAACATTAGCGCTCCACAAAAACGTGGTGTATGTACTCGTGTAGGTACTATGACTCCAAAAAAACCGAACTCCGCACTTCGTAAGTATGCTCGTGTTCGTTTAACGAACCGTATCGAGGTTACTGCTTACATTCCAGGTATCGGTCATAACCTTCAAGAACACAGCGTGGTACTTATCCGCGGTGGACGGGTTAAAGATTTACCAGGGGTTCGTTATCATATCGTTCGTGGTGCTTTGGATACAGCAGGCGTAAACAATCGTATGCAATCACGTTCAAAATACGGTACAAAACGTCCGAAAGAGAAAAAATAATTCGTTAGCGCAGACCACTGCGCTGCATATCTAAGAAAGGGGGATAACCATGCCAAGAAAAGGTCCAGTAATGAAAAGAGACGTATTGCCAGATCCTATGTATAACAGCAAGTTGGTTACACGTTTGATCAACCGCATTATGGTCGACGGAAAGCGTGGGGTTGCTCAAAGCATCCTTTACAATTCTTTCAAATTGATTCAAGAACGTACAGGTAACGATCCTATGGAAGTATTTGAGGCGGCAATTAAGAACATCATGCCAGTTCTCGAAGTTAAAGCTCGCCGTGTAGGTGGCGCTAACTATCAAGTTCCGATCGAAGTTAAACCTGAAAGACGTACTACATTGGGACTTCGTTGGTTAGTGAACTATTCACGTAGCCGCGGAGAAAAAACAATGGAAGAACGTTTAGCAGCTGAAATCATTGATGCTTCTAACAATACAGGCGCAGCAGTGAAAAAACGCGAAGATACACACAAAATGGCTGAAGCGAATAAAGCATTCGCTCACTACCGCTGGTAGGATTAAAGCCTTTATTTCAAAAATTGATATTTTTGAAGGGAGCACCCATTCATGGCAAAAAGAGAGTTCTCCTTAGAAAATACACGTAATATTGGTATCATGGCTCATATCGATGCTGGTAAAACTACCACTACAGAACGTATCTTGTTCTATACAGGCCGTACGCACAAAATCGGTGAAGTTCACGAAGGCGCTGCTACAATGGACTGGATGGAACAAGAGCAAGAGCGCGGGATCACTATTACGTCCGCAGCTACTACGGCTCAGTGGAGAGGCTACCGCGTTAATATCATTGATACTCCAGGTCACGTTGACTTTACAGTTGAAGTTGAACGTTCCCTGCGTGTATTGGACGGAGCAGTAGGCGTATTTAGTGCAAAAGAGGGTGTAGAACCACAATCCGAGACTGTTTGGAGACAAGCAGATCGTTATGGTGTACCTCGTATAGCATATGTTAATAAAATGGATATTATTGGTGCTGACTACCTTAACGTTGTTAAAGACATGCGTGAACGTCTGCAAGCGAACGCAGTAGCGATTCAATTGCCGATCGGCGCAGAGAATGACTTCGTTGGTATTATCGATATCATCGAGCAAACAGCTATCGAATATCAAGATGATCTTGGACGCGATCCAGTATCTATCGAAATTCCAGAAGATCTTAAAGCAACAGTTGAAGAACTGCGTGCTGACTTGATCGAAAGAGTTGCAGAACTAGACGAAGATCTAATGATGAAATACCTTGAAGGAGAAGAGCCAACAGTCGCTGAGATTAAGGCTGCTCTACGTAAAGGTGTTTGTGACGTTAAAATCTTCCCTGTAATCTGTGGTTCTTCTTACCGTAACAAAGGTGTTCAACCTATGTTGGATGCTGTTATCGACTACCTTCCGGCTCCTACGGATGTACCGGCAATTAAAGGTTTGCACGAAGACGGCACAGAGGCAGTTCGTCATTCTTCGGATGAAGAGCCATTCTCTGCACTAGCGTTCAAAATTATGACAGACCCTTACGTGGGTAAACTTACGTTCTTCCGCGTATATTCTGGCGTATTGCAATCCGGTTCTTACGTTCTTAATGCTACTAAAGGCAAACGCGAACGTATTGGTCGTATCCTGCAAATGCATGCTAACGCTCGTCAAGAGATCAGCGAAGTTTTCTCCGGTGATATCGCGGCAGCTGTTGGTTTGAAAGATACAGGTACAGGTGATACACTGTGTGATGAGAAAGAAACTGTTATCTTGGAGTCAATGAACTTCCCTGATCCAGTTATCGAACTCGCAGTTGAACCAAAAACAAAAGCTGACCAAGATAAAATGGGTATTGCTTTGTCCAAATTGACTGAAGAAGATCCAACTCTTCGTGCTCATACGGATGAAGAAACTGGCCAAACAATCTTGGCGGGTATGGGTGAGCTTCACCTTGAGATCATCGTTGACCGTATGCGTCGCGAATTCAAAGTGGACACTAACGTAGGTAAACCTCAGGTTGCTTATCGTGAAACATTCCGTCAACCAGCTCGCGTCGAGGGTAAATTTGTTCGTCAATCCGGTGGTCGTGGTCAATACGGTCATGTATGGGTTGAGTTCGAACCTCTTGAAGCAGGTACTGGTAGTCAGTTCGAAAGTAAAGTTGTCGGTGGTTCAGTACCAAGAGAATACATTGGTCCTGCACTACAAGGTATTGAAGAAGCTATGAAGAACGGTGTTCTTGCTGGTTTCCCACTAGTAGACGTAAAAGCTACTGTAGTGGACGGATCTTATCATGATGTCGATTCCAATGAGATGGCATTTAAAATTGCCGGATCTATGGCGCTTAAAGCTGCAAAAGACAAATGTCGTCCTGTATTGCTTGAGCCACTCATGAAAGTTGAAGTAACAGTACCTGAAGAATACATGGGTGATGTTATGGGTATGTTGAACTCTCGTCGTGGCCGTATCGAAGGTATGGATTCACGCGGTGGTACTCAAATCATTCGTGCAAAAGTACCTTTATCTGAAATGTTTGGATATTCCACAACACTTCGTTCTGGTACACAAGGTCGCGGTGTGTTCTCAATGGAACTTTCTCATTATGAAGAAGTACCTAAGAGCATCGCTGACGAAATTAGCTCCAAAGCAAACGGCTAAGTTCTTAATCCGTTTTCACTTCTGGGATGTACAGGAAGTAGCATGACTGCTCTCTGTACATTTCAAACTAAAATATAAACAACTCTACCTTCAAGGAGGCAACGTTTAACATGGCAAAGGCTAAATTTGAACGTAATAAAACGCACGTTAACATCGGAACTATTGGTCACGTCGATCATGGTAAAACAACTTTGACTGCTGCAATCACAACTGTATTGTCTAAAACTTACGGTGGTGCTGCTGTAGCATTTGATCAAATCGATAAAGCTCCAGAAGAGCGCGAACGCGGTATCACAATCTCAACTGCACACGTTGAGTACGAAACACCTAACCGTCACTATGCACACGTTGACTGCCCAGGTCACGCCGATTACGTTAAAAACATGATCACTGGTGCTGCACAAATGGACGGAGCGATCTTGGTTGTATCTGCAGCTGACGGTCCTATGCCACAAACTCGCGAGCACATCTTGTTGTCTCGTCAAGTAGGCGTACCTTACATCGTTGTATTCTTAAACAAATGCGACATGGTTGAAGACGAAGAGCTTTTGGAATTGGTTGAAATGGAAGTACGCGACCTTCTTAACGAATATGAGTTCCCTGGTGACGATACTCCAATCACTCGTGGATCTGCTCGTGAAGCATTGGCTAACCCTGATGGCGAATGGGCTAAAAAAATCGTTGAAATGTTCGAAGAAATCGATACTTACATTCCAGATCCAG
The DNA here is from genome assembly GCF_030433815.1 of Paenibacillus sp. PsM32. Classification (NCBI taxonomy): domain Bacteria; kingdom Bacillati; phylum Bacillota; class Bacilli; order Caryophanales; family Paenibacillaceae; genus Paenibacillus; species Paenibacillus sp. PsM32. The sequence continues at coordinate 23,275 of NZ_JARUWY010000017.1, read as the reverse complement.
AGCGCGACACTGACAAACCTTTCTTGATGCCTGTTGAGGATGTATTCTCGATCACTGGTCGTGGTACAGTTGCAACTGGTCGTGTAGAGCGTGGTACTGTTAAAGTCGGCGAAGAGATCGAAATCGTTGGTATCCATGAAGAAACTAAAAAATCCGTTGTTACAGGCGTAGAGATGTTCCGTAAATTGTTGGATTCCGCACAAGCGGGTGACAACATCGGCGCATTGTTGCGTGGTGTAGAGCGTAGCCAAATCGAACGTGGTCAAGTACTTTCTAAACCAGGTACTGTTAAACCTCATACTGAGTTCACTGCTCAAGTATACGTTTTGACTAAAGAAGAAGGCGGACGTCACAAACCTTTCTTCACTGGTTACCGTCCACAGTTCTACTTCCGTACAACTGATGTAACTGGCGTTATTTCTTTACCAGAAGGTACTGAAATGGTTATGCCTGGTGATAACATCACTGTTACTGTATCCCTAATCAATCCAATCGCGATTGAAGAAGGTACACGTTTCGCTATTCGCGAAGGTGGACGTACAGTAGGCGCTGGCGCTGTAGCATCTATCCAAAAATAATTAAATCTTCATTGTGAATCAGAAATGATTTGAAGATTTTAATATAAGCAACATTGTACTGTAACGAAGTAACATTGTATTGTAAACGAAAGACCAAATGAGGCCTGTTTCCTTATAAGGGAGACAGGTCTTATTTTTTTGTGTAAATGTTTCAAAAAAGACTTGCATAACTGTTTGTTATCATATACAATAATAAATGTTGTTCTGAGACGTTGCGATGACGTGAGAGGTTACCGACACACCCGGCTCCTTTGCCATGGACGGTATGCCGGAAAATTTTCACTGAGTATGTCCGATACCAAATTGGGCGATAGAAGGAGGGACTAAAAATGGCAAAGCAAAAAATTCGTATTCGTTTGAAAGCATACGATCATAGAATTCTTGATCAATCCGCAGAGAAAATCGTTGAAACAGCTAAACGTTCTGGCGCAGGAGTATCTGGACCAATTCCGCTTCCTACTGAAAAACAGATTATCACTGTTCTTCGTGCGGTTCATAAATACAAGGATTCTCGTGAGCAATTCGAGCAACGTACACATAAACGTTTGATCGATATTGTTAACCCAACTCCACAAACTGTGGATGCATTGATGCGTTTGGACTTACCGTCTGGCGTAGATATCGAAATTAAATTATAATCCACATAGATGTGGTAACACGTAAAATGAAAAGAGGTGTCAACATGAAAGGTATCTTAGGAAGAAAACTGGGTATGACTCAAGTCTTTACCGCGGAAGGTAACGTAATTCCTGTAACGGTTATCGAAGCTGGACCATGTGTGGTTCTGCAGAAGAAAGACCTGGAAAATGACGGATACGAAGCGGTACAAATCGGTTTTGCTGATAAAAAAGCAAGCAGATCTAACAAACCGGAAGCAGGACACGCTACTAAAGCGAATACTGTGCCTAAGCGCTACGTTCGCGAAATTCGCGGTGTTGACCTCGCTAATGTCGAGGTTGGCCAGGAACTCAAAGCAGACTTGTTTGCTCAAGGTGAGTTCGTTGACGTAACGGGTATTTCTAAAGGTAAAGGTTTTGCCGGCGTTATCAAACGTTGGGGCCAAAGCCGCGGACCAATGTCTCACGGTTCCCGTTATCATCGCAGACCAGGTTCAATGGGTTCTATCCAAGCGAACCGTGTGCCGAAAGGTAAACGTCTGCCAGGTCACATGGGTCATGATACAGTAACGATCCAACGCCTCGAAGTTATCAGAGTAGATGCTGAACGTAACGTAATTCTCGTTAAAGGCTCTATCCCTGGTGCTAAAAATAGTTATGTAAAAGTAAGAGAAACGGTTAAAAAATAACCAATCAAGAAAGGAGGAACAGGAAATGCCAAAAGTAGCACTTTATAGTATCGACGGTAGCCAAGTTGGCGAAGTTGAATTGAGTGATTCCGTATTCGGTATCGAACCTAACACTCATGTGCTTCATGATGCAGTCATTATGCAACGTGCTTCCCTTCGTCAAGGTAATCACAAAGTAAAAGGACGCTCTGAAGTTCGTGGTGGTGGACGTAAACCATGGAAACAAAAAGGAACAGGACGCGCGCGTCAAGGTTCTACTCGTTCTCCACAATGGAAAGGCGGCGGCGTAGTATTTGGACCGACTCCACGCAGCTATGCTTACAAACTGCCTAAAAAAGTTCGTCGTTTAGCGATCAAATCTGCTTTATCTTCTAAAGTAGTAGCTAACGAAATCATCGTTTTGGATGCACTAAGCTTTAGCGCACCGAAAACAAAAGAGTTCGCAGCAATTTTGAACAACCTGAAAGTAGATCGCAAAGTATTGATCGTAACTCCTAGTTATGATGATAATGTTGCACTATCTGCTCGTAACATCCCAGGTGTTAAATTCGTTGCAGCTGACGGCGTTAATGTTCTAGACGTACTTACGTACGATAAGCTGATCCTTACTAAGGATGCAGTTCACAAGGTAGAGGAGGTGTTCGCGTAATGAAAGATCCTCGTGATATTATTAAGCGTCCGGTAATTACTGAGCGCACTGCCGAGTACATGAGTGAACTGAAATATGCTTTCGAAGTAGACATTCGTTCTAATAAAACGGAAGTTAAAAAGGCAATTGAAGAAATTTTCAAAGTGAAAGTGTCTAAAGTAAACACTCTTCGCATGCCTGCTAAACCGAAACGTTATGGACGTCATTCCGGCTACACTTCCGAATGGAAGAAAGCTATCGTGACTTTGGCTCCAGAAAGTAAACCGCTTGAGTTTTTTGAATCTGTAGAGTAAGGAGGAATAAACAGTGCCAATTAAAAAGTACAAACCGACATCCCCGGCTCGTCGTAACATGAGTGTTTCTACATTCGAAGAGATTACAACGAACCAACCGGAGAAATCGTTGTTGGCTCCTCTTTTCAAAAGAGCAGGCCGCAACAACCAAGGTAAAATTACAGTTCGTCACCACGGCGGCGGACACAAACGTAAATACCGTATCATCGACTTCAAACGTACTAAAGATGGAATACCAGGTAACGTTGCTACAATCGAGTACGATCCAAACCGTACTTCTAACATTGCTCTGATCCACTATGCTGATGGAGAGAAACGTTACATTATCGCTCCTAAAGGATTAAAAGTTGGAGATCAAATTTTCTCTGGCGTAGGATCTGATATCAAAATCGGTAACTGCCTTCCATTGGAAAACATTCCAGTTGGTACAGTTATTCACAATATCGAATTAAAACCAGGTAAAGGTGGTCAGCTTGTTCGCGCAGCTGGTACGGAAGCTCAATTACTTGGTAAAGAAGAAAAATATGTCTCCATTCGCCTTTCTTCTGGTGAAGTACGTCGCGTACTTAAAGTATGTCGTGCTACAATCGGATCTGTTGGTAATGAAGATCATGAATTGATTAAAATCGGTAAAGCCGGTCGTAATCGCTGGTTGGGCAAACGTCCACAAGTTCGAGGCGTAGTAATGAACCCTAATGATCACCCACACGGTGGTGGTGAAGGTAAAGCTCCAATCGGACGTAAATCTCCAATGTCTCCATGGGGTAAACCTACTCTTGGATACAAAACTCGTAAAAAAGGTAAGGCTTCCGATCAATACATCATTCGCCGCCGCACGAAGTAAGATTTGTGCTTGAATGCTTGTAAAGTGTGAAGTGACGAAAAGATGAAGGGAGGATTCAACCTATGAGCCGTAGTCTTAAAAAAGGTCCTTTCGTGGACGGGTACTTGCTTAAAAAAGTAGAAGTATTGAACGAAGACGATAAAAAAGTCGTAATCAAAACTTGGTCCCGTCGCTCGACGATTTTCCCACAATTTATCGGACATACATTCGCTGTTTATGATGGTCGCAAACATGTACCGGTATATGTAACGGAAGATATGGTCGGACACAAGCTTGGTGAGTTCGCACCAACTCGTACGTACAAAGGTCATGCTAATGACGACAGAAAAACAAGACGTTAATATATAAGGATTTAAAGTAAGAGAGGAGGTCACGCAATGCAAGCGAAAGCACACGCAAAGTTTGTACGCATCGCTCCGCGTAAAGTTCAATTAGTAGTTGACTTGATCCGCGGTAAGCAAGTTGGAGAAGCGATCGCAATTCTGCGTCATACGCCGAAATCCGCATCCCCAATTGTTGAGAAGCTTCTTAACTCCGCAATTGCCAACGCTGAGTTTATTAGCTCAGAAAAAGAGTTGACTTTTGATGTTAACAACTTGGTAATTTCCCAGGTTTACGTTAACCAAGGACCAACACTGAAACGTTTCCGCCCTCGTGCAATGGGACGTGCAAGTAAAATTAACAAACGCACCAGCCATATTTCTTTGGTGGTAGCTGAAAAATAAGATAGAAGGAGGGAAAACGTGTGGGCCAAAAAGTAAATCCCGTCGGATTACGTGTAGGTATTATCCGTGATTGGGAATCTAAATGGTATGCTGGTAAAGACTTTGGCGATCTTCTTATCGAAGACGTTAAAATCCGTGAATACCTTAAAACCAAACTTAAAGAGTCTGCTGTCTCTCATATCGAAATCGAGAGAGCGGCTAATCGTGTGAACGTGACGATCCATACAGCTAAACCTGGTATGGTTATCGGACGCGGTGGTTCAGAAGTTGAAGTTCTTCGTACACAAGTAACTAAAATTGCTGGTGGTAAAAAAGTTCATATCAACATTTCTGAAATCAAAAATCAAGAACTTGATGCAATTCTAGTTGCAGAAAGTATTGCACAACAATTGGAACGTCGTGTTTCTTTCCGTCGTGCATTGAAACAAGCAATTCAAAGAACTATGCGTTCAGGCGCTAAAGGAATTAAAACAGCAGTTAGCGGACGTCTTGGCGGTGCTGAAATTGCCCGTTCTGAAGGCTACAGCGAAGGAACTGTTCCACTTCATACGCTTCGTGCCGATATTGACTATGGTACAGCAGAAGCGCATACTACTTATGGTCGTATTGGCGTAAAAGTATGGATTTATCGTGGAGAGGTTCTTCCTACGGCTAAGAAACAAGCTGCTCAGGAAGGAGGCAACTAATCATGTTGGTACCAAAACGTGTAAAACACCGTAAACAACAACGCGGAAGCATGTCAGGTCGCGCTAAAGGCGGTACTGAATTGAACTTCGGAGAATTCGGTTTGCAAGCTACTGAGCCTTCTTGGATCACTAACCGTCAAATCGAAGCTGCTCGTATTGCTATGACTCGTTATATCAAACGTGGTGGTAAAGTATGGATCAAAATTTTCCCGGACAAGCCAATCACTCAAAAACCTCTTGAGGTTCGTATGGGTAGTGGTAAAGGTAACGTAGAAAAATGGGTTGCCGTTGTTAAACCAGGTAAAATTATGTTTGAACTTGCAGGTGTTTCTGAAGAGATCGCGCGTGAAGCTATGCGTCTTGCTTCTCACAAGTTGCCTGTAAAAACTAAGTTTGTGAAACGTGAAGAATTGGGTGGTGAAGCAAATGAAAGCTAATGAATTGCGCAACCTTACCACTGCTGAAATCGAGCAAAAGATTGCTGGTTTTAAAGAGGAACTCTTTAACCTGCGCTTTCAACTTGCTACCGGTCAATTGGATAACCCTACTCGTATCAGTGCTGTGCGTAAACAAATTGCACGTGCTAAAACAGTAGTTCGTGAAAGAGAACTTGGAATCACATCGTAATCCAATATTTGAGAGCTTAAATGCTATCAGCTAGGAAGGAGATTAACTATGAGCGAACGCAATGCCCGTAAAGTACAAGTAGGCAAAGTGGTCAGTGATAAAATGGATAAAACCATCGTTGTTGCTGTAGAAACTTATAAAAAGCATGACTTGTATCACAAACGTATTAAATATACGAAAAAATTCAAGGCTCATGATGAAAATAACACTGCTAAAATTGGTGATGTTGTTAAAATCATGGAGACACGTCCATTATCTAAAGATAAAAACTGGAGATTAGTGGAAGTTGTAGAAGAAGCAATCATCATTTGATGAATGATGCTAACCTGTCTGGAAGGAGGAACTAACAATGATTCAACCATTTACACGTTTGGCTGTAGCCGATAACTCTGGCGCAAAAGAACTTATGTGTATCCGCGTACTAGGTGGTACTGGACGTCGTACAGCTGCAATCGGCGATTTGATCGTTTGTTCTGTAAAACAAGCAACACCAGGCGGCGTTGTCAAAAAGGGTGATGTTGTAAGAGCGGTAATCGTTCGTACAAAGAGTTCCGTTCGTCGTAAAGACGGATCTTACATCGCATTTGATGAGAATGCAGCAGTAGTTGTTAAAGATGACAGAGGCCCTCGTGGTACTCGTATCTTTGGACCAGTTGCTCGTGAATTGCGTGATAAAGACTTCATGAAAATCGTTTCTTTGGCTCCGGAAGTTATCTAAACGATTGTAAGATATAAAGGCTATGGCCTGAAGTGAGTTATAGGAGGTGTACACAAATGGCGAAAGTGAAAAAAGTGTTGGAATCTCACAACCACAAACTACACGTGAAAAAAGATGATACGGTTCTTGTAATCAGCGGTAAAGACAAAGGTAAAAAAGGTCGCGTTATCGCAGCGTATCCTCGTGAAAACCGCGTGTTGGTTGAAGGCGTGAATATGATCACCAAACACCAAAAACCAACTCAACTGAATCCGCAAGGAGGACGTGTTGAGCAAGAAGCGCCGATCCACGTTTCGAACGTAATGCACGTTGATCCTAAGGACGGAAAAAAAGTAACCCGTATCGGTTACAAAACATTGGATAACGGCAAAAAAGTTCGCGTAGCTAAACGCTCCGGTGAAACAATCGACTAATACTAATTGTTACGGAAAGGAGGACCTTCCAAAATGGCAACAAGAATGAAAGAGCTTTACTTGAATGAGATCTCCCCGGCTTTGGTACAAAAATTCAACTATACAACGGTTATGCAAGTACCAAAAGTTGAAAAAGTTGTTATCAACATGGGTGTAGGTGAAGCGGTATCGAACTCCAAAGTATTGGATTCTGCTGTTAACGATCTTCAATTGATTTCTGGTCAAAAACCAGTTATCACACGTGCTAAAAAATCTATTGCTGGATTTAAGCTTCGTGAAAACATGCCTATCGGTGTTAAAGTAACACTTCGTGGCGATCGTATGTACTATTTCTTAGATAAATTGTTCAACATCACACTTCCACGTGTACGTGACTTCCGCGGTGTTTCTTCTAAAGCATTTGACGGACGTGGTAACTATACACTGGGTTTGAAAGAGCAATTGATCTTCCCGGAAATCGAGTATGATAAAGTAGACAAAGTTCGCGGTATGGACATCGTTATCGTAACGACTGCTAAAACTGACGAAGAGTCTCGCGAATTGCTTACCCAATTGGGAATGCCTTTCGTAAAATAATTATTGAAATGTACAGGGTTCGGATATAAACCCTAGTTCTCCGAAAATATTAGGAGGTGTCAGGCTAAGTGGCTAAAACTTCAATGAAAGTTAAACAACAACGCACTCCGAAGTTCAAAGTACGTGCATACACACGTTGCGAACGTTGTGGTCGTCCACACTCGGTATTGCAAAAGTTCAAAATTTGCAGAATTTGCTTCCGTGAATTGGCTCATAAAGGCCAGATCCCTGGTGTGAAAAAAGCAAGCTGGTAAACATTTGATTAAGGGGAAGGAGGTTTACACACATGACTATGTCAGATCCAATTGCTGATATGCTTACTCGTATTCGTAACGCCAACGTTGTGCGTCACGAAACAGTTGAAGTTCCTGCTTCTACGATGAAGAAGCAAATCGCTGATATCCTAAAACGTGAAGGTTTCATTCGTGATGCTGAAGTTGTTGAGGATAACAAACAAGGAATTATCCGTATTTTCTTGAAATACGGTCAAAATAACGAACGTGTAATTACTGGTTTGAAACGTATCAGTAAACCAGGACTTCGTGTTTACACGAAAAGCAATGAAATCCCTCGCGTACTAGGTGGACTGGGAATCGCTATCATCTCTACTTCTAAAGGGGTAGTAACTGATAAAGAAGCTCGTCAATCGAAAAGCGGCGGCGAAGTTGTTTGCTACGTTTGGTAATTAACGTCATATAATAAGGAGGTGCAACTCTATGTCTCGTATTGGTCGCAAACCAATCGAAGTACCAAGTGGTGTTGAAATCAACTTGGATAATACTCAAATTACGGTTAAAGGACCGAAAGGTACGCTTTCCCGTGAGATTCATAAAGATATGAAAGTAAATATCGAAGAGAACACGATCACAATCGAACGTCCTTCTGATAATAAGACTCATCGTTCCCTGCACGGCACTACTCGTAGTGTAGTAAGTAACATGGTGAGTGGAGTAACTACAGGTTTCTCCAAATCCCTAGAGCTAGTTGGTGTTGGATACCGCGCAAGCAAATCTGGCGACAAAATTGTTCTAAACGTGGGTTACTCTCATCCAGTAGAAATTTCTCCTGAACCAGGCATCGAGTTCGATGTGCCTACAAATACGAAAATCATCGTTAATGGAATCGATAAAGAGCGCGTAGGAGCTTACGCTGCAAAAATCCGTTCCGTACGTGAACCAGAACCATATAAAGGTAAAGGTATCAAGTATGAAGGCGAGCGTATTCTTCGTAAAGAAGGTAAAGCTGGTAAGAAAAAATAAGATAAAGGAATACGTTCCTTTACCTTATGCGTGTTGAAGTGAGCCTGTGAAGGCAACGTGAAAGGAGTGAAATGTACAGTCATGATTACAAAAGCAGATAAAAATAAAGCACGTCTGAAAAGACACCTACGTGTTCGTAAGAACATCACTGGTACTTCTCAACGTCCACGTTTGAACGTATTCCGTTCTGCTAAACATATCTACGCTCAATTGATCGATGACGTAGCGGGTGTAACTTTGGTTTCCGCTTCGACTCTTGATAAAGAACTTGCAGATATTAAAAACGGCGGTAGCGTAGAAGCTGCTACTAAAGTTGGCGAACTGGTTGCAAAACGTGCATCTGAAAAAGGGCACACAGCTGTTGTATTTGATCGCGGAGGCTACTTGTATCACGGACGGATTCAAGCCTTGGCAGATGCAGCTCGTGAAGCTGGTCTTCAATTCTAAAACATTGTAAAAAGGAGGTTAACGACTTGCGTATTGATCCAAACACTTTAGAGCTGACTGAAAGAGTTGTAAACATTAATCGTGTAGCTAAAGTAGTTAAGGGTGGACGTCGTTTCAGCTTTAGCGCACTTGTAGTAGTGGGCGATGGTAATGGTTGGGTAGGCGCTGGTATCGGTAAAGCCGGTGAAGTACCTGACGCTATCCGTAAAGGCATCGAAGATGCTAAGAAAAACTTGATTCATGTTCCGATCGTTGGAACAACAATTCCTCACCTTGTTACAGGTAAATTCGGAGCAGGACGTGTATTGTTGAAACCAGCATCCGAAGGTACTGGAGTTATTGCTGGTGGACCGGTTCGTGCTGTACTAGAACTTGCTGGTGTAGGCAATATCTTGACTAAATCTCTGGGTTCTTCGAATTCCATGAACATGGTTAACGCAACGTTAGAAGGCTTGTCTCGTTTGAAACGTGCTGAAGACGTGGCTAAACTTCGTGGAAAATCTATCGAAGAGTTGCTCGGTTAAGGAGGGAACCTCATGGCTAAATTGGAAATTACCCTCGTCCGTAGCGTGATCGGTCGTTCAGAGAAACAACGTACTACTGTTAAAACACTAGGACTACGTAAACTGAACCACTCAGTAGTTCAAAACGATAATGCTGCTATGCGCGGTATGATCAAACAAGTGCAACATTTAGTATCTGTAAAAGAAATCGAAGGTTAATTTTAAAAAAATTAACCTACTATCAATAAGGAGGTGCAACGAACGATGAAATTGCATGAGCTTTCACCAAGCCCAGGTTCACGCAAGGAACGCAAACGTGTAGGTCGCGGTCCAAGTAGTGGTACTGGTAAAACATCGGGTCGTGGTCACAAAGGACAAAACTCTCGTTCAGGCGGAGGAGTTCGTCCAGGATTTGAAGGCGGACAAAATCCATTGTATCGTCGTTTGCCTAAACGCGGATTTGTTAACCCTACTCGTAAAGAATATGCACTCGTAAACATCGAAGATTTAAACAGCTTTGCTGCTGATACAGAAGTAACTCCTACGTTCTTGATGGAACAGGGAATCGTTAAAAATGCAAGAAGCGGAATTAAAATTCTTGGTAATGGCGACATCACTGTGAAATTGACTGTAAAAGCGAATAAGTTCTCTCAATCTGCGGTAGAGAAAATCGAGGCTGCCGGCGGTAAAACCGAGGTGATCTAATGTTCAAGACCCTAAAGAATATATGGCGGGTTGAGGATCTTAGAAATCGGATTATCTTTACCTTGCTGGTGCTCATTGTCTACCGTATCGGTGCGTTTGTACCGGTTCCGGGTGTAGACAAAAGTGTTTTCCAGTCTGCTAACGCTCAAGGTAAAGAACTATTCGGTCTTCTAAATACTTTCTCAGGGGGAGCTTTGGGGCATTTCTCCATTTTTGCCCTTGGGATCATGCCGTATATCACTGCATCCATTATAGTTCAGTTATTATCGATGGATGTCATTCCGAAATTTGCGGAATGGGCCAAACAAGGGGAACACGGTAAAAAGAAACTGGCACAGATTACCCGGTATGGTACTGTTATTCTGGGTCTGATCCAAGCCTTTGGTACATCGATTGGTTTCAACCGTTTATACAATGCAGAAATGATTCCTAATGCTACTGCGGTAGATTACATCATTATTGCAATCGTGTTGACGGCGGGTACATCATTCTTGATGTGGCTCGGGGAACAAATCACTGAAAAAGGAATCGGTAACGGTATTTCGATCATCATCTTCGCTGGTATTGTTGCAGCTATTCCACAGCATATCCGTGATATGGTTCAATCGGATTTCCTGCAACAAGGTCAGACGTTCTTTAATGTTGCGAAGTTAGCCATTGTTGTTATTGTCGTGATTTTCATCGTTGTCGGAGTTATCTTTATCCAACAGGGTATTCGTAAAATTCCAGTACAATATGCAAAACGCGTTGTAGGTAACAAAATGTATGGTGGACAGAATACACATATTCCGTTGAAAGTTAACTCAGCGGGTGTTATCCCTGTTATCTTTGCCGTTTCATTGCTACAATTTCCGATTATTATAGCAAGCTTCTGGTCTACTCATCTCTGGGCGAAATGGATTACTCAGAATTTGTGGTATGACAAACCGCTTGGTATGGTGCTGTATGTTATAATGATCATAGGTTTTACTTTCTTCTATACATTTGTGCAAATGAATCCTACGCAAATGGCCGATAATATGAAAAAGAATGGTGGATATATCCCGGGTGTTCGTCCAGGTAAGCCAACGGCTACTTATTTGACTCGTGTTATGACTCGTTTGACCATGACAGGATCATTATTCCTGGCGGTTATCTCGGTACTACCAGTATTCTTAGGAGCTATTTCAGGTTTGCCACAATCTGTGCAAATCGGTGGTACATCGCTTCTTATCGTTATTGGGGTTGCCCTTGACACGATGAAAACGATCGAAAGCCAGCTCATTAAACGCCATTACAAAGGTTTTATCAATAAATAGACGGCAGGTTCCGGCTGGAATAAGTCATGCTTGTTCACAACCGGCGCCTTTCGTGCTGTTCTTGCAGCATTAGTCTTAGGGGGAGTGACATTACGTGAACATCATATTCATGGGGCCTCCGGGAGCAGGAAAAGGAACACAAGCAGCTGTGATTGTGAAAGAGCTAGGTATTCCTCATATTTCTACAGGCGATGCATTTCGTCTAGCGATCAAACAGGAAACTCCTATTGGAGTAAAAGCCAAAGAATTCATAGATCAAGGTTTACTTGTACCGGATGACGTAACGAACGGAATCGTGGAAGAGCGTCTTGCTCAGCCCGATTGTAAAAAAGGTTTCTTGCTTGACGGTTTTCCAAGAACTTTAGCTCAAGCTGAAGCACTGGATAAAATGCTGGCAGCAATGGAGCGTAAGCTGGACCACGTGATCAATTTAAAAGTAGATCTCAACAAATTGCTTGTTCGGATTACCGGACGACGTATTTGCAAGACTTGTGGAGCTACTTACCATATTGAATTCAATCCGCCGAAGCAAGAAGGCGTATGTGATATTGATGGTGGTGAACTTTATCAACGTGCTGATGATAACGAAGAAAGTGTAGGAACGCGTCTGAATGAGTACCATACGAAAACAGAAGCGCCTCTTATTGCTTACTACGGTGATCAAAAGCTGTTGAGAGAGATTGATGGCGATCAAAGTATTGATGCAGTATCTAAGGATATTGTTTCATTACTAAGAGGTTAGGCAGAATGATCATTTGCAAATCCGAAACAGAACTAGGCTTTATGCGGGAAGCAGGGCGAATTGTAGCTGAGACGCATCGTCTAATCAAGCAAGCGATCGAGCCAGGTATTACGACCGAACACCTTGATCAGATTGCAGACCGTTATATTCGCAGTCAAAATGCCTTACCGTCATTCAAAGGATACAATGGTTTTCCTGCCAGCATTTGTGCTTCGGTTAATGAGCAATTAGTTCATGGATTCCCGAATAAACGCAAATTGCAAGAAGGCGACATCGTTACACTTGATATTGGAGCTGAGTACCGTGGTTATCATGGAGATTCTGCATGGACATATCCGGTAGGACAGATTTCTGATGATGCAAAAAAACTTTTGGAAGTAACTGAAGGTTCTTTGTATGCAGGACTTGAACTGGTCAAGCCAGATGTACGCTTGTTTACAATATCGCATGCGATACAGCGTTTTATTGAAGATGCCGGTATGTCTGTTGTACGTGAATACGTAGGACATGGTATCGGAACGAAGCTGCACGAAGCACCTCAAATTCCTAATTATGGAGTTAAGGATCGCGGACCAAGGCTGAAGCCGGGAATGGTTCTGGCAATCGAGCCGATGGTAAATGCCGGCACGCAACATGTCAAAACGCTTGAAGACAAATGGACAGTAGTTACTGTTGATGGCTCATTATGTGCCCATTTTGAACATACAGTTGCGGTTACACCGGACGGTATGGAGATTTTCACAAAACTAAACTAAATGCGTAGGTGATTCTTGTGAAAACAACAATGAACCCGCAGGTCGGTCAAATTGTGAAAGTGTTAAAAGGTCAAGGAGCTCCTCAACCTGCTGTTATCATTGCAATACCGGATGAGAAGTTTGTTTATATCGCCGACGGGAACAAACGAAAGTTTGACCAGCCGAAGAAGAAGAATCTGCTTCATCTGGAGCTAATGCCGGTGATCAGCAGCGAAGTAGTAAACAGTTTGCAAGAAAGCGGTCGGGTCACGAACGGGAAATTGCGTTATGCAGTTACCAAGTTCTTGGAATCTGCCGAAAACAGTGTTGAACAGAAAGGAGACTGACTGTGGCCAAGGAAGATGTTATTGAGGTAGAAGGCGTGGTTCTTGAACCCTTGCCGAATGCAACGTTCAAAGTTGAATTAGAGAATGGTCATCAGATTCTCGCTCATGTTTCTGGAAAGCTACGGATGCACTTTATCCGTATTCTGACTGGAGATAAAGTAGTTGTACAATTGTCACCTTATGATTTGACAAAAGGTCGTATAACTTACCGCAAATAGACACTTTAACACTAATCTATGTTATAATAGATGTTTATGAAATCATTGCTTGTCAGCAGATACAATGATTACAAGTAAGTTTTACGGACGTAAAACTTGAGGAGGTAATTAGCATGAAGGTAAGACCTTCTGTAAAACCCATCTGCGAAAAATGCAAAGTCATTCGCCGCAAAGGGAATGTAATGGTTATTTGTGAGAATCCTAAACACAAACAAAAACAGGGATAATTATCTAGGGGGTGTAGCGTAAAATGGCACGTATAGCTGGCGTGGATTTACCACGTGATAAACGCGTTGAGATCGCCTTGACATATATTTTCGGAATCGGTAAAACGACTTCCCAGAAAATTCTGAGTGATACTGGTATTGACCTGAACACTCGTGTCCGCGATCTTACAGAAGATGAAGTAGGAAAATTGCGTGAAGTAATTGGTAGTACTAAAGTTGAAGGTGATCTTCGTCGTGAGATCTCTCTTAACATTAAACGTCTAATCGAAATCGGATGTTACCGTGGTGTTCGTCACCGTCGTGGATTGCCGGTTCGTGGACAACGTACTAAAACTAATGCTCGTACACGTAAAGGTCCTCGTCGTACAGTAGCGAACAAGAAGAAGTAAGGGAGGTTAAAGCACAATGGCTAAAGCTAAAAAAGTCGTACGTACAAAACGTCGTGACCGTAAAAATATTGAATCTGGCGTGGCGCACATCCGTTCCACGTTTAATAATACAATCGTTACAATTACGGATCCTCACGGAAACGCGATCTCTTGGGCTAGCTCAGGCGGTTTAGGTTTCAGAGGTTCTCGTAAGTCTACTCCATTCGCAGCGCAATTAGCAGCTGAAACAGCAGCTAAAGCAGCAATGGAACACGGTATGAAAGCCGTTGAGGTTATGGTTAAAGGTCCAGGAGCTGGACGCGAAGCAGCAATTCGTTCTTTGCAAGCAGCTGGTCTTGAAGTTAACCTAATCAAAGATGTAACGCCAATCCCGCATAACGGATGCCGTCCACCAAAACGTCGCCGCGTATAATTGAAGCATGTCTCTTTATTTTGTAGTATAATCCCCGGCAAAGGTAAAGATACATTTACCGGGTATACTACTGCATGTCTATTTGTAAGTATTCAGCGACAGTTTCACAGGAGCGACGTTTTGAAGGAGGGATATTGCAGTGATAGAAATCGAAAAGCCGAAAATTGAGACCGTAGATGTAAATGATGAAGGTAACTACGGTAAATTCATCATTGAACCGCTCGAACGTGGTTATGGCACAACACTTGGCAACTCACTTCGTAGAATTTTGTTATCTTCTCTTCCGGGAGCAGCAGTAACATCTGTTCAAATCGATGGTGTATTGCATGAGTTCTCAACGGTTCAAGGTGTGATGGAAGACGTTACAGAAATCATTCTGAACCTCAAGGCCCTTTCGCTTAAGATCCACTCTGATGAAGAAAAAGTGTTGGAGATTGATGCGGAAGGAGAAGGGGCGATCACTGCAGGAGATATCCGTGCAGACAGTGATGTTGAAATCCTGAATCCGGATCTTCATATCGCCACTTTAGCTCCAGGTTCTAGACTTCACATGCGTATTTTTGCAAATCGTGGTCGTGGCTATGTTGCTGCAGATAAGAATAAACGTGATGATCAACCAATTGGTGTCATTCCTGTAGATTCTATCTATACTCCGATTTCCCGCGTTAACTATGGCGTGGAAAATACTCGTGTAGGTCAAGTAACGAACTATGACAAGCTAACTATTGAAATTTGGACGGATGGTAGCATTCGACCAGAAGAAGCAGTTAGTCTGGGCGCTAAAATTTTGACTGAGCATTTGATGTTATTTGTTGGTCTGACTGACGAAGCAAAAGATGCTGAAATCATGGTCGAAAAAGAGGAAGATAAAAAAGAGAAAGTGCTCGAGATGACTATCGAAGAGCTTGATCTCTCTGTACGTTCTTACAACTGCTTGAAACGTGCTGGTATTAATACCGTACAAGAGCTAACTACGAAATCCGAAGACGATATGATGAAAGTCCGCAACTTGGGCCGCAAATCGCTTGAGGAAGTTCAAGAGAAGCTTGAAGAATTAGGATTAGGACTTCGTCAAGAAGACTAATCATTTAATAGTGTAATGAAGGAGGGAAAAACAACATGGCATACCAAAAATTGGGTCGTAATTCCAGCGCTCGTAAAGCTTTGTTTCGTGACCTGGTAACTGACCTGTTCTTGTATGAGCGTATTCAAACGACTGAAGCTAAAGCGAAAGAAGTTCGTTCTATCGCTGAAAAATTGATCACCCTTTCTAAACGTGGAGATCTTCATGCTCGTCGTCAAGTAGCTGCTTATGTTCGTCGCGAGTCTCTCGATGGTGGACAAGATGCTATCCAAAAATTGTTTTCTGATTTAGCAACTCGCTATGCAGAGCGTCCAGGTGGATACACTCGTATTCTTAAATTAGGACCTCGTCGCGGCGATGCTGCACCTATGGTTTATCTTGAATTGGTAGACCGCGCGTAACATGCAGATGAGGAAAGGGTGGACAGGGTCAACAGATTCTGACAAAACCCTTTTTTTCTCTGTTTGGAACATGCAGTGTTTGAGGATAATGAGGGAGGGAGCTCCATTAGGGGCTCCCTTGCTTTGTATAAAAGGTGAGGATATATGAGGAATCTTTGTATGACTGTCAATTACGATGGAACAAGATATAACGGATTTCAGACCCAACCAGACGGAAATACGATTCAGGATCATTTAGAAAAAGCAATTGCTTCGATCATTGGAGAAAAACCAAAGATTCATGGCTCAGGTCGTACCGATGCGGGTGTACATGCGATCGGACAAGTATTTCATTTCTTGACTGAATCAACTGTTCCAGCAGAACGTTGGCCACTTGCTTTAAATGGTCGCTTGCCTAAAGATATTATTGTTACAAATGCGCGCGAGGTTCATTTGGACTTCCACTCACGGCGCTCAGCTAAACGAAAAACATATCGATACACGATTAACGCTAATCAATATCCAGACGTTTTTCTAAGGCATATGCAATTACATCATCCAGGCAAACTGAATATTGGAGCAATGCGTGAAGCTCTTTCCTACTTTATTGGCACTTATGACTTCACAACGTTTGCTTCAAAACATTCCGAAAAGCAAAGTCATATCCGTACAATCTATGAGGCACGTTTGGAAGTAGATTATTCTATGACCCGTCCTGATACAAGAGACCAAGGTATTTTACACTTTTATATAACAGGCAGTGGATTTTTACAGCATATGGTACGTATCATTATAGGGACTCTGGTACAAGTGGGAGAAGGTAAACACGAACCGGATGCTATTCCTAGAATGATTGCTGCAGAGGATCGTAGTATGGCAGGACCTACCGCAGTTAGCAAAGCGTTAACGATGTGGGGGGTTCACTATGAGGAGTTTAATACATAGTAAAATTTCAAAGGAAATTCCTAAGAAAATTTTTCTAGAAAAACTTCAAATAGTTCTTGCTTAACATGTTTTTATGCTGTAAAATAAAGTTTGTGTTTTCTTAAGGCTATCCCACAGCCCCATTAAGAATAACACCACCAAAAATTTTTAATCCATCACTTAATGACTATGTAACACTGTGTATTAACAACACTAACTCAAGAACGAAGATATATGAGAATATGTCTTAATGATATATTTTCAAAAGCACACTAAGGAGGAACTTTTCATGCGTACGACGTACATTGCGAAGCCAAGTGAAGTAGAACGCAATTGGCACATTATCGATGCTGAAGGCAAAACGCTTGGTCGTTTGGCTAGTGAAGCAGCTGCACTTATTCGCGGCAAACACAAACCACAATTTACCCCTCATGTAGACGGTGGAGATTTCGTTATCGTAATCAATGCTGACAAAATCCACTTGACTGGTAAAAAATTGCAAGACAAAAAATACTACCGTCACTCCATGCATCCAGGTGGTCTTAAAGTTACCACTGCTGATGAAATGATCAAAAACAAACCTGAACGTGTAATCGAATTTGCAGTTCATGGTATGCTTCCAAAAACTCGTATGGGTAACCAAATGAAGTTAAGATTGAAAGCATATGCTGGCGTAGAACACCCACATGCAGCACAAAAACCGGAAGTTTACGAACTTCGCGGCTAATTAAAAGGAGGACAGTTTCATGGCACAAGTACAATACTATGGGACAGGTCGTCGTAAACATTCGGTAGCACGTGTTCGCCTTGTACCGGGTGAAGGACGCATTGTCATCAATAAACGCGACATCAATGAATATTTCGGTTTAGATACACTTAAACTGATCGTAAAACAACCACTTAACTTGACAGAAACAATCGGAAGCTACGATGTAATCGTATTGGCTCACGGTGGTGGTATTTCTGGTCAAGCAGGAGCAATCCGTCACGGTATTTCCCGTGCATTGCTTAAAGCTGATCCTGAACTTCGTGGATCTTTGAAAAAAGCTGGATTCCTGACTCGTGACCCTCGTATGAAAGAACGTAAAAAATACGGTCTTAAAGCAGCACGTCGCGCACCTCAGTTCTCCAAACGTTAATATTCCTTGTTTATCAAGGATTACAGAAGCCTCTTACCAGAAATGGTGGGAGGCTTTTTTGTGTTTATCTTTCAATTGAAGCTCGTTTGACCACCATTTGACCACCATTTGACCACATGTGATTTGTGCATAACCTTGTGTATAAAGTAACTACTATGACAATCATTTCAACAAAGTTATTCTTAGTTATAAAATAGTGTGAATAACTTGTGATTAACTTTCAAAATACTATTGAATCCTCAACCATTAAGTACTATAATATACATAATTCTTAGTTGTTTAGTCGGCTTTAAAAATATGATTAATAAATAGTCATTTGTTGAACGTACTTAAAACCAAAATGGGAAAATGAATTCCAAAGGTGGGGGAACTAAATATGAATCTATTGGAAAAAGAAGAATTAGCTAGAGTGAAAGCTGAAGAATTAGAACATGCTACAGCTGAACAAGTGATTCGTTGGGCTGTGGATAATTTTGAAAGTCTTACTTTTGCTTGTAGTTTTGGAGCGGAAGATGTAGTTATTGTTGATATGTTACAAAATATCAGCCCGTCCACTGATATTTTCTATTTAGATACTGATTTCCATTTTAAAGAAACCTACGAGACACGTGATCGTATGATTGAACGTTATGGTTTGGAGTTTGTAAAAGTAGATCCTAAGCTAACACCGGAAGAACAAGCAGCCGCTCATGGAGAAGCTTTATGGACAGTAGATCCTAATGCATGCTGCAATATTCGTAAAGTAGAGCCTTTAACTCGTATATTATCTCAATATGATTCTTGGATTACAGGTATTCGTCGCGATCAAGCGCCAACTCGTGCAAATGCTAAAAAAATAGAGTACGATTCTAAATTTGGGTTAATGAAGTTTAATCCGATTGCAGATTGGACTTCTGAAGACGTATGGAAGTATATTCGTGATAACGATATTATCTACAACCCTCTTCATGATCAACATTATCCTAGTATAGGTTGTGAACAATGCACACGTCAGGTGATGCCTGGTGAAGACCCTCGCGCAGGACGCTGGGCTAATTCAGATAAAACAGAATGTGGATTGCACAAATAAACAAATTAACTTCATGATAAATATAAATAACATAAGCCGACCAAGTGATTTTTCTAACCATCTGGTCGGCTTCATGTATACTTAGCACAGTTAGACAATACAACATACCTATTTATGATAAGACAGGAGCGATTACAGAATGACAACAATTTTGCCGCATGGTGGTCGATTGATTCAACGTATTGTAAAAGAGGAAGATCGTGATCAGTTATTGGCTCAAGCTCAGCAATGGAAACAGATTCCTATCAATACATGGACTATATCTGATCTAGATCTTATAGGTGTAGGTGCTTTCTCTCCACTAGAAGGATTTATGGAAGAAAAGGACTATCATTCTGTTTTGGAAAATATGAGATTGTCCAATGGTACGGTATGGAGTATTCCAATTACTCTAGCTTTAGACGAGTCTATTACATCCACATTGCAAATCGGCGAACAGGTGGCTTTGGTAGGAGAGCAGGATGGAGAAATCTACGGTACATTAGAAGTACGTAGTATCTATAACGTAGATCAACAACAAGAAGCTGTGAAAGTCTTCAAAACCGATGATCCTGAGCATCCAGGGGTACAAAAATTAATTAGTCGTTCTTCCATTTATGTTGGAGGACCTATCCAAGTCTTAAAACGTCCTCAGCCTGAGAAATTTGGTGAGTTTTATTTTGATCCCGAACAAACAAGACAAATTTTTGCAGATAAAGGTTGGAAAACTGTGGTAGGATTCCAGACTCGTAATCCTGTTCATCGTGCTCATGAGTATATTCAAAAAAGTGCGATGGAAATTGTAGATGCTTTGTTTCTAAACCCATTAGTAGGTGAAACCAAATCCGATGATGTTCCTGCTAATGTACGGATGCGTAGTTATTTGGTTCTTTTAGAAAATTACTATCCAAAAGATCGAGCATTTTTAGGTGTGTTTCCGGCGGCTATGCGTTATGCAGGGCCAAGAGAAGCTATATTCCATGCAATGGTTCGCAAAAATTATGGTTGTACTCATTTTATCGTTGGTCGTGATCATGCAGGTGTGGGTGATTATTACGGAACATATGAAGCTCAAGAAATTTTTAAGCATTTTACAGCAGAAGAATTAGGAATTACGCCATTATTTTTTGAACATAGCTTTTTTTGTACCAAATGCGGTAACATGGCTTCTAGCAAAACCTGCCCGCATCCGAAAGAAAATCATTTAACCCTTTCTGGGACAAAAGTAAGAGCATTACTAAGAGATGGTCAATGCCCTCCACCTGAGTTCACACGTCCAGAAGTAGCAGAAGTGTTGATTGAAGGTATGGCTGAACATATCAACTCCTAAATGTGAGAACGACAAAACCGTTTTACTTGGGTCATGTTATGATGATCTAGAGTAGAACGGTTTTTAGTATATAGAACAACTGGAATAGATGCAGAAACATTTTATTTGTATTTTTACAATGTATGATTCGCGAATCAATATTATAAAATGGTATAATACAACGTATTGCGTTATGATCTCATGGTTATCTTTATAACGGTATATTGAATCTAATCACATAAGGAGTGCACCTCATATGTTATCAAGAGACTATGTTTTGGAATTACTAAGTACTGTTACAGATCCACAGTATGATTTTCCTCTAGTAGAAATGCAATTTATTCGTGATATTATGATCAAAGATTCCAGAATTTCTCTCACCGTAGTGGGGATTGAGTTAGGTCAAGAGTATAAAGACGCTTTAGAACAGTCGATTCGGTCAGCTCTCAAAATTGTAGAACCTATTGATCTACATATTCGTTTTAGAGCGCCTTCTGAGCTTGAAATGGCTACAGTACGTCAATTACTCTCTCCAGACACAGAAGAAGCATTACCGCCTGAATCTGAGACCCACAAAGGTCATGCAGCAGGTCTGGAGCAGCTCCCTATCATTCATGCTAACTCTGGTGTTCGTTTTATAGCTGTAGCTAGTGGTAAAGGTGGAGTAGGTAAATCTACTGTTACTGTCAATTTAGCAACGGCATTAGTGCGCCAAGGAAAAAGAGTCGGCATTATTGATGCTGATATCTACGGTTTCAGTATTCCAGATATGATGGGAATAGAAGAAGGGCCTACAGTAGAAGAAGGACGTATTCAACCGGTGGAGCGATTTGGAGTTCAAGTGATGTCGATGGGATTCTTTATTAAAGAAAATAATCCTGTTATATGGCGCGGACCGATGCTTGGCAAAATGCTTCGTCAATTTTTTGCCGATGTAGATTGGGATCAACTGGACTACATGTTGTTAGATCTTCCACCAGGAACAGGTGATGTCGCACTCGATGTTCATCAAATTCTGCCACAAAGTAAAGAGATACTCGTCACGACTCCTCATGCAACAGCAGCATTTGTAGCAGCTCGCGCAGGAACAATGGCATTACAGACCGATCATGAAATTCTAGGTGTCGTTGAAAATATGTCCTATTACCAGGCAAGAGATGGACAAAGAGAGTATGTATTTGGTAGAGGTGGCGGTGGACAACTTGCAGAAACCTTGCATACAGAGTTACTCGCTCAAATCCCATTAGGTGCACCTGATAATTTACCAACAGACCCGGACTTTTCACCTTCTGTCTACAAAGAAGATAGTGAAATCGGTCAACTGTATAATGAATTAGCTCTGAAAATTATTGAAAAACACAACTAAATCTTAAACTAGATCATGAGGAATATATAAAGAGCAGATAGAGAGGAAGGAGTAGTATACCTTTCTCTTTATTTTTTATCTTTCTATCAAATGACATTGCAAAGGAGTACACATATGGGTTCATTATTTTCATTTCGTACCTTTTGGCGCGATCTCAAATCCAACCGATCCATGCTGTTGGTTTCAACTGTTCTGTTTGTAGTAGGAATCATAGCAGGTATCTTATTAGTGGAACCATTAGGTAACTATCTAAGAGAACAATTACAACAATTGCAAATAGTTAAAGGGCAGCTTGATCAAGGACAGCATGTAGAACTTAATTATTTTGTATTTATCTTTTTAAACAATGCAATTAAAAGTATCCTTATCATCTATTTAGGAGTCTTTATTGGGATTGTCCCTGTATTCTTCTTAGTCATGAACGGAATGATTATAGGATTTCTATTACGAACTTATGATATGCAAGGACAGGATGTGGTGACTTTAATAGTCAAAGGATTATTACCACATGGAATATTTGAAATTCCAGCTATTCTTATCGCAGCAGCTTATAGCTTAAAATTGGGCAAGTTAGTATTAGATAGTCTCACTACTTGGAACCCAGCAGGGCGATATCAACTTAAAATAGCGTGGAAACAATTTATGAGATCTACAATTACTGCTTCATTTTGGATCGTAATTATCCTTTTTGTAGCAGCAATCATCGAGAGTACAATAACATTTTGGTTGATGAAGGCTTAGTTATTTATAAAAAACCACATACAAACAGTTACAAGTATGCCTAATTAGGTTAATTCATCACTATCCAGAAGGCTGTTATCTATCATAATTCTATCAAGAGGTATGAACTGATAAATAGCAGCCTGAAAGATATACTGTGAAGAGTTACAATTTAGGGAGGATATTTATATGCTTGGAATGTTATTGAACGATAAAGAGTGCAAAGAGATGGCGTATGTATTACGGAAAGAGTTAGACGAAATGTTATTTGATCTAAGTGATCAACGATTAAATCAAGATATACGTAAATCAATAGATAAAAGATATAAAACTATTTTCCAAATGTATGCACGTTTTGCACCACAAAAAGAACTATCAAAATATGTACGGAATGGTCGCTACAAAGAGACTAATAATTAAATTATAAAAAACTATTGACGTAAACTATAAATATATGATAAATTAATTCTCGCACTGTTTTTAATGTTTTAAAGTGATGAACGCAATGAGAGAGATTAACAAATTTCAACATTGTAGATCGCTTGAAAAAAAGATTGAAAAAAAGTGTTGACGAAATGAAATGAGCATGATATATTATAAGAGTTGCTG
>NZ_JARUWY010000016.1:0-88867 GCF_030433815.1 Paenibacillus sp. PsM32 | reverse complement strand
ATCTAAAACTGGCGAGAACCGAAGTTCTCTATTTGTAAAGGTCGGCTAAGACCTTTATTACTCACTCGTTGTTCAGTTTTCAAAGAACTTGCAGTATGTTGTTTCGCTGCGTTTGTGTTTTTTAGAACTCTTAGATCATATCATTTTCTAAGAATGTTTGTCAACTCTTTTTTTCAACATCATTTTTTCAGATCATGTTGTATTGCTTTGAGGCGACTTTAATAATTTAACACATAATTAATTAGTTGGCAAGCATTATTTACGATATATTATTATTTGAATTGGGATCGAATTTATTTTTAGTAAAATAGATTATTATTGCTTTATTCTATTATAATTACTTTTATATAGTGTATTTCAATTTTTGCTATTATCGTTTGTTTAGATATTCATTTGATTTGAAATCCATCGTCACTTTTTTACCGTATATTTTATAGACTGATTATGCGTTGATTACAACTATGACTAAAGGGGTGTACGGATGAATCGCTGGATTGCTTCTATTCAAAAAGGCTTTGGTAAAAAGCTTATTCGGTTGCATGCTTGGAATGCCTGGTTAGTTGCTCTTTTAGCTGTTACCGGGTTAGTACTTGTAGGTGGGTTTTGGCGAGAAATATTAGGTGAGGTTAGAGTGTGGGTACGCTGGCTTCATATTATTGGTGGACTGGCTTTATTAGTACCGGTTGTTTATTATCTGTTTCTCGCTGCTAAACATTGGAAGCGACTCTCTGATAAACCTGGGCAAAAGTTAAATGTGATTATTGTGATGGTGTTATTGGTAGGATGGATTGTATCCGGTATTTTGTTATGGCTACTTCGACAAGTAGGACCGGCTGTAGCCAACTCGGCTTTATTTATACATGATTTATTAACATGGGTTGGGCTTCCTTATATTATTTATCATTCTCTAACACGTACAGCATGGTTGAAAGATCCTAAAAAACGTACAATCAAGCAACCTGTAACTGTAGAAAAAACGATTACTGACAAAAGTGGAACTGTTGTAGCGACATCGTCACCTACTGCTCCTTCTCCCTTCTATACAAGACGGAACTTTTTACGCTCGGCGATTGGTGTCGGACTGGCTGTATCGATCGGGCCTACTTTTCTAAAATGGCTTGGAAGTTCGTTAACCAGTGGCGGTGGTGGAACATGGGAAGAAGTTGCTGCTAGCAATGGCAATAAAATGGTTCCTAATCCTACTCCACTAAAATCGTCTGCACCTCCTATCGGTGGTGGAGCGCAAGGTGAATTTCGAGTATATACGGTAACGCCTATTCCTACTTTTGATAATAGTAACTGGGATTTCAAAATAGATGGACTGGTAGATACACCTCAAACCTGGAACTGGGAACAATTTTTAAAATTAAAACGAGATGTGCAGGTGAGTGATTTCCATTGTGTTACTGGATGGTCTGTGTATAAGAATACATGGGAAGGTATTCCTTTAAGCGACTTTTTAAAAGCGGCTGGTGTTCAATCTTCTGCAACAACGGTCAAATTTTATTCTGGTGATAATGTATATACTGACTCTCTTACACTGGATCAAGCACAAATGAAAGATATTATTGTAGCTGTATTACATGATGGTAATATTATTCCTGCTGATCTGGGTGGTCCTGTACGCTTGGTTATTCCGCAGATGTATGCTTATAAGTCTGTGAAATGGCTCAACCGTATTGAATTGATTGCTGAAGATCATGTTGGGTATTGGGAACAACGTGGTTATGATAAAGATGCATGGTTACCCAAAGCTTAAATCTATCGTTGATGTAGAACAAAATAAAGCAGGGTGTTTCCTCTTGTCTCAAGAGCAACACCCTGCTTTTTTATTTAGATTAACTATCTCTTGAAAGTTCAATATCATCACTTTAGCTCTTTTATCTATTCTGTAAGCAATTGTTTTTTCAAAAGATGGAACGATATCGCTTGCGCTAGAGCAAAATGATAAAAGATTATCATCAAAGAAGTAGATCATTACGATTAGGTACAAAACGAATGAAAAGACTTTACACAAATAAAATGATCTTCATAAGATGTACTTTGCTTGTTGTACCTTTTATTTAAAAAGCATAGTTCATGTTATTAGTGTACATATTCAAGCGTTGTATAGTCGAGTAGTATATCTACTAATGATGCAAGCAACTTTATGAATCTTTTACAATTCTAATAATCGTTTTAGCTCTTCTTCGTCTTGAATAACTTCGATCCCTAACTCTTGAGCTTTGGTTAATTTGCTACCTGCTTTTTCACCAGCGATCACGATATCTGTCTTTTTGGATACACTACCTGTCACTTTGGCGCCTAGAGACTCTAGGCGAGCAGCGGCATCATCACGAGTCATCGTCTGTAATGTACCTGTAAGTACAACCGTTTTGCCTGCAAAATAAGAATCTGTATTGATAACAACAGGTTCAGCAGGAGATTGCGGTTGTACACCTCGGTCTAACATTTTCTGAATACTGGTCTGCATAAAAGGATCTGCAAAAAAAGCAACGATGCTTTCAGCTACAATATTGCCGATATCCGGTAATTCGACTAACTCTTCTACTGTTGCATTCATCACTTTGTGTAAATCACGATAATGCTCGGCCAACATACGAGTTGTAGATTTACCTGTATTCGGAATACCTAAAGCATATAAGAATGATGCTAAATCTCTTGTTTTACTTTCTTCGATAGCCTGCAATAGATTATTTGCTTTGCGCTCACCAAATCGTTCTAGTTCTACTAATTTCTCAAATTCTAAAGCATATAGATCTGCTGGTTCTTTAACTCCTAACTCACTATGCAACTGTTGAGCTGTCATCACGCTAAATGTCTCGATATCCATAGCATCTCTAGAAGCGAAATGTGTAATCTTAGCTATAATCTGTGGTGTGCACTCTAGTGTGTTGTTACAGAATAGATGTGCTCCACGTTGTTCTAATGGAAATCCACAAGCAGGGCATTTCTCTGGGAAAATGATTTCTTCTCCATCGCTTTCTTCAGTCACTTTACCAAGAATCTCTGGTATAACTTCATTCGAACGGCGAATAAAAACACGTGTTCCGATTGCATATTTTAAATTTTTGCGTTCAATGTCTCCAATATTGTTTAGTGTGCAATTTTGTACAGTCACACCTGCAAGTTCAACAGCTTCTACACGAGCTAATGGTGTGATTTTACCTGTACGACCTACATTCCAAGACACCGATTCTAAAATCGTGCTCGTTTCTTCTGCTTCGAATTTGTAAGCAATTGCCCAACGCGGGAATTTATCAGTATATCCCAGTACTTCGCGGGTACGCATATCTGTAATTTTGACCACAGCACCATCGATTAAGTAATCTAATCCTGTACGTTGTGCCTGAATATCTTCTAATTGAGCAATCACATCATCAAAATTCTCAAAGTAAAAAATATACGGATTGACCTTGAAATGATTGTCTTTAAGAAATTGCATCATCTCTTGATGACTTTCAAATGTAATACCGTCCATGTATCCTATGTTATAAAAGAAAGCACTTAAACGACGAGTAGCTGTTACTTTAGGATTCAAATTACGCAAAGCACCCGCAGCAGCATTACGTGCATTTTTGAGTTTGTCTTTATCTGTAGCATTTTCATTATAAGCTGCTAATACAGATAGATTCATAATGCCTTCGCCTTGCACTTCAATTTTGCCTTCTTTGAAAGGAATAGATAGAGGAATCGAACGAATCGTTTTGACTTGTTCTAAAATTCCTTCTCCTGTTACTCCATTACCTCGGGTTGCCGCTTGAATTAAATTCCCATTTTCATAGGTGAGATTAAGTGTTAATCCATCGAACTTGAGTTCAATCGCATAAGAGGGTTCTGGCAGTGGTTGATCAGGATTTTTGGTATTATAATCAGCAATTAATTTACGAGCACGCGTATGCCAACTTGCTAGCTTTTCTAAATTTTGAGCTTTGTCTAGACTCCATAATGGAGAAAGATGGCGATGAGGTAAAAATCCTTTTAACAATTCTCCACCTACACGCTGAGTAGGCGAATCAGGTAATACGATTCCACTGACTTCTTCCAATTGGATTAGTCGATCATATAGAACATCATATTCTTTATCATCGACTAGAGGTTCATCTAACGTATAGTAATGGTAGCTGTACTTATTAAGCTCTGTAATTAATTGTTCCATTTCATGCATCGGATCCATGTGTAGTATTCCCTCCCGGATTCAATAAGATAAACTATTGCTTTGATCCAAACTGTAATGCTGCTTATCGTTAGCATTTTGTCGCATATGATTATTATTTTCAATGAAAAAACAGAACCGAACAGTAAGTAATTCGGTTCTGTTTTGAACATACAACTTTTACTCATCAAGTGATAACAAGAACTTTCTTGCTTGCACGATCAGATTCTTTATTCTACTTTAGTAATCGGAGCAAACCCTGCTAATAAGCGTTTGAGTCCTGTCGGTGCAGGGAAAGCAATTTGTAATTCCATATCATTGCCTGTACCTTTGACTGCTACAATCGTTCCGATGCCCCATTTACCATGAGAGACTTTATCCCCTGCTTGGAAGCTATCTGATCCTCCACCAGCAGCTACAGGCTTAGGTGTAGCTCCTGTCGTTACCGTTACTCTTGCATTGGTAGATCCTGGTACTGCACGTGCAGAAGATCCACTGCCAAAAGCAGCCGTATTTTCACGTTTGCCACCAAAGCTACTTGTACTTCCTCCAAAGCTACGATTACCTGATCCATAACTGCTAGTGCCACGACCTGCCCCACCACGACGATAGTTAGGCGCTACTGCTGTATCTTCTTTGAACTCTTCTGGAATTTCTTCTAAAAAGCGTGAAGGTGGATTCGCTGTAGTTCGTCCAAACAACGTACGCATCTGTGCACAAGATAAAAATAGATTTTTCTCTGCACGTGTAATCCCTACATAAGCTAAGCGGCGCTCTTCTTCCAATTCTTCATTGTCTTGAAAAGCTCGACTATGCGGGAACACGCCTTCTTCCATACCAATAATAAATACAGTTGGAAATTCCAAACCTTTGGCACTATGCATCGTCATCAATACAACTGCATCGTCATCTTCTTCAGGTTCATCGCCTACAGTATCGATATCAGCAATTAACGCTAGATCCGTCAAAAATGAAATCAATGAACGATCTTCATTATTTTTCTCAAATTCCATCGTTACAGATAAAAACTCTTCTATATTTTCTAAACGAGCTTTGGATTCAAGAGTATTCTCCCGTTGTAATTCTACCCGATATTCAGATAACTCTAAAATCTTTTCGGTTAATTCAGTAACTGATAAATACTCTACCATTTGATGCAGTGAAGCAATCATATCGTAAAATTCAACCAACATATTGCGTGTACGACCTGCAAAACCTAGATCATCTACTATTTCTAATACTTTGAAAATAGACACGCCTTTTTCCGCCGCTGCTACTGCCAATTTGGCTACAGTCGTATCACCAATACCACGCTTAGGCACATTGATAATTCGAGTCAAACTGATATCATCATCTGGATTCGAAAGCAAACGTAAATACCCGAGCAAGTCTTTGATCTCTTTACGATCATAGAACTTGATACCGCCCACGATTTGGTAAGGAATATCTGATTTGATCAAAATTTCCTCAATAACCCGTGACTGCGCATTGGTACGATACAATATTGCATGATTACGATAAGGCTGTCCTGTTTTTACACTTTTATGAATCTCAGAAGTCACAAAGTATCCTTCATCATGCTCAGAATCCGCACGATACACTTTGATTTTGGCTCCGCCTTCTTTGTCTGTCCACAGCTTTTTCGGTTTGCGACCTGTATTGTTGCCAATCACTTCATTCGCTGCACTCAGTATATTGGAAGTCGAACGATAATTTTGCTCCAAAAGAATTGTTTTCGCTTCTGGATAATCTTCTTCAAAATTCAAGATATTACTGATATCTGCTCCACGCCAGCGATAGATCGATTGATCACTATCTCCAACTACACAGATATTGTGATGAGCTTCTGCCAACATTTTACAAAGCATATATTGTGCTTTATTCGTATCTTGATACTCATCGACATGAATATAGCGGAATTTTTTCTGATAAAATTCTAAAACTTCAGGAACTTCGTTAAACAATTGGATGGTCTTCATAATCAGATCATCAAAGTCTAATGAGTTATTAGCACGTAGACGTTGTTGATATTTGGTGTAGACTTTGGCTACAATACCTTCGAAATAGTCACCGATCTTTTGCTCGTATTGAGCCGGGGAAACCAATTCATTTTTAGCAGTACCCATCATTCCTTGCACTGCTTTGGGTTCGAACTTTTTGGTATCGATGTTTAAGTCTTTCATACAAGAACGAATAACAGATAATTGGTCAGATGAATCTAAAATAGAAAAGTTGGAAGTAAATCCGATACGTTCAATATCTTTACGCAGTATACGTACACACATAGAGTGAAAAGTAGATACCCAAATCTCACGACCTGCTGGCCCTACCAGACGGGAAACACGTTCTTGCATCTCGCGTGCTGCTTTATTGGTAAATGTAATCGCAAGAACGCCCCACGGTGCTGATTTGCGTGCATCAATAATATGCGCGATACGATGTGTCAGTACGCGCGTCTTACCACTACCTGCTCCTGCCATAATGAGTAGCGGTCCATCTGTGGCGAGCGCGGCTTCTTTTTGTCTAGGATTCAATCGATTGATTGCCTCCTGTATATTTACAGTATTCATAGGGAAGTCATGCTCCTTTCTTAATAGAAAAATGATAGTTGAAAATCATCTATGATCAAGTTAGGATACTTCTCGTTATCTGGAGATAACTTGTACAGTATCTAATGCGGCTTGCAGATTTTCATAAATTATATTGCCGACGACAATGGTATCACATACTTGCTTGGCTTGACGAGCAGAATGATAATCTCTAATTCCCCCGCCATAAAATAATTGCGCTTGATGAGTTGATCGGCGAATCTCACCTGTTAGTTCCATATCTCCAAAACGTCCACTATATTCTATATAAATAATAGGGAGATGAAACAAACGGTCACCGGCTTGAGCATAAGCGACTGCCCGATCAAGATCGATTTCTGTTAATGCTTCGGTACGCTGAGCGACTGTAGAATCCGCATTCAGTACGATATAACCTTCAGGAACAAGTTTGTCCCAGGGCATCAAATGGCTATACTGTTCGATAGCAGAGACATGCTGTCCTATCATCCACTGACTATCATTGGTATTCAATATCAATGGAATCATGTATAGATCGAATCCAGGTACAACCATTTCCAAATCGGATACTTCAAGAACACAAGGAATATCATATAGGCTGATACGTTTGATTAGATCTGCTGTATTGTTGTAGGTTACGCCTGATGATCCACCTACCATAATCGCATCTGTCCCAGAACTACATACTTTTGCTAATACATCGTCCGAAATCGTTCGATCCGGGTCCAGTTTAAATACATGTTGCCATGTTTTGATTTGTTCTCTCAACCTTCATTCCTCCGTCTTCGGACAACCTTCAAATTAAGTCTATGATAGCCGATGCAAAGTGTCAATTTTTGTTCGCATTTTAGGGGAACAAATTTATGTTTTGCCTTATTACTCCTTAAAAAAAGAAAAGTACCCTGCTCCTACATCCGAGGAACAGAATACTTTTTAGTTATATTTAGTGATGAAATGTTTAGCATTGCCTAACTTTTAATAAGCATTTTTATTTACAAATCCATTATGGATCGTTTTGAAAATGATTTTGATATCAAATAATAATGACCAATTTTCGATATAAAAAATATCGTGATTGATACGATCTTCAATAGACGTGTCTCCACGCAAACCATTGCTTTGTGCCCAACCCGTAATTCCAGGCCGTACATGGTGCTTAATCATATATTTTGGAATCTCATCGCGGAACTGTTCTACAAAATAAGGACGTTCAGGGCGAGGTCCCACTACACTCATATCTCCAAATAATACATTAAAAAATTGAGGTAGTTCATCTAAACTGGTTTTACGTATAAAAGCTCCGAACTTGGTTTTACGTGGATCATCGGCTGTCGTCCAACCTGTATCGACCTGTCCTTCAGGAATAATACGCATCGAACGGAATTTGTACATCGTAAAGTTACGACGATTGAGTCCTACACGTTCCTGCTTAAAGATCACAGATCCTGGAGATGTCATCCGCACGCCAATCGCTACAATAATCATAATAGGAGATGTAATAATAATAGCTATTAATGCAAATACAATATCAAATAATCGTTTGAACATCCGATTCGCAGCGATATCTAGTGGAATATCTCGTACATTAATCATTGGCATTCCCGCAAAGTTATCAAAGTATGGACGAGCTGGCAAATAATCAAAGAAATCCGGGATAATTAATGTTCGTACACCGGCTTTTTCACATTCTGCAATAATACTTGGATATTTATGATGTGCATCTAGCGGTAACGCCAAAATCACTTCATCAATCATCATCGTATGCAGAATATCGCCAAGCTTATCAATTTTGCCTAAAATAGGTTTGTATTTATTAGGTTCCTGTTCATTGTCTTCTAAATAATCATCTAAAAAACCAACAATTTCATAACCCATCTCAGGATACTGGTCTAAATTATTGCAAAAACGTTTCCCCAGTGAACCTGCACCAAGAATCAAAACAAACTGCTTATTAAATCCACGTTGTCTCGCACGTTTCAATCCTTTTTTGATCACATACCGATAAGCCATAATAAGCATCAGCGTAAGAATCACATAAATAAACAAATACGAACGAGAGATATTTACTTCTTTCACAAAAAATAAAGCACCTAATAAAACAAAAATACTGACAAGATGAGTTTGGAAAATTTTCATCAATTCATCTGCAAAACGTTTTTTACGCTTTGGTGAATAAAGTGTACTCATCCCACCAATTAAGATCGCTATACCACCATATACTAGACTCCATAGCGCATACGTCTCAATCGGTAGTGCTCCAAATTCGATCGGTGTATCATAAGCAAACCAACCACTTTCAAACTTCACAAACCAGGCAAGTAAAAAGGAGAACTGAATGACCATAAAATCAGCTAAAATATACAAACGAGTTAAAAAGCGTTGATTTTTACGAATCATGTTTAAGCTCTCCTTTCTGCTGTTGTAACCGATTTGGCAGGTAATAATTTATTTTTAAGTAGGGATAACATTAATTTGACTCCAATTCCGGTAAAGACAATACTATTGGTAACAAACGAATATTTTTGACGATAATGTTTGCGGTGAAATAACCACATTGCCCGGTGGAACTCATAAATGATTTTAAATGGTTTACGACGACTGCTAGCACCTTTGTAATGCACAATTTGTGTATCTCCACGATAATGGATCTCCCAGCCTGCTTCTTTGATCCGGTAGCACCAGTCAATATCTTCTCCATACATAAAAAACTCTTCGTCCAGTCCGCCAATCTGCTCAATAACTTCACGCCGAACTAACATAAATGCACCTACTAATGAATCAATCGGATACGACTCGTCTGGGTTCAAATAACCTAACTGGTAGCCATTAAAGCGTGGATTGTCTGGAAACCATTTGGAAAATCCAAAAGCGTAATAAAAAGAGGCGGACGGTGTAGGAAACCCACGCTTACATGCTTTATCCAGTGATCCATCTGGCAACACAATTTTACAACCCGACGCTCCTGCTTGAGGGTGAGCATCCATAAAAGACACCATCGTCTCTAAAGTATCTGACTGAACGATGGTGTCGGAATTAAGTAGTAGTATATATCGTCCTTGCGCAATCTTTATTGCTTGATTGTTGCCTTTGGCAAATCCGACATTATCTTTATTTGCAATAAAAGTAATGTCTGGATAAGTCGATGGGATCACTGTAGCTGAACCGTCGCTAGAAGCATTGTCCACTGCAATAATCTCATAAGCATATTGAGTACGTGATTGATATACAGACTCAATACAATCAAGTGTAAGCTGACAAGTATTATAATTTAAAATTAAAATGCTAACGTCCATGGTAACGCTCCTGACTAAAATATAAATCTACTGGCATTATAGCATATCTATATATTAAAAAGATAAATCCGCTCAGATTCCATTATTCTTCTTAGATATAACCTACTAAAATTAAAAAGCGGAATAATAGTTGCTCCATTAAAGATTGTCTATACAATTTCGATTTTCTTAAATATCCTATCCGACTAATTATATTTTTTCGAGGTTCAATAAATAAATCTAGTTGAACAAGCATTTCTGGATCAACAATGTCGTTACTATAAAGACGTTTGAATTCCTTAGCTTGTTGCACTAACAGATTTTTATTACCTTTATGTTTTAAAAAACTGTTCCATTTCTTTTTTATTTTTTGCAAAATAGTCCATTCACCGCCAACGGCATTTCCTCCATGTTGACGATAATAAATAGATGGCGTATGTTCAAAATGAAATTTCCCAAAACAAGATACAACTAAATAGGCCCACCAGTCATGCATCTGAATATCAGATATATTTACATTCTTTTTCATTAACAATTGTAAAGTAGCGCGATTAAAAGTTACGGTTGCTCCAACAGCAATATTTTGAATCAGAGCATTGTAAAAAGAAGGTTTTAAGTGTGGCATTCCTGGCCATATAGCAGTTGGATTTAAATCACCGTCTGTAAGCTGAGTATCTGTACATACCATAGCTGGAATATTTTTTTCAAAAGGGTTATGCCGGATTTTATTATTTGCATGAGAATCCAAAATTAAGTTATTTTCTTTTTCCATTTCAGATAATAATTGCACTGAACGTTGAGCTTTATGAGGCATCCATACATCATCTTGATCACAAAAACAAAAATAATCAGCTGATAAGTCTGCATGTTGCATAAGCGTCCAAAAACTAGGAACTACACCTATATTCTTTCCTTGGATAAGATGAATTCTTCCCGGATGATCTTGTTGATATTGCTTGATGATTAAAAGAGTGTTATCACTAGATCCATCATCACGAATTAAAATTTGAATCGGTTGATAAGGTTGAGATAATATACTATTTAGCTGTTCTGAAATATATTTTTCTCCATTGTATGTAGAAAGTAATACTTGCAATAAACCTTGTTCACTCATTATTTTACCTCATTTATTTATAAAAATAATAATTCTTATTTCCAATATATCAAATTAAACTAATCAATAATAATCTATTTCATAGTATATCGCAAAAGTACATCTCAAATTTATATCCTAACCTATTTAAAATGCAATATTGCTTTACATCTTTTAAGTAGTATATAAAAAGCTGAATACTGACCTTATAAAAGATCAAATCCAGCTTTTTATATACATATTTAGTTTGAGTTACTTAGCATCTGAAATTCATATAGAAAAGCATTTAACCCTTCTTGCCAAGAACGAATATCTGTAAATCCATTAGTTCGTATCGATAAATGCTCCATCACCGAATTAGCAGGTCTTGGAGCAGGTCTTGGAAATTCACTCGTTGCACATGGTTCCAGTACAGCTTGTATATCTACATCTAAAATATCAGTAGCCTGTCTGAATATTTCTTGTGTAAATTCATACCAGGTGCATGAGTCACTATTAGAAGCATGATAAACACCGTATTTTTCTGTCACCATCAATTCTGTCAAAAACTCTGCTAAGTCTACTGTATAGGTTGGCGAACCTTTTTGATCATGTACCACTTTAAGTTGCGGTTTTTCCTGACCTAACTTCAGCATGGTTTTCACAAAGTTGTTACCATGAAGTCCGTATACCCAGGAAGTACGCACAATAAAGTATCGAGAAGATAAAGATTGAATCAATACTTCACCAGCACGTTTGGATTTACCATAAATACTTTGAGGATCTGTATTGTCATACTCATGATACGGTTGTACACCTTGTCCATCAAATACATAATCTGTACTAATATAGATCACTTTCGCTTGTACAGATTCTGCTGCTACAGCAATATTACGTGTTCCTACAGCATTGACTAGATAAGCTCCATCGATATCAGTTTCAGCTGCATCGACCGCTGTATACGCCGCACAATGAATAATCACTTCGGGTTGAAAAGAAGTGATTACTTGCTGGCATTGCTCTAGATTTGTAATATCTAATGTCTGACGATCGCAGCCAAATACTTCATGACCTTTCGCTTGGATGACTTTGACTGTATCTACTCCAAGCTGGCCGGAAGCACCTGTAACTAATACTTTCATTGATTAGCTCCTAGACGATCTCCATATTGCTGTTGGTAATATTCTTGGTAAGCTCCTGAAGCAATACGAGTCCACCAGTCTTTGTTATCCAAGTACCATTGAATCGTTTCTTTAATTCCTGTTTCGAAATTATGCTTAGGCTTCCATCCAAGTTCATTCATGATCTTCGTAGGGTCAATACCATAACGACGATCATGACCTAAACGATCTTCTACATACTTGATCAAAGATTCTGGCTTACCTAGCTGTTCCAAAATTGTTTTAACGATATGGATATTGGTACGTTCATTGTTACCACCAATATTATAAACTTCACCGTTTTTACCTTCATGAATAACTAGATCGATCGCGCTACAATGGTCTTCTACATACAACCAATCACGGATATTGAGTCCATCACCATATACAGGTAAAGCTTCATCAGCCAAAGAACGAGAAATAATCAACGGGATTAATTTCTCTGGAAATTGGAACGGCCCATAATTGTTAGAACAACGTGTAATATTAACAGGCAAACCAAAAGTCTCATGGTAAGCACGTACTAACAAATCTCCGCCTGCTTTACTAGCAGAATACGGACTATTCGGTGTAATCGGAGTCTCTTCGGTAAACAGCCCTGTTTCGCCTAAAGAACCGTATACTTCATCTGTAGATACTTGTACAAATTTTGTAATGTTATACTTTTTAGCAACATCCAGAAGTACTTGAGTACCAACCACGTTTGTTTTCACAAAAATCTCTGGCTCCAAAATACTACGGTCTACATGCGATTCTGCTGCAAAGTTAACAATCACATCTACACCATCTGCAACCAAGCGATCCATTGTAGCTGTATCTGCAATGTCTGCTTTTACAAAGGTATGATTAGGATTGCCTTCGATCGCTTTTAAATTTTCTAAATTCCCTGCATACGTAAGAGCATCTACATTGATAATCTGGTATTCGGGATGTTCACGTAACATATATAGAACAAAATTACTGCCAATAAAACCGGCTCCGCCAGTAACAAGCAATTTCATAATTTGCCTCCTGTAAGAATCCCATTTAGATTCTAACTATTTTATTTAGTGTGCTCACCTAGTAAAGAGTGAATTATTAAAAGTTAAGTTCTGCGTCTTTTAATAAAGGATGACGTGTATCTTTGTCAGATAATACTGGACTCGATACAGGCCAATCGATATTTAGAGATGGATCATCCCAAGCAATACCGCGATCATGCTCAGGCGAGTAATACTCATCTACTTTATAAATAACTTGAGTATTTGCTGCTAACGTACAGAAGCCATGTGCAAACCCTTGTGGAACTAACAATTGACGTTTATTCGCATCACTTAAAATAAATCCTTGCCATTGTCCAAATGTAGGTGAATCTTTACGAATATCCACAATCACATCATAAATCGAACCAGATATGACACGAATCAATTTGGTTTGTGCTTTAGGATTTAATTGGTAGTGCATTCCTCTCAGTACTCCAGGTTCAGCAGAAAGGGAATGATTGTCCTGAATAAAATTATGTTTGATTCCATTTTCGTGCATTAATTTCTCATTATAACTTTCCATAAAAAATCCACGATGGTCGCCATGAACAACAGGTTCGATGAGCTTGGCACCCTCTAATGTTAAAGATGTGACTTTCATGATGATCCTCCTTACAGTTTGAGCTTACCGAACTCTTCGCCAAATACGATTTCTTGTGCTAGTTCATTTGCTTTTGCAAGCGATGCGTGCGTACCCGCGTCTGTCCACCAACCTGTAAGAATATCAAATGTTAGCTCACCACGTTCAATATAAGCATTGTTTACATCTGTAATTTCTAATTCACCACGGTCAGATGGTTTTAGTGTTTTAACAATATCAAATACATTGTTATCAAACATATAAATACCTGTTACAGCGAAATCGCTTTTAGGTGCTTTTGGTTTTTCTTCGATCGAAATAATCCGTTCGCCGTCCATTTCAGCTACACCATAACGCTGTGGATCATGAACCTGTTGTAGCAACAATTTAGCACCTTGTTTTTGCTCACGGAAATTTTGTACAAATGGAGCAATATCATCAGCAAATACGTTATCGCCTAGAATAACAACCATTTGATCATCCGCTACAAAGTGTTCTGCTAGATCCAAAGCTTGTGCAATACCACCTGCTTCATCCTGCACTTTGTATGTAAATGTAACACCCATATCGCTACCGCTACCTAGTAAGTTAACTACATCACCCATATGGTCTTTACCTGTAACGATTAAGATATCTGTAATATCAGCTTGTTTCAATTTATATACAGAATGAAAAATCATTGGATATTTACCGACAGGTAAAAGATGCTTGTTCGTTACTTTCGTTAATGGGTAAAGGCGTGAACCTGTACCTCCTGCTAAAATAATACCTTTCATTGAAAACCCTCCTAATTATTTATAACTTTGATCGGGATCGTATTTTTTAAACGCTAATCCTAATAGTATCTTAATAAGCAGTAAATTTCCGCGAAGCGGGCTGATCTTTGTTGGAACTTTCCCAAGCGGATAAGATCGCTTAACAGGAATTTCAATAACTCGATAACCTAACCGTGGAGCTTGTACAGATAAGTAAGCGAGCAGTTCATATGTTTCAAATACATCTCTAAATGGCTGCAAACGCTCATCTTGTAAAAATCGAATAGAGTGAGCACGAAAACCATTTGTTGTATCAGTATAATGAAAGCCCGACAATAGTGAGATAAACGGAGCATGAATTATTTTAATTGCCAATTTCCTTACAAAAGGTGTATTGATCTCCATACCTCCAGGCACGTATCGTGAACCCTGCACAAAGTCATATCCCTCTTCTAACTTTTCAACAAAAAACGAAAGAGATTCTACACTATCTTTATTGTTACCATCTACAGTAATTATGCCTTCATATCCTTCAGATAAAGCATAAGAAAAACCTATTCTTAGCTGTGCACTTAATTTACCTTTATCCTTTTTTGTCAATAAAGAACGAACATTCATCTCTCTCAGAAAAGATTCATCTAAAGAACCATCTGTACTACCACCATCGAGAATAATAATATCCAATTGTCCGCGCAATGAAGAAGGGATTCGTTTCAACTGCTTTTGAATCTTTTCCCCCTCGTTAATGACTGGGATACATAAGCAATATTGGCGTTCTTTTTTGAAAAATTCCTGAATTTCGTATTTAGGGATTTGCCAATTAGCTTGATTTTGTATCATTATCTTTAAACTCTCCGCTCTATTTATAGATTTGAGTTACGAATTCAAGCGATTTTCGAACGCTCTGCGAATTAGATTCTGATAGTCCATTCTTCATTTCAATCGATACCCAGTTGCTGTATTGGTTCTTTACCAATGCAGCAACAATAGCATGATGATTCGTATGCTCGGATCCTATCAAATTCAAAAAAGGTTCACTAATATGAAAATGCGCTAAATGAGGAATCGCACGCTGAATGACCTGTACGTAGTTTTCTCCATTCATGGTCATGACTGCTGCATCCAGATGTAATTGAAACCCTTTATGATTAACAATCTCTAGCAGCTCAATGGCTTCATCAGTATTGGTTACAAAGTCACAACCATACTCTTTTGCATTAGGCTCAATACAAAATAAAACATTATGCTTCATTGCATGCTCACCGAGTTCATAGAAAAATGGAGCTGCTATCTGAATCTGTTCTTGTTTAGAAAGTTTACCAGCTAATCGATTTTTAGGTGAGCCAAATACTAATTTTTTTGTTCCCAGTACTCCAGCAAGTTCAATAATGACAAAAAGATATTGTTTAAGTGCTTCTCGAGCCACCTCATCTTGAAACAAAACCAAATCTGCTCTTCCGAATAAAAGTGATTGCATAGCAACCAGCTCAAGCCCATGTTCAAACCAGCTTTGCTTGCAAGCCAAAGCTTCTTCTACCTTATATTGAGTAGGGTCCTGCCAGATTTTCGTTGGGGCAATTTCAAGTCCTTTTACACCAAACTGTTTTAACCAACCTATAACTGTAGATTCATCTTCTGGATTCCAAGCAATATTCGAGATAGCTAACTTCATTGCAAACCGCTTCTCTGCGAAACAATAAATCCAGCAATTTCGTCCAGAATTTGTTGTTTACTTTTAAAATATCCCTGTTGTCCATGAAATACTACTGCATAATCACTTAGCATATTGTAAGAAACAGGCGGTTTTTCAGTTATATTATCAAAATCCATTTGCAATGCTTGCTTAGCAATTTCAGAAGCTGTAATAGGAGCTGCTGTAAAATTAACAAGTTTCAATCCTTGTTGTTTAGCTGTCTGTAAATCTTCCCACAGATCCGCCATATTATAAAATTGGAAGCTGCTATCTTTATGAGTAAGATCGAAACGATTGTCATGGATCAGATCATAAATAAAGTTTT
Source organism: Paenibacillus sp. PsM32 (assembly GCF_030433815.1). Classification (NCBI taxonomy): domain Bacteria; kingdom Bacillati; phylum Bacillota; class Bacilli; order Caryophanales; family Paenibacillaceae; genus Paenibacillus; species Paenibacillus sp. PsM32. Next base: position 72,265 of record NZ_JARUWY010000016.1, on the reverse strand, counting down.
TCTTCAATCCTTCTCCAAATAAACCAGGCAAACGAACAATCAAATGTTTTTCAAATTGTTGTTTTACAAACTGCTCTAAGTAAAAACGATGACGCCCATAAGGATCGGTTGTATCGGGATTGATCGCTGTTGCTTCACTCACATCATACGGTTGCTGATACACATCCACTGTTGAAATCAAAACAAAGTAATTCGTTTTAACCTGCTTCAGATGATCCATCAACATCTTTAAATTATTCAAATCTTGTTCAGGCTCTTGATTAGCTTTCCATTTTACTGCTGGTGCTGCTGCACAAACGATATAATTATATTCTTTCCCACAAATATGCGAAATATTTTGGGAATTATATAGGTCGTCAAATGTTGTTTGTGTAAGTAGTGTACTACCAACAAATCCTGTGTAGCCTAGCAATGCGCTCTTTCCCATAATAACCTCCCGTATCTATACCTGCATGTTACTATCATAAATCAAGACTATACATTAGGCTCATTTTTTCTTTTCTCTTTGTACATCTCAACTGAAGATGCACTATAAAAAGGACGGTTCTGCGTTTCGATTAAAATTCTGGAAATATACTCGCCCAGAATACCTGTAATAAAAAACATACCTGCAAATCCTAAAGAGATAAGAATCATCAATGTCGTCCAGCCTTGAACTACATATTTATTAAAAAAGTAATTGTATAAAGCATATCCACCCATGAAAACAGAAAACACGAAAAACGCAATTGATAGATAGTGAGAAAGCTTTAAACCTGCATTAGAAAATGATACAAGCGCATCTATCGCAAGCGATAAATTTTCACCATTCATCTTTTTAGAACTTGCTGCTTTGCTTGGCTGATACGTAATGACTGTCTTAGAAAAACCTGTGAATTCATACAATGCTTTACGATACCGTACTTTTTCTTTCAAATTCAACATTGCATTTAACGCTCTTCGAGTGACAAGACGTACGCTTTCCGTCGATAAAGACAAATTCAAGTAAGACATACTATTCAATAATTTATAGAACAATCTGGACTTCCACTCCGTTTTTCCAGTCGTTGCAGCTACAATATCATAGCCTTTTCCTGTTGCAGTCGTATACATTTCGTATAGCAATTGGAATGGATAATTCACTTCTGCTGACTCTACTTCAAACACAAAATCACCAATCGATTTATTGATGCCAGCCAACATAGCTGATTCAACCCCGTGCTTTCTAGACAAATTAATAATAGTAGTGTCTCCATGTAATAATGTAATCGAATCGCGCATTTTTGCGAGCGTTTCATCACTACTATCATCATTCACTAAGATAAGCTCATAATGTTTGAAATGGTTATTGATGACCTGATCAATATTTATAAGTGCATCCTTAATTGTATTCTCGTTATTATGGACATACATAACAACCGAGACAAAAACCGGCTCCTTCACAGCACTTCCTCCAAATCGTATATCGTGTTAAACTTTCCAGAAAAAACAGAAATAAACATCGGATTTGTCGAATTTTCTTTAATAACCGTTGGACGAGAATCATCTAATTCAGAGGCACTTACTAACGCTTTGACTGCATAAAGCGATTTTTGGTAAGTCACCTGAATCTCGGGAATTAGATATTTTTTCGCCAATTGATTCATTCGAACCCATGCTGTATGCGGTCTGGCAAAACAGTTATTACAATTCATAAGCTGTGATGGAGTACAGTCCAAATTGAACTGTTGACATGAGAACTGCGGAAGTTCGTTTACAGAATCTTCATGGGGAGTATGTCCCACAGAAGTTAATGAGTGATATCCACTATCGCCAAATGGCATAAGTGAGAAAAAGGGACCATCCATCACCGTAATGCCCACATTTTGAACATTACTAGAAACATGAGTCATGATTACTTCACAGATTTCATATTTTGTTCTGAACAATTCCATTTTAAACTTAGAAAGGATTTGATTAATACTGGCATAAGTTGCATTCAACACTTTAGGAGATGTCAATACTGAATCGTCTTTAAAATACATATAAAACAAATCATCTTGTACTGCTGTACGTTGCAACTGTTTCTCATAAAAAATCGTAACATTTTTAAACTCAGACAATTTGTCTACATACCAATTACGAATAACATTCGCATCATACGTATATTCCAAACTTTCAAAAGTAGCCTCAACCATACCTTGATTAAAATACTTCCTGCTGCTAATTTCAGAAGCTGGAATGTCTACATATTCACAAAATTTCAAAAATTGTTCTGCATTCGTTAATGAATCATGTGCAGAAATGGCATACACTTTGAGAAACCTATCATTAATAGCAAATGAGAAGTCTTTCACAAAGCGCTCATAATAATGAGCAGACTTTTCAGCTGTCGAAACACTTCTAGGATAATGATAACCATTATGGACACGAGCCTGGTTAATAAAGCTGGCTCTCTGCAAAGGAGCTGCATCAAACTCAACTACAGCTAAATTTATACCTTTTTTAGCTAAAGTATGAGCTGCATATAAACCGTAAATGCCAGCGCCAAATATAACATAATCAAACTCCAAAATCTTCGGCCCTCCTAATTTTCTTTCAGATTTAAAACAATAAAAATACAGAAAAATTGAATATATCACTCTGGAATTTAATCTAAGCTTTGAAATTTACCATCTTTCGGTAAATAATAACCTAACTTAAAGAGTACTAGATTACCCTTTGTAGAAAATTGGATGTCTTTTATTTGTCCATTCCACCATTTATAATCGGTACTTAATCTCACTGCGTACAAATGGGTCCCTTCTGATATATCAAAAGAAAATTGTCCCATTAGAACTTTATCTTTTTTATTAAGATTAATATACGCTTTTTGGGGAGTCTCGCTACTAGCTTGAATAATCAAATAAAGAGGCTGTTTAAATATTTTCGTATTGTGCACTGGTATATCTATATTGTTACCTTGTTTAGGTTTGATTAGTTGCGGTAAATGGCTATAAACATTTTCTTTATCTAGCTCAGCCCACAATTGAGGAATAAGTCCCAACTCTCTAAACCAAATATCTTCTTGCGTGCTAATAACTTCAACTCCACGTGCGACTTCTATATTTTCTAATTCGATTTGATTTGTATCAATGTCAATTCTCACATCAGAAGGTATTTTGCTGAATTCAACTTGGATGCTTGATGATGCGCCTTCTTTAAGATCAAACTGTTGAGCGTTCTCCTCAGTAAATTCCTGATCCTCACCAAATTTATAATAAATTCTTATACTTCCAGTAGTTGAGTTTTTATAACTTAATTTTAATGTAACATTAGAATCCGATTTATTAGCGATTTGTTGTCTCCATGATGATTGATTTAAAACATCTGTAATATTGGGGTCATCTCCACTTTTTTGGAACGTTACGCCACTAGCATCACGATTAACTATGCGGAGATTATGAAGATTTTCTTGTTTTAACTCTAGCGAATTTATTGGTTTAGAATATAAAATTTCTTTTAGTACATGGTTTGTTTTTAATATTTCAAAAAAGTAGTTTTTGTCATCTTTTAAAACATATATATCAAAACTTTCTAAATGGATAAAAGGGACATAATTTTCATATACATATTCTGATAATTTGTAATATTTATAATCTATAGCTAGTCCATCAATTGTACTTCTTTCCTGACCCCATCTTGGTATTAAAGCATATTTCACCTTTTTAGTTTTCAGTTCCTCTAAAGCTAAATCCTGTGATCGATCTCCATTTAAAATCAAAGGAGATTGGTTTGCATAGATAGGGTTCTCGCGTCCAACCAATGCATAAAAATAATTTGATGAAGAAAAATCGAAATACGTTTCGTCTGGTTTCAATGTCAAATCTAAGATTTCTTTTAATAGGCTAGCGTCTTTCGGCATAGTACCAGTAACCCTCGTGTGATTAAAATGGTTATTATCATTATATTGTTGTTCGTAGTTTTGAGATTGTAATGATCTACTCATAAATGAAGCATCTGCACTAAAGCTTGAGACATTGATATTTATAACAACTGCCAATAGTATCGACATTCCCAAAAAGTTACGAAGTCTATTGTGATTACGACTTTTTAATGCTATAAAACTTAACAAAATGTACGAAAAAGTACTAAGAGTTGGTGCTAAGCTACCTTCCAATAAAGAATGTCTAACAATTCCTCTTGATAAATTGAAGTAATAGAATCCACAGAAAAATACTATATACACCATTAGATTGTTATTTAAATTAAAATTATTATTAATAAGAGAATGTTTTTCACTGTTCCGTTGGTAAAACAAAAAAGTGACTACAATATACAAAGAAATTAAAAGTACAATTATGGGTGCTATATAATATCCAATTGCATAAGCTATAGTTGTTGAATCACCATTATTATTGTAAGCCCAATTTTGATTTGATTGAACTAAACTTAGGATTTCTACTAATCTTGTAATAGGATTAATACTTTTAAACAAACATAAAACTACAAAGATCAAGCCTACACCAGTAGCTGCTAAAGCACCTTTCGCTATAAAGATAAAGATTTTTTTGTATTCCTTCCTCATCAAAAATATAAGAATACATGCTAAAACGCCGCCGCCAGTAGCAGCAACTCCAAAATCTAACCTATATAAACAAATTAAGACTACAACAACCCAGAACTTAGTATCTACTTTAATTCCAGACTTAAAAATTCTAATGATCAGCAAAGGTATTAAACCAGCTAATAGAAACGCTTCATTAAACAAACTATCAAGTAAAGGAAAAACTAATAAGAAAAAGAAAGAATTAATTTTTCCAATCATATTTTTTAATAAAAAATAAAGGATGAGCATATATATTATTTTTATATACGGATTGTATAGAAAAGCCGCCCATGGTTCATAACCGTTGAATATAGAGTATACGTAAGCAAATAATTGACTAGCCAACATGTGAGCATCAAAAGTTTCTACCAGGGGGATTTTACCAAACCTGAATAAGTGGTCAACCGATAATCCATGATTAGCCATTTCAAAAAACTCATTTGCTACAGGAGCTTTTTTATATGGTTGCGTAAGCATAAATGAGAATCCAGCTAAAATAATTGGGAGAAAAAAATTGATATTTATTTTTTGGAATCTCATTATTCTATTATTTAATATTGATGTTTTCAAAACCCACACAAAAAAAGTAATTGAGAATAACATCACAATCGTATATCCAATTTTGGGTTCATAAAAAACCAAGTTCCATCTAACATTGATTGTGTTATTTACTTCTAATAATAGCGATTGAATTATGGGAGAAAATAAGATAGGCATTGCTGCTACAATCATTTGTTTCTCTTTCACTTCTAATGTATTAATTTGAGGGGTTACTTCATTCATCAACCGTTTTTGACTCCAAAAAATAATGAATACAGCAACAATGAACCATATTACAATAAATAATACAACAGAACTGTTAATACCTAATTTTAAAATAAGATCCCATTGAGAAATCTCTTTGAAGATTACAGCATCTCTAAATATAGACCAAAAATATAAGCCTACTGGTATAGATAAACACATACTATACACATTCAAATAAATCAAACGTTCTTTCAAGAAGCTAGTTTTATCATTTATAGATATACAAAATAAAAGTAGAACTCCTGCGAGTATATATACTGCAAAATCTAAACCTTCAGTAAGGAAATTAGCTCCAACGGAAGCAATTCCTATTAAACTTACATTGTTAAGAAAGTTAAAATGCTCTTTTGTAAGCAGCAGCATCTTATTTGAACATAAACGAAATAGCAATAGAAATACAAATAAAAATACGATTACAAACCCAAAGACAACTAAGTAATACAAGTCAATTCTTTTCTTAATATCTACATTACTAGCTGAAGCCATAGACATCACATGATTTGAAAAATCTGTTAATGGGGGAGAATAACTCAAAATATATTCTAATACCAGCATACCTAGTAGCAGTGAAAAAAAGCAACTCATGATCACTAGATTTATAGTAAGCTGTTTATGATTTTTCAGTTTTTGTCCAATTTTGTTAGCGATTTGCATTGAAAATTAACCTCACTCCACATTTAATATTCTGCGTAAATGGCATTACTAAAAAATCAAAAATACTCCAATAAAAATTAATATAATTCCGAGCACTTTCCCAATACTTAAAGGCTCTCCTAAAAATAATACAGAGAATAACACAATTAAAAGTATAGTGAGTGATTGCGTTATTGGAGCAGCTTTACTTAACTCAGTTTTTGATAAAACTCCAAGATATAACAAAAAACTTAATCCATACAAAATCAATCCAAGCCAAATGTAAGGAGATAATAAGATACCAACAATATTTTTAACCCCTTCATTTCCAAATTCGATTAAAGATACGCCTTTTTTTAAAGTTATCTGTGCTATCACATTAGAAATTATCGTAAAAAACAGTAGTATATATACCAACATTATGCCTCCTTGTGATCTTTAAATGTTTCTATGTACTTACTAGGCTATTCATGAGTAATAGAATGTCTTAACTTTCAAGCCCTCTCTTCGACTAGTTCCCAAGATAAATAAGATATACTCTTATATTTACAAACCTCTGTTAATATTCTACCTTATGGTATTCCATTCTGATACATCACTTTCTATAACTTCATTGAGTTTAGTGATAATATCCTGTATACCAACAGAGTCAGTAATCCATCCTCTATCGACTTCACTTACACGTTCTTTTAATACGCCCATAGAAGTTACCAAAACAAGGAATTCCATGTAATCAGGTTTCGGGTAATGGATATGAGAATGTTTCAGGACATGGTAAAAGAAGGCATACTAGATCAAACTCTACACTTTCTAGTATACTTGCAAATTCTTCCCGTTTATATTCTCTGTATTTAATGACATTACTTCCCTGTCGTCAAAATTACGATAGTCATTCAAGAACTCTACGATGTCATAGCCCATTTCTGGATATTGCATAAGATTGTCGTAGAACTCTTTACCAAGTGAGCCTACGCCTAGAATCAGTGCAAACTGCTTGTTAAGCCCTTTTTGCCATGCCTGCTTCAATCTTAGCTTGATCACGTATCGGTAAAAGATAATAAATAGCAGATTCAGGATTATGTATATAAGCAGATAGTAACAGGAAATATTAACTTTTTTAAAGAAGAACAAGGTACCCAGCACGTTAAATTCGGGATTGTTCGGAAACCATTTGAAAAATCCAAACGCGTAATAAAACGATACTGATGGCGACGGAAATCCTCGCTTACATGCTTTATCGAGCGACCCATCCGGCAAAATAATCTTGTAACCTGCCGCACCTGTATGGCTGTCCATAAAAGAAACCATCGTTTCCAGTTTGTCCGGTTCTACGATGGTATCGGAATTGGCGATAAATACAACATTCGGAAACCTTGTTGGAATGTGAGCAACGGAATCGTCACTGGAATGAGTATCGATGACGATAATCTCGTACGCATATTGTGTCTGCGAGCGATATATCGATGCAATACAATCCATCGTCAGCTAATATGTATTATAATTTAAAATTAAAACGCTAACGTCCACAATATACTCCTGCCTTGAAGATTGCGCATCATGCTAATATACCAGCCAACCTGCGGCGTATGATTACGATGGCATATAAAAATGTTGCAATTGCCAATCATTAAGTCAATCATACATTTTGTGTGCGACACAAAGCCGACTTTAATCTACAGGCATTATAGCATAAATTTTTAGTCAAAAGTTGATTTGCAGATTATGTAAGTGGAATCTTCTCATTATTTTCTGAATCATAGTAATTGGTGCTGCATGCTTGGAATATTCAGTTCTCGATCAATTGCTTTCACGCTCGTAGACATGTGCAGTTCCGAATTGCTATCTTGTTTCTTGTTGCAAATCGGAAAGCAGCTGTCCAGCTTGCGGAGCTTTATAGGGCATCCATACATTGTCTTGATCGCAGAAACAAAAGTGCTGCATTGCGATACGCATATTACATCAGCATCCAAAAGCTCAACACTAAGCCTATATTATCGCCTTTTACCAATTCAATTCTTGCCGGATACAATGCTTGATATCGTTCAATAATGGCAAGGATACTATCATTGGAACCATCATCCCTTCACAAAAAAAGCTGAATTTCCGTAATTATGAATAGACGGAAATTCAGCTTCTTATATTTCGGTTTACAATACTATTGCAGTGAATGATCAGGTATTTTGAAGATCTTGATATTCTGTTAAGAATGCAGTTAATCCATCCTGCCAAGAACGAATATCCTCAAAACCATTGGTACGGATCGCCAGATGCTCCATGACCGAATTTGCCGGACGTGGCGCTGGGCGTAGAAAATCTGCTGTTGTGCACGGTTCCAGTTCAGCGATGATATTAGCTCCAAGAATCTGCTTGGCTTGCGCAAAAATCTCCTGTGTAAACTCGTACCATGTGCATGCTTCACTATTTGAAGCATGATAAATGCTGTACTTTTCCGTCAGCATCAATTCAGACAGAAACTCTGCTAGATCGACCGTGTAGGTTGGCGAACCTTTTTGGTCATCGACCACTTTAAGCTGTGGCTTTTCTTGACCAAGTTTAAGCATTGTTTTGACAAAATTATTACCATGAAGTCCGTATACCCAAGAAGTACGCACAATAAAGTAACGTGATGATAACGATTGGATCAATACTTCACCTGCTCGTTTGGATTTCCCATAAATACTTTGAGGGTCAGTATTATCGTATTTGTGGTACGGCTGTTCACCATGACCATCAAATACATAATCTGTACTGATATAGATGGCTTTGGCACTTACTGCTTCAGCAGCTACAGCAATATTGCGAGTACCTACTGCATTAATCAGATAAGCACCTTCAATATCCGTTTCAGCTGCATCAACAGCAGTATACGCTGCACAGTGGATTACAACATCCGGCGCAAATTCACCGATCACTTGCTGGCATTGCTCAAGATTGGTAATATCCAGCTGATTGCGGTCGCATCCCAGCACCGTATGACCTTTACGTTCCAGTACAACAACCGTATCCATACCAAGCTGACCAGATGCGCCCGTAACGAGTACTTTCATTATTGCTCACCCAGACGGCTGCTGTATTGTTGTTGGTAGTATTCTTGGTATTCGCCAGAAGCGATACGAGTCCACCATTCTTTGTTATCCAGATACCATTGGATCGTTGCTTGGATACCGGATTCGAAATTGTGTTTCGGTTTCCAGCCCAGTTCCGTCATCGTTTTGGTTGGATCGATACCGTAGCGACGGTCGTGACCCGGACGATCTTGCACGTATTTGATCAATGATTCTGGCTTATCCAATTGTTCCAAAATCGTTTTAACGATATGGATGTTCGTACGCTCATTGTTACCACCGATGTTATACACTTCACCATTTTTGCCTTCATGAATGACGAGATCAATCGCGCTGCAATGGTCTTCTACATACAGCCAATCGCGAATATTCAGACCGTCGCCGTATACCGGTAATGCTTCATCAGCAAGAGCACGAGAAAGGATCAATGGAATCAGTTTCTCTGGGAATTGGAAAGGACCATAGTTGTTTGAGCAACGTGTGATATTCACTGGCAGACCGAATGTTTCATGGTATGCACGCACCAGCAGATCGCCGCCTGCTTTGCTCGCAGAATAAGGGCTATTCGGAGTGAGCGATGTTTCTTCTGTAAACAGACCGGTTTCGCCCAGTGTTCCGTACACTTCGTCTGTCGATACTTGCACGAATTTGGTGATATTGTGTTTTTTGGCAACATCCAGCAGTACTTGTGTACCGAGGACATTCGTTTTCACAAACACGTCCGGCTCCAGAATGCTGCGATCCACATGCGACTCTGCTGCAAAGTTAACAATGATGTCTACACCTTGCGAGACGAGTTCATCCATTTTTGCAGCATCACCGATGTCAGCTTTCACAAACGTATGATTTGAATGGCCTTCGATGTCTTTCAGATTTTCCAGATTACCAGCATAGGTCAGAGCATCGACGTTGATAATTTGATATTCTGGATGCTCACGCAGCATATAGAGTACAAAGTTGCTGCCGATAAAACCGGCACCACCAGTAACGAGTAATTTCATAGTTCTTCCTCCTGTAATCAGTGAATAAGATTCAGCAAGTATGCTGAACCTTATTCATTGTTCATATTATTTATATACCATCAGAAATTAAGATCCGCATCTTTCAGTAATGGTTGACGAGTATCTTTATCAGATAGTACAGGTGTATTTACAGGCCAATCAATGCCTAGCGCCGGATCACTCCACAAAATACCACGATCATGTTCAGGCGAATAGTACTCGTCCACTTTATACAAGACTTGTGTATTCGGCACCAAAGTACAGAATCCATGAGCAAATCCTTGTGGAACGAGCAATTGACGCTTATTGTATTCACTCAGAATAAATCCTTGCCATTGACCAAATGTTGGCGATTCCTTGCGGATATCTACAATCACATCATAGATCGCACCAGCAATCACACGTACCAGCTTGGTTTGTGCTTTCGGATTCAATTGGTAATGAAGTCCACGCAGTACACCCGTCTCCGCAGACAGCGATTGATTATCCTGTACGAAATCATGCTTGATACCCAGCTCATGCATCATGTGTTGATTATAACTTTCTATAAAGTAGCCTCGGTGATCTCCATGTACAGTCGGATCAAGCAACAAGGCACCTTGCAATTTAGACGGTATAGATTTCATAATAGCCTCCTATAGCTTCAGCTTGCCAAATTCTTCTCCAAATACAATATCTTTTGCCAACTCATTCGCTTTAGCAAGTGAAGCATGTGTACCGGCATCAGTCCACCAGCCTTGCAGAATATCAAAGGATAGTTCCTCACGCTGAATATAAGCATTGTTCACATCCGTGATTTCCAATTCGCCGCGTGCAGATGGCTTCAATGTTTTGACAATATCAAATACGTTATTATCAAACATATAGATACCGGTCACGGCATAATCGCTCTTAGGAGATTTCGGTTTTTCTTCAATGGAAACAATACGTTCTCCATCCAATTCTGCCACCCCATAACGTTGAGGATCATGAACTTGTTGTAACAGCAATTTAGCACCTTTTTGTTGATTACGAAAGTTTTCTACAAATGGTGCAATATCGTCGGCAAATACATTATCGCCAAGAATCACGATCATCTGATCATCGCCGACAAAATGCTCCGCCAGATCTAGCGCCTGAGCAATACCTCCAGCCTCGTCCTGCACCTTGTATGTAAAGGTGACACCCATATCACTGCCGCTACCAAGCAAGTTGACCACATCGCCCATATGGTCTTTGCCTGTAACGATCAGAATATCATTCACTCCAGCTTGTTTTAGTTTTTGTACAGAGTAAAAGATCATTGGATATTTGCCAACGGGCAGTAAGTGTTTATTGGTTACTTTGGTAAGCGGGTACAGACGGGAGCCTGTTCCACCTGCAAGAATAATACCTTTCATATTTCATAATCCTCCATTCAATTTTTGAAGTCTGTTTTATACTAAACAACAGTACTTCATATTTTTCACATTTATTCATTTTAAGGCCAGAGACATGTAAGAACTTTTGCATTATATATGTCTCTAACTTTTACATTATACTTTTATATTGTAAGATCTATCACTTTCAAGAGAGAGATTAGGGTTATAGTATATGTCATTCTGAATAATATCAGGCCAATTGTGGGCCATATACTCAATTTCGGCTTCAAATCTTTTCTGCTTTTCTGGTGTATTTTCTGCACCCCGAGTTTTAGATTCAAAATGATACAATTCGATACTATTCAAGCAAACATTATAATATCCTTTAGACAGGAACTTGAGACATAAATCTACATCATTAAACGCAACAGTCAGTTTTTCCTCGAATCCGCCTACCTCTTTAAAAATCTGCTTTTTCACCATAAGACACGCAGCAGTCACAACTGAGCAATTGCGGTTTACAAGCAACATTCCGAAATAACCAGGATCGTTTTGTGATAATGTTCTGAAAGCATGACCAGCAATTCCGCCTAGACCCATTATTACGCCAGAATGTTGTACTGTATTGTCTGGATACAACAATTTTGCCCCAACTGCTGCTGTATTGTCTCTGAGGGCATAACCAACCATTTCTTCAAGCCAGTTTTCAGATATAACCTCTATATCGTTATTTAAAAATAATAACAATTCACCTTTAGCATGTTGAGCAGCAATATTATTCAAACGCGAATAATTAAAAGGGATATCCAGATCCAAAATAGTAATTTTATGAGGATGATCAAGAGTCCATTTTTCAAAAAGTTCCAATGTTTCCATCTCTTTACTTTGATTATTGATAATAATAATTTCAAAATTATCATAAGACGTTTTTGAGAAAATAGATTGTAAACAGGTATCAAGTATTTCGCTTCCATCTTTAGTAGGTATGATGATGGTAACTAGTGGATTGTATTCAGGAGTATACTGTACTCGATACATATTAGAATAATTATGAATTTCATTTACTTTTGCTTTTATGTTTCTTCTTGATAAAGCGTCTTCCAGAGCTTTGACTCCCGCATAATGTGTGTAACTTTTAGCACTTGATCCAGAAGCCGTAGATTCAGGTATAGCACGCCAATGATATAGAATTTTAGGTATATGATGGATATTATTAGTTAACTCTGTCAATCTCAAAACCAAATCAAAATCCTGACTGCCTTCCAAACCTTTTCGAAAACCACCAACCTGATCAACAAGACTTTTACGATATACTCCTAAATGACAACTATACATTTGCGATAAGATAAAATCGGGAGACCAGTCTGGTTTGAAGAAAGGAGAGTGTCTTTTTCCATCCATATCAATTTTATCTTCATCTGTATAAATCATATCTAAGTTCGGGTTTGCATTTAAAGCAGCAGCGACTTCATACAAAGCATCAATCGTTAATTCATCATCATGATCAAGTAAAGCAATATAGTCGCCTGTACTGATTTGAATTGCCGAATTAGAAGATTCAGATATATGGCCATTTTGATCTCTAAATACTACTTTAATTCTATTATCTTTTTGTTGATATTCATTAAGAACTTGTTTTATATGCGGCTTATTTGAACAATCATCCGATATACAAAGCTCCCAATGTGGATATAATTGATTAATTACAGAATCTATACATTTACGTAGCCAAATTTCATCAACATTATAGACAGGAACAATAATAGAGAAATTCGGTTTGTATTTAAACATGTTTATTTTTTGTTTGATATTAACTTTTTCTTTTGAAGAGATATTATTTTTCATACACCACAATTGATAATTTTCAAAGTTGTTATGATTATTTATATGATCATGTTTAATTTTAGCCCAAATTCCTTTTAAACCATTTCTTTTATAAACTTGCATACTTTTTTTAAATAAGTTCAAGGCCGTATGTGTAGTATGATTATTTTGCTTTAACTTATTATTCAAAAATTTTAAAGTAAGATGCAGTTTTGTAATTTTTTTAAATTCAAAAGAACTTAATTCAAATTCTGATTCAGCTTCACCTGGATCTAATCTTAATTGTCTTGTTTTAGGTGGGATATAAAATATTAGCTCTTGTTCTTCACCCGAGTTCGATATTACCGTAAGAATACTTGTATTGGTTTCTAAAAAACCTTCTCCATTATCCCAATATATTTTTAATGGAATATAATTATCCGACTTAGATCTGAGTTTGATTTTATTCCAACCCTCATAAAAAGTTCCTCGTAATAAAAAATGAGGGTCTAGTCCAATTGATCTCCAACTGTCTGTTGTCTCCATTTTTTGTAAATCAGAAACTGGAGACAAATTTACGGTTGTTTGGATACCCAATATACCTGCTATACTGGATAAAAAACTATTTTTACTTTGCACTATCAAAATAAACCTCCTTGAATTCCTCTAGATGTAACATTATTTACCTACAAATCTTCTTGCAATGACTACGCTTTTCCACGCTTTAGAATTATAAATATTTAATAATTCAATATTTAATTCATTTTTTTCTTTGGATATCATTTCTAGTTCTTGATTTAAGTTTTGTAATGTTTCTTTGTATTTATCAATAGACTCATTAAAGCTAGACTTCTTCTTATCTATTGCTTCATTCAAATTCATATTATCTTTTTCTATTTTCTTAAGTTCGCTTTTGAGGTCATCCAGCTCTGTCTCATATTTGCTGATTATTTGCTGTGTTTTAATTTCTTGATTTAATGTTTCATTTTCGATTTCTGTAAACAAAGAATTAGGATTTAGAGATACACAATCCATATCAAATTGGAAAGATAGTAATTCTACCGCTTCATCTTCATCAAAATCAAAAATAAAGAATGGATCCTCTTGTTTAAAAAAGTAAATTTTACTTTTAACAAAATTGAAATTCCCCGACAGTTGGTATTGAATCTCGTTACCTTTTTTATTTATGAATCGAATATTATCTATTTTGAAAGCGCCTAATGATTCTGTTGGGTCTAGTCTTAAACTTTTTAAAGCAGAAAATTCAGATAAATTGAAATTATATTGAGTAGAGAAAGTAGATTCCGAGATGTTACCCGTAATAGTTTCTGACTCATTGTAGCCGTTACCACTATCTAAATATAATTTAAGTGTAGATAAATTTTGCTTACTAGCATCCTGTGCATGATGCTGGTCAGCTAACAAAAAACTCATATGGTAGAAATCTTTTTCTCTTTCATATAGTTCATCAATCTTATTTTGTTCCATATTTTGATACTGACCTAAATTTGAAATCAAACTGATATCTTTTTGTTTAGAACCAATTATGATTTTACGATAAGAATTTTCAGTATAATCAAATGGAAACAGCATAGTATTATAAAAAATATCCATTTCTTGTCGATAACTTGCCAATTCAGGATTTTTAGCTGCTGAAAAATGAATTTTCATCATCGTGCGCCAAATATTCAAGTTACCGTGATTTAATATCTTGTATTCAACTTGTTTTGATTTCAAATATTCTTCTGTTTTTTTCAAATTTGGCAGTCCGTTATCAATATGCTCTTGTAGCCAAATAAAATCTTTTTTAAATAGACCTTTGTAAAAGGAATTCACAGCATTCTCAGCAAGAGAAACTGATGAAGAAGCAAATGGAGCTGTAATAACAAAAAATTCTTTACTCACTCGATGTAACTCATCAATAAAGTTCTTTCTTCTGTTTTCAGGAATATGTTCAAAAACATCTAAGGCTACTACAACATCAAATGAATTATCTTGAAAGGTCATATCAGTAGCATCTCCGAGTATATAATTCGGATCAGTTAGTAAATGATCAGGCAAACTAATATCAAGATATTTTATATTGTCATCTGGTAAGAAATTCTCCAGATTTCTGTGTTCATTGGCACCTACTTCTAATATATTAAAAACTTGATTCTCAGTTCTCATTTGGTCAACAATCAGTTTAATATTATTGTATCTTTGATACTGATCAAATAAGATGTTGATCATTTTTCCACTTCCCATCTGTGATTAATATATACAAGACCTTCTGAAATATACTTGTTTCTGATATTTATCGAATGCACACTGTCCTTATAATGTAAACATACTAAACCTTCATTATTAAACAGCCCTACATCTATAACATATGTTCCACTTAACAAACTCATCTCTGGTATTATATAGTTTACTTTATGCCTACCTAATGTGTTTGGTATGTTTACCTTTTCAAGAAAAGTATTAGGACCAAAAATATAATCTCGACTAGGAGTATATAATGCTACTCCTAAAAGTAATCCTTCAATTGCAGTATCATAAATTTCATACTCTATTTCAACAACCATTTTATCAAAAGTTTTCAAATTAGTATTATTAATTGTTACCTTACTAATGAAACCCATGAATTCTGTATTTTGCGGAATCACAAAATCATCTTCCACCACATTTTCTGTTTCGTTCATAGGCTCTTCTTTTCTATTTGAACTATATGATATATTCGAACTATTTTTCATATAGTCTTCATATAGATCGACAATTTCGCTTGCTTCTCCTTCTGCTTCAAGTTGTCCTTCTTTTATCCAAACAGCTTTATTACAGAAACGCTTCACTTGTTCTGCAGCATGTGAAACAAATAATATCGTTGTTCCTTTTTCTTTGAGTTCCTTCATCTTATCAATACACTTAGTTTGGAATCGACTATCTCCTACTGCTAAGGCTTCATCTACGATCAATATATCAGGTTCGACATTTATAGATACTGCAAATGCTAATCTTGCAAACATCCCGCTAGAGTATAACTTTACAGGTTGTTCGATAAAATCTCCAATATCAGCAAATTCTATAATATCATTAATCTTTTCTTCCATCTTTTCTCTGTCAATTCCAGACATCAAACCATTCAAATAAATATTTTCTCGACCTGTATACTCAGGGTTAAAACCTGCTCCAAGCTCAAGAATTGCGGAAATTCTTCCATTAACCTGAATATCGCCATTGGTTGGAGTTAAAATACCGGTTATCATTTTCAATAGTGTAGACTTTCCAGATCCATTCTTTCCGAGAATCCCAACAGCATCTCCTTTTTTAATGCTCATATTCATATTATAAAGAGCGTTAAACTCTTTATGATATATTTTTTTAGATGGACTTAATGCTTCTTTTAGACGATCAATAGGTTTTTCATACAATTTATAAGTTTTAGTTACTTGTTTCACTTCAATAATTGAGTTCAATCTTCCCACTCCTAAAGCACATCAGAGAAATGCGGCTTTAATTTTTTGAATATTCTAATCCCCACAAATATTAGCACAATACAGACTAACCAAAAATATAAAGTATTATATGGTCTTTGCCAAAATAAAATATCATCAATAAGTGTATCCCTATATCCTTGAACGATATAAAACATTGGATTTAACTTGAATATTAAAATCCAAAAATTCGATAACATAGTCACGGGCCAGCCTATTGGAGTAAACCAAAATCCAATTTGTAAAATAATAGTGATAATTTGATTCAAATCTTTAAAAAACAATACGATAGAAGAAGTAAAAATAGACACTGCAAAAACTAATACTACAGAGCATAATAAATAATATAAAATTTGAATATCCATAAAATCTGGATAATGTCCATATATAGAATAGATTATATAAATAAATAGAATGAAAAATAAATGAACAAACAATGCTGATACAATTTTAACTATAGGTAACAATTCTATTTTAAATACTACTTTTTTCACTAAATATGCATACTCAGAAAAAACTCCAGTAGCACTTGAGACCGATTCCGAGAAAAAGAACCATGGAATTATACCAGCAATAAACCAAAGAATAAATGGCACGCTTGATACATCTCCACTTCTTAGTCCCACTTGAAATACAAACCAATATGTCAATATTGTTATTAGAGGTTGAATAAATCCCCAGGTTATACCAAGATAAGAAGCAGCATATTTGGTCTTAAAATCATTTTTAGCTAAATTAAATATCAATTCTTTACCGCCATATACATCTTTAAAAAATAAAAGGTTTTCTCTGAAATTTCGCATAGAATAAGTCAATACTATAGCACACAGCATACTTAAAATTCCGATGATGATTAAATCACTATTAGATTGCTGATTGATTAAACTTTTGAATTCCTCCATTTCAAAATCAATTGAAGGATCTCCTCCAGTAGAGTCTATCAACAATTGATTTCCATCAGTTTTAATAGTCGATTGCTTACTATTGAAAATTAAACTATTTAGGTTTAACGAAATGCTTTTTGTTTGTGATAAGGTCATATCTTTAATTTTAATAGTTCCTTTATTTGTAGCAGGATCCAATCTTATTTTTGTTGTATTTGTAGGTAAATCAAACTCCATCCTTTCCCATTTATTTGCTTCTCCGTATAATTTATCTGCGGAATGATTAGAAGTCCAATCTTCTCCATTAGCAGCATAGAAGACCTCTACTTTATCCGAATGATCCATATTAATAGAAAAATTAATTTTCAAAACTTTACTATCTGCGTGATAAGAGGAAACCAATAAAAAAAACATACTATATACAATTAAAAAGAAAATTACCCATATAGATTTTTTTAAATACTTCTTCATATTATTTCTCCTTATTACTTATATTAAATACAAAATTAAATTGGTTTTGTTAACATAGCTAATCGTATGTTAAAATGTCCTAGTACCTCTCAAGTAAAGGAGTTTAAAACATTGGCTAATCCAGTATACGGCAAACATTTTAAAGCGTCCACTGAGGACGAAAAACGCGGTGGTCTGTTTTGGGTCCTTAATATCTGTATGATTTTATTTTTATTATGGGCCCCGTTTCAAATTGCATTATTTAATGGTCTAGGCATCAGTTTTGAAAAGCCTCTCTTTTGGGCCATTATGTTGGTATGTATCCTTATGATTCTAGCACTCATTCAGTTCAACAAAAAGGTCCAATTGAATGATCAACGCGATATGGTTGCACTATTAATCATTTTGCTTCCTCTCTCGTATATGATCTCTATGTTTTCGGCTGCCTCTTGGCATTATGCCGTAAATATGGTGCTAATTCAATGGATGTATGCATTTATTTTTGTAATTGGCATCTATCTGTTACGTGATCGTGTCTCCAACAAGATTATTCAGATTACACTGATGGGTTCAGCTTATCTTATTGTGTTCTTTGGATATATCAGTTGGTTCGGTCAAGGTTATCTAGCTGGACATTTAGTATGGTGGTTCTCTAATGGAGTAGGTAACGGTGTCTACATCGATGCCATCATGCAAGATTCCAACGGTTGGCGTTTAACTTCTGTATTCCAATATGCGAATACATATGCAGCTTTCCTTATGGCTATTATGTTTGCAGGTCTGTTTAACGCAAGCCGTCTCAAAAAATGGTATGACCAATTTATTCATGGATTTATGTTAGTTCCTGTTATTTTAGCTTTAATTCTAACTCTTTCTCGTGGTGGTTTAGTTGTTTTACCATTCGTGTTACTTATTTTACTTCTATTACTTCGTCCTGCTCAACAGATACTGTGGTTTATTAATCTAGTAATCGCAGGTATTGCAACAGCAGTGATTTTGAATCCAGTAACAGATATCGGTCTACAAGTCATTGCTAAGTATGATGGTGCTGTGGCTGCTAAAGGTTGGTCTTATCTATTAATTGCTTCTTTAATTGCAGGCGTACTGATTATGCTTGTTGGACGTTATATTGCACCTAAGCTTGAACATGGTGTAGAAAAATGGACAGCACGTCGTGGTGCAAGTCTATGGATTCCAATTGGTTCTGCTCTACTCGGTATCCTGATGCTTGTTTTACTGATTGCGACGAATCTACGTAATCTATTGCCAGCTAATATTCGTGTGCGTTTTGAAAATATTAACTTCCAACAAAGTAGTGTATTGGAACGTTTTACTTTTTATCGTGATGCTATGAAATTATTACGTGATTATCCACTCTTCGGCGCAGGCGGTGGGGCTTGGGGTGCTTCATATGAAGCGTACCAGAATAACCCTTATGTCAGTCGTCAGGCGCATAACTTCTTTATTCAATATTTAGTTGAAGTTGGTGTGATTGGTTTCATTATCTTTATCTTGTTTGTTGGCTTTATTTTCTACAAATATATTCGCGGTTATTTCAAAGCTAATCGTGAAGGTAGAGAATCTCACTTTATTTACTTTATTATCGTTGTATCGATTCTAATGCATAGTTTGCTCGATTTTAACTTAAGTTATGCTTATATGAGCATTTTGGTCTTTCTAGGTCTAGGTGGTATGGCTTCTGCTATGGATTTAACACCACTGAAGCGCTTGAAAGCTCCTGCTGGAATGATCCGAGGTATTTATGTATCTTTGATTGGTGTCGTTGCGATTATCGTTGCTTTCACTTCACTACGCTTCTCAGTCGCTTCTGGAGACGTAATGGATGCACAGAAAGCATCTCAAGTAGCAAGCCCAAGTTATGAAGGTATTCGTGCTCCACTTGATAAAGCTTTGGCTATACGTAGTACTTTCCCTGATGCCGTTGTATTTATGGGTTCCTTATTGACTCAAGTATTTCAACAGACTAAAGATGAACAATATTACAACGAAGATATTGCTCTTCTCAATAAAGCACAGGAAAAAGAACCATTTAATAAAAATATTGTGAAACAATTAGTAACAGCTTACCAATTGGGTGGCAAATCTGATGTAGCCTTTGATCTACTTGTAAACAGTATTCCGAAATACAAATGGGATATTGAGTGGTATGAAGGTGTTATCACTCAAGCTTATGCACTGGGTAATCAAGCTTATGAGAAAAAAGATACAGCCGCTCAAGAGAAGTATTTCACTGCCGGTCTCAACGCTTATAAAGAAGTGCAAGACGGTGTAGAATATCTCAAAACATTGCCTACAGGTCAGTTACAAGGTCGCGCTTTTGCAGTCACACCTACAGTCGCTCTGAATATTGGAAAAATTCAATTGATGCAAGGTAAGACAACAGAAGCGGCAGCCACATTCAAATCATCGCTTGCAGATGATCTAAACGATGAGACTAATCGTGAAGTTGCCCGTTATTATCTAGCTGCATTGAAAAAAGAAAATCAAAATGATCAAGCTATCTATGATAAATTGATTGCTATTGATGCCAAAGAAAAAGAACAAATCGCTACTATTGTAAGTACTAATTACAATACTAAATAATCAAAAAACCGTTATTCTCATAATAGAGAATAACGGTTTTTTGATATAAATAAATTCTTATTTCTGCCAGCGCTTAATATTATATGATTTAGTACAAATTTTATCGAAAACAATACCTTGACCCTCTAAATATTGCTTATACTCTTCAATATCTTGATCACGACCTTGAAGCTCTGGAGATACCAAACAAAGTTTAAATCCCCATTCACGAAGTAAGGCATAATTCTCCTGATTTATAGGTAGCTGTGTAAAACAATCTACCCATACCCAGTCAACTTTACCTATCATAGATTTTATAGTGTCTATCCCTTCATACTCAGAAAAGCGGAGAGCTATTTTCTTTTCATCTTGATTACTTAACAAAAAAATCATTGGAAAAGTACTGTCTAAAAAAAAGTAATCTTGTATATTATATTTTTGTATCAGTTCTATTACTTTGTGCTCTATTCGTTCACTCTTTACATTAAGAATCAAAGTACCATGTCGATAATGTTGAAGAAAATATTCTAAATCTTCTCCATCTACATAAGGGTCATGTTGTAATACTAAACGGTCACCTAAATCACGAATATCAATTTCAGCACCATATTCTAAAGGAATCATCTGTAGTTCAGCAACTGTATTAATGCGATGGGCGATATACATTTTTCAACTCCTTTTTTAGTTTTTTACTAAAACTTAAAGTCCGTTTAATAAATTTATATTTGGCACTTAAGCCAGTATTCCAGCT
Source organism: Paenibacillus sp. PsM32 (assembly GCF_030433815.1). NCBI lineage: Bacteria > Bacillati > Bacillota > Bacilli > Caryophanales > Paenibacillaceae > Paenibacillus > Paenibacillus sp. PsM32. The sequence goes on along the minus strand of NZ_JARUWY010000016.1, from coordinate 50,929 downwards.
TGATTCGCCATGTAACCTTTCTGGAAAAATAACATTAAAACGAATGATATCTATCTTTTGCTGACGCGCCATATACAAAGTATATAAATCTAATGAGAAATCATGAGGCGGAGCAGTCCACGATTTAAAAAATGAGACATGAAAAATATTAGGTTGTGCATTAATATCATATAATTTTTCTTTCAGATAAAATGTCTCAAAAATGCTCATTCCTGTAGTAAATAATTGATCAAATAATGGGCGGTTTTTACGTTCACCTTTAACGTAAATTTGAGTAAGATTCCCTTGTTCTTCAATTATATCTAAAGCTTTGATCACGTCATAAGGGTCTGTCTGCATATCAGCATGGGTCCAACCCAAGTAATCTCCTTTGGCTTCACGAAGCCCTGATAGAATCCCAAATCCGTAGCCTTCATTAACTTTGACATGTACAATTCGAGCAAATGGATAGTTGATAATTAGGCTCTCCATTAATTCCTGACTACCATCATTGGAACCATTATTCACCAATATAACTTCAATGTCTTTTCGTTTAATGACACTATCAAATTTTTCTAAAATCAAAGGTATATTTTTCGATTCATTGTAACATGGAACGATCACCGATAATTTTATCACTCCTGAACACCCACCATTTCTGACCAATAAAATTTAATACCATACTTGTTCCCGTAGCTACTAAAAAAGCTAAAATATAATTAGAAGGAAAAATAATCAAAGTCAATTTATTCATCAATATATTAATAGCTAGTGTAGACAAATATAGTATACTAAACTTCCATACATGAGATGCTGTATTTTTAGTCGCCTCAAATGTCCATAATTTATTTAATATAAATGCAATTCCTGCACCACATAAAAAAGATATTCCTTTAGAAATAGAAGTAGAGAGAATGTTTAATAACAGATAATATACAATACTATCTGTTATTACTGCCGAGCATCCAGTAATCAGGAAGCGTAAAAGTTGCTTTTTTAACATAATTAACGATTTTCCTGATCGAAAGTAGTGTATTGCTTTTTCAATTCAGGTATAGCAGAAGGCTCTATGATCGTTTCCTGATCTAATGTATAAGGATGCCAAGCCCATTTGTGGAAAAAACTTTGCCAATATTCATAAGTTCTCAAATCATTCGGTGTTCCCCAACCTACATATTGATCTAATTCAAATACTTTGGCTGTATACCCAAGGTCAATTACTTCATTAACCAGACTGTCTACATAAAATTCATTATTAATGCGAATATCTTTGGCATACAATTGATCTAATGCTTCTTTAAAAATGCGCGCATGCTTGAAATAAAAGCTACCTACTACTGCATGATCATTAAAAGGGTCATTACTAATCGGCTTTTTAACAGAAACATTTTTGATGGTCTGTTGTTCATCTATATCAACCCAACCATACATTTGTGGATTACGTTCACTGGAAACGTGATGACGAAAACTGAATACAATTGCATCTACATCCGGGTCATTAGCAAGTTGCTGAAATTTTTCCGAGTTCCAAAGCATTCCATTATCACATGCACCAATTAATAAGGAATCTTCAGCATTTATATACTCTAATCCTAGTTCGCAAGTAGAAGCTTGTCCTTCAGTTAATGATTCAACTGTTACGATTTTTGCATCAGGATATACGTTTTGAATTTCTTCTGCTAAAGGATATTTTGCTAAATGTTCTTTTTGACATAAAAAAACTTGATTTTCGGCTTGTGGTAAACTACCTGAAGCTTGAATGATCATTGGCTTGCCTGAAACGCTAATTAATGGTTTAGGATCTTTATAACCTTCTTTGACATATCGGCTACCTACGCCTGCTAAAGGCATTAGAAGAGTCGATTTAGACTGAGATTGATATTCAGCCTTGTGTTGAGTAACCTGACTAAAATAACTAGACCATGTATTGTATTCTTGTACGTCTTGTGGAGTACCCCATTGCAACATATGTTGAATACTATAGATTGATACTTTTAGCTCATCACGAATTAAAAGATTGTATACTAAACTGATATAATACTCTCCGTTTAAATTGATATCTTCATCAATAAGTTGTTGAAAATATTTTTTAACATAAGAGCCTTTTTTAAAATAATAAGTACCTGTTGAAGCGTACTCTTCCATTCGGTTATCTGTAAAAGGTTCTTTTTCTTTAATTTCAAGCATCCACTGATTATCGTCACGCATAAAAGCATAATTTGTTGTTCCAAGCATATGAGGATGAAATCCTTTATAAGCAGGGATAGCACCATCAGCATTTCGATCTCGTGTATGTTTTAAGAAATCTTTATAATCCCAATACACACTAAAATCACAATAATTCACAATGACTTCTTGCTCTTGATCTAATAGATCAAATATTTGAGTTACTGCATACACAGGTCCTTTCTTGTGTGGAGCAACCTCAATAATTTGACCTGTAGGAGCAATACGTTCCAGTACTGCTCTCATATGTGTATTCGCTAAATGATCTGAGTTACAAATAAAAATAAAATTAGATTCGCCAGGGTACATGTTAACTACATGTTCAATAATAGGTATACCATCAATTTCAATTAATGGTTTAGGATCTTTATAACCCGCATCAATAAAACGTTTACCGATTCCAGACATAGGGATGACAATTTGCATTTTATACACCTGCTTCTATAATTTTTGTCTATATTTTTCGGCTTCCCAATTTCCCAGATATTTAATTTCATCAGTTGGTAATGTGTTAATTTCTTTTTTAGCAAAATGAATTGTCATTAAATGAAATTTAAATACTTCTTCCATCTCTTTTGCTTTTTTAACATTAACTGCGATCAAAAAAACCATAGATTGGTATACAATCACTTTAGGAACATCATGATAGGAATCTATATATTTTTTCATAAATTCATAGTTTAATTTAGGTAACACAAGGACTTTTGCACCGCAAAATACATATCCATCCGGACAAAATGGAGTAACTTCCAAATATTTCTGATGAGTAGCTAATTGATTCACTTGTGTATCTTCAGACAAATAAGCGATATATTGTGTATTATTGTGTTGATTGATTAAAGAAGATATTTGATTGGTGTATCTATAACGCGAGAAATCAACATTTTCACTTTTTTCTAAAATAGATAATACTTTCTCATTCAATGTATACACTTCTTCAGCTGTAGAAGCGCTAATAATTACTCCGTGATTTTGTAAAAATACAATTTGAGGATCTTCTGTATGAGTTGTGCGATATGCTTTTAGCTTTTCATTCATTGCTATAGCAAGTTCGATTCCAGGTGTCTCGTATTGAACATATAATGCTTGATCCCCAAATAACGCTATTAGTCTATCTTCCCAATCCTTTTGACAAGTTACCATATTTACAACCACAGGATGAGTGTGCAAAGTAAAACGATATAATAGCGAATGCAAAAAAGTTTCGATAGATGGTCTTGATTCTGTGCTAATTAAAGACTCATTTACTAACTGAGAAGCATATTGTTCTCGTTCTCTTTTATTCGAAATTGTTTCAAATGTAGGATTGTTCAGTGCCTCTACTACTTGGCTATGATTTAAAGTAGCATATCCTTTTTCTAATTCTACATCTGATAGCAGATATCCAGATGCTTTGATAAGCATCTTTCCATTGTTTAACTTGACTGAAGAATTGCCTCCTCCGGCTTGAGTCAAATCAAAACGTTCACCTGCATATTTGGACATTTTCACAAATTCTAATAATTCATTCATATTGTCATCTCCATATTTATCAATTCATTAAAATTACAGAATGAATGTATTGTAGTTGATGTTTGTACATTTTGATTTTCTGGATTGAAAAAGAAAGCCTCAATATTCACTCTTTGTGCTCCTAATATATCTTTGGTATAGCTATCCCCAATCATACATACTTCAGACAATGATAAACTCATTTTTTGAACTGCTAGCAAAAACATGTATGGATGTGGTTTTTCACGTCCTGCTTCTTCGCTAGTCACTAGGTAGTCTATATAGGACTCTAAGCCAAGTTTTTTGATTTTACGATGTTGAATATGAGCCGTTAAATCAGTCAAAATACATATTTTTTTATCTTTTATAGAATCTAAGAATTCGTATACAGACTCATTTATATGGATATGTTCTAATAACGTATTCCAATAATGATCATAAGTTTCTAAAGCATGATGAACAGGATTCAACTTCATCATTTCATACATACGTTGAAAATATAATAATCGGTTATGAGAAGATGCTGTACGATCTAATTCTGTATTAATTTGACTACGAGCAGCAAAAAAATGGTGTTCTACTTCTGTAAAAGTAATACCCGTTCGTTTACTGATCTGTTCAAACGTATAAGATAACGCTATTTTATTAACAGATTTATAGTCATATAACGTATCATCAAGATCTAATATTATACCTTTAAATTTTTTCAATAGGGACGCTCCTCCTTTAACTTTTCACTAATCATTAATAATATGAGCAATTGTACAATACCTCTATAATCAGAGTACCAAATAGAATCATCAAAAATAATTTCTTCTCTATTTTGAATAATTTTATCAGCAATCATTTTGAAATTAATGTTGGTTTGGTATTGATCTATAATAATATATTGAGTTCTCAAATCTTCTGAATAATCGTGTTCTAATTCAATATTTTGTTCTGATAATTCGTCTAACAAATCTTCAAGATTCAAGTTAGAATCTACAGTCAATTTTAATTTCAACTTCGGATCACATTCTATATTTCCAATATCAATATCTTCATCAGAAAAATAACAAACAACGAGATCGGCAAACTGACGCTGTGGCCAAATATGTTTTTGAGCATCAGACATTCGATCTTCGATCTGCTCAAGAACTTTCTCTTTAGAGTAACCTCTATTTTTGGTATCTCTGAGTACTTTCCAATGCCTACGCAGATTTTCTTCTGTTTCTAGATAGATTTTTAAATCTAAGGCTCTACGCATTTTAGGCAAATAAAATGGATGTAATCCACTTACAATTACATAATCTTTAGATTTAACTTTACGCGGACTTGTAAATCCACCTGTTTTGTGATCATATTCTACGCGTTCTATAGACTCTCCACGTTTTAAGGCTAAGATGTCCTCAGATTGGCGGTGCAAGAAATTAGCTTTAGGATTTAAATGAGTCACTTGTTTCCAATTTTCATGTCCACGTTCCCACTTGTGATCTCCATCACCTTCTATTAACAGTATTTCTTTTTCATGAAGTAGTCTATAAATATCATCTAACAAAGTACTCTTACCAGAACCGCTATCTCCACCGATTCCGATCAAAAGAGGGACATTTTTCAATTTATAAATAGCATTATTTTTTAAGCCATAACGATAAGAAAAATAAACAATCGCTAATAAACTACCTTCTAAAAGTGTAAAACTTAAATTAGCAAAATGTTCAATTCCTAATTTCAGGTTTACGGGTTGACCTAAAAAAGAAATATCACCTAGTGAAGTCTTATGAAAAAATACAAAATAGACAAGATAAGTAACTGATAAAATCAAGTTCAATAAAGAAGTACTACGATCATTTGACTCTTTACGATTGATAAAATAAATACAAATATAAGGAATAATCCAAATATACCAAGCAGGCATAGGTGGAACAACTAAAATGAAAATAGAAAATAAAAGTCCGGCAAAGCTAAAAAGAAGTTGATGATTAATTTTACTATATGCTATGAACCTTAAATAAATCGCAAAAACAGCTAAAGGAGCAAGATACAACTTCAAGCCACCAAATGAAAAGAATACATAGAAAACTTGATTCTGTTCTTGATTAAGCAGCACATAGGATTGAAATGCTGTTGAATTTAAAAAAGGTAAACAAATGATTAGATACATACAAATCACGATTCCTAAATAATAAAAAGGGTAACTTTTTTTATTTCTAGCTTTAAATAAATAAATGAGTATTAAAGGAAGAGCAGCAATAACATGAAATTTAATCGCAATAGCAAGCCCAAATATAAATGCAGATAATTTCCAACGATCTTTTACTAAAAAATAGAAAGCTAAAAATAAAACAGCTGTTGGTAATAAATCCAGTTGCGAATGAATATAAAAAGCATAAAAAATAATAGGTGAGGCAAAATAATAAATGAGTACTTTTAATTTGCTAAATGGATATAACCTAACTAACAACCAGTAGATAAGCACATCTGACAATAAACTCGGAAGCTTAATCAAAAAGTTATCAACAAACAAGGGTAGTGATATTTGTGCTGCTGGAAAATAGCTTAATGATAAAACATACAGCATCAATGGTGGGTACGGAAAAGGATTATTAAAATAATGAATATTATAAAAATAATTCCAAGGGTTACTCCAATGTGTTACAAAATATTGAATAAAAGGCTTAAATAAATCATCTTGATATCCAGACGAGAATAGCATCATCGCTATTATTTTGATCACTAAAATTGTTAGGAACCAAAATTTAATTTTTGTTTTTATCACTTTTTGACCTCATTTGTTCATCTTTTATGGAGTTCCAAAAAACGTCAAGATTGGATTCGTTAATGAAACTGGCTGACCTCGCTCTGTATAAAACTCTACACGAGATACATTTAATTCTTTATCAAATTTAAAATAGCCATACCGATACGTTGGATTAGATGTTTCTACAGATTCTCCAATTTTTTCGAAATTTTGGTTATACAAAACGACTTTAAGTTTTTGATTCCAAGGATTTGTTTTGTCTAATACTAAGCCCGTTTCTTTCCAATTCAGACTTTCTGGATTAGACTCTGCTACATCTACACTAAGTACAGGATCTTCATCGACTACAGCAACAGGAGCAAAATATTTTGTTCCTTCTTTGCAGATCATCCAAGGATTCGGATTGACTGGTACACATCCACCTTGTTCAAAAGCACTAAAATTCTCTTGCCATTGAGAGTAGGACATATTCTCATAGGGATAAAAATCTGTACCTTTATAACCATTTAGAATATAAATAGCCAAGAAAATACTTGCCATAACAAACTGAACTTTTCTTGATTTAAAAGTATGGATAAAAGCAACTAATACCCCTAGAAAAATAAGAACATTACTAAATATAAAATGTCGATTATAAGGAATTTCAAACCCAGGTGACCATACACTCATTTCTTTTACATAAGGAACAGTTAAAGATAAGGTTAATGCCATAATTGCTAATAACTGAGTCACTAGAATAAAAACAAAAATCTTTTTATTGCCATTTTTTCGTACAAAGTAAATTATTGCCAAAGAAATTAGTACTAAAAACCCCATAACCATGAATTTTCCAAAACCACTTGTCATAGAATTAGATACTTCGAAAAAGTACCAGTAGACATTGTGAATGTATAGGGAAATAAGCTGGAAAATCATATGAGATAAGCTAGTGTCAACATTCTCACCTACAGATTGTGTGGTCCATGTTGAGCGATTAGAAATAACAACAATAATTTGTATACACATTGAAATAGTTGCTACACCATAAAAAATCGCAGATTTATATTTCTTTTTAAAGAAATAATACAAAAACAAAAGGCCGTAAAAAGGAAAAAATGTAATGAAATATGCTTTGGAGGAGACTAGTAAAAATCCAACTATCCCTAATAAGAAAATTTTCCATTTTTCCACATTTTCTAGATTAAAAAACATGACCAGTAGACATGGAACTAAAGCTAGATATGAAAAATTAATAAACATGAATAATTCATAATCGTGAAATAATCCGGTTCCAATTACAAAACCGACTATAAAACGAATAAAATCAGAAGGAATCAATTGACGAAACGTTTTAAGGTTAAATAAAGATGTAAATAATGCTAATAAAATGATAGCGATCCACTGCGTAATAATAGCAAAACTAGTACCAACATGAAGTATCTTCACTAAAATCAATGATATGATCCGAGGTAATAATGGTAAATATCCAGCATCTAATTGTTTTAAGCTTTCAATCCATCCCTTTTCATAAGCTGCCATAAAATAATTAGTAGCTGCTTCAGCATAATTTTCAGCCGCAACAGATGCAGAAGGGAAAAAGTACATAATCATTGTGACAGTTCCAATTACGCTCATACAAATATAGTAATTTATTCTTCGGTATTGAATATCTAATATCTTCAATACACTAAAGAAAAAGAAAAGTAGAAATAAAATAAAATACACACCATTAAGATTTTTCACAGGATAAATTTCTTGATGTAGCAATCCATAACCATTTTGACGAGTTCCATCAACAGATGCTTCGCCTTGTGAAATATCTTTTGTCAACGCTACTGTTAATGTTTTTGCTGTATCAGTAGTATTGGAAGTGATTCTCAAAGTAGCTGGACCTGACTTGAACCCGCTATTTTTAAACCTTACTTCAGCATATGAATTATCTTTAAGAGGGACAGCATCCAGATGTATTAATTCGCTTATATTATTTTGAGTAAGAGAGATAAGTAATTCAGAATGATTAACTCTTTGATATGTAGCAAAGAAGATATTGAGATCAATAAAACTACCACTGTAGTTTTCAGGAATAGTAATTTCTTGCTCAATGGATCTATCTGATGTGATTCCTCCGGGTAACTGAACTTGCTGCATTTGATTCTGCATATATATCTTTGATGTAAAAGTTCCTTTGTTGTACCCTTGTGTATATAGAAATGCAAGAAAAATGAACACTACTAATAATAGAGCACCCTGCTTTTTGCTCATTTTATTCACTTTATTAAATTCCATTATATTCTCCTTTTTTCATTAAAATACTTTAACAAAAGAACATCATTACTCACTGCTATATATTTCTTGATATGTTCTTCTTACAAATTTGTTGTGTTCTCCTTAATCAGTAATCCCATAAAATTTAAGTTGCATGCAATATTCCGATACTAAGCATACCATTTTTTGACAATATACTTTTCTCGTATCATAAACCAATTCTACTATTGAAGATATCCAATAGCTATTTTATTACAAGAGAAACTCTCTTTTGGCTATATATCTAATAACATCATATGATATTGTAGCTAACCCTATTGATTATAGAAATAATTTTTTAATGTTAAAAGCGTTTCTTTATAAAATCCCATTTCATGCTCGTATCAATTATACTATAATCAATTATAATATAAAGTACTTTAAACATATATTGAGATATACCCTCACAAAATTCAATAATAAAATATTTGAGCTTTGTTGGCTATTAATCTTATATATTTTAAGTAAACATGTTATGTGTATATTAAGTCTGAGTATTAGTATCTGCAATTAAAAACACGAAATGTTAGTCTTATTCAAACTTACAGATTATCTCATAGCAAGCAAATTGATATTAGTCATTAGCTAATAATATAGCTATTTTAGGTCTGTATACTATCTTCAATTACACTGGTCAAAAATTATGAGTATTTAATTAAGTCTTAATACAAAAAAAGGCATTCTCCTAATGAGAGAACGCCTTTTTTCTTTTTATTTATTTTCTTCTTTTGCCATAACTTCGCGCAAATATTCTAATGTGGATTCACGTAATTCAGGATGCTGTAATGCATAATGGATAGTTGTTTGAACAAATCCACTTTTCTCACCAACATCATGACGTAATCCTTCAAACTGATAAGCTAAGATTTCTTGTTTTTCGCCTAATTTTGAAATAGCATCGGTTAATTGAATTTCGCCACCTGCGCCAGCATCTTGATTACCTAAAATATCGAAGATTTCAGGAGTCAAAATGTAACGACCCATGATCGCCAAGTTTGAAGGTGCTTCTTCGCGTGGTGGTTTCTCTACTAGACCTTTGGTTTTGTATAGACGATCCGATTCTGTCGTAGGATCAGCATCTACCAATCCGTAACGAGATACATGTTCCCATGGCACTTCTTTCACACCGACTACAGAAGACTCATGCTTCTCATACACATCCATCATCTGCTTCAGACAAGGAACATCGGATTCGACAATATCATCGCCTAGAAGCACTGCAAATGGCTCATCTCCGATAAACTTACGAGCACACCAGATCGCATGTCCTAGTCCTTTCGGTTCTTTCTGACGAATGTAATGAATATCTGCCATTTCAGAAGATTCACGTACAGCATCTAGAAGTTTCCATTTTTCTTTTTCTTCCAAATTCTGTTCCAATTCAAACGAGTAATCGAAATGATCTTCGATCGCGCGTTTGCCTTTACCTGTAACGATAATAATATCTTCGATTCCGGAAGCTACCGCTTCTTCGATAATATATTGAATCGTTGGTTTATCTACAATCGGTAACATTTCTTTCGGCATCGCTTTAGTCGCAGGTAAGAAACGTGTTCCTAATCCTGCTGCTGGGATAATGGCTTTACGAATTTTCATGGTTCAAACTCCTTTTTCTATGCTTGATTGCATCTATAGATTATATATTATACTTCTTGTTTGTTTTGTGTAACTAATCGTTTGAGCAATAAGCGCATATCTTTTACCGATTTCAAACGGTAATTAGCATGCGTATTGCCTGTTCCGATTTTGACGGAATATGAATCTTTTGGAAGCGCTGAGAACAAATCTTCATCTGTTGTATCATCGCCTACACCCAAAATAAAGTCATATTCTTGATCACGAAGCAACAAATGCGCTCCATGTCCTTTGTTAATACGGTTATCTTTCACTTCTAGCACTTTATTACCTTCTAGTACACCGATACTCATCGAATTGGTTATCGACAACAACGCTTCTTTAAGCTCGTCACGTTTGAGTCCGATCATATCAGGTTCGCATTGTCTGTAATGCCATGCTAACGAGTATTCTTTTTCTTCAATTAACGATCCTGGCGTACGATCTGTATACTTCTCTAAAATATGACGGATCGTATCTTTCCAATCGTTGTCTACATTGACAGTCATCATCCACTCTTCGTCTGCTCCTGGCTTACGGAACCACAGACCATGAGAAGCGATAATATGAAGATCTAGATCACCTAGCCATTTTTCCATTACAAAGCGATCTCGTCCTGTAATAATAACGACTGTATTACGAGGGTCTTTGCATAGATCAGCAAGCAACTGCTTCAGCTCTTCGTCTGGCTTCGCTTGTTCTGGCGTAGGCTTAAATCCTACCAATGTACCGTCATAATCTAAGAACAGTAATCGTTTCTCTGAATCGCTATACACTTTTTCCATATCTGAATATCCAGATTTGAGATTCAGAAGTGGACGAGTAGGCGTCTGCTCTTCAGTTGTATTTTTAAGAGCTACCAAGAATTCATCTGCCCAGAATTTCACATTATAACGGGAAAGACGAACATGTAGCATTTTGTTACGTTCGATTTTTTCATGATCTGGCATATCAAGTGCTGTTTTGATACCTGCGGCAATTTCGCCGTAATCGTTCGGATTCACGATAACACCTTCGCCCAACTCACTCGCTGCTCCTGCTGTTTCACTTAGAACAATCATACCTTTGTAATCAGTACGCGAAGCGATATATTCTTTAGCAACAAGGTTCATACCATCGCGTAGTGGAGTTACTAAGAGCACATCACTATTGCGGTAGAAAGCGATAAGATCGTCTTGCGTAAATGTACGGAAAAAGAACCAGACTGGCATCCAGCTCAGTGTACCGAATTTACCATTCACTTCACTAACGAGTTCTTCGATTTCACGTTTTAGCGAATCATATGCTTCTACACCGACACGAGAAGGCGCTACGATGAGGTTTAAGCGTACTTTCTCATGATATTCCGGGTATTGCGCCAGAAATTGCTTGAACGCTTTAATACGGTCTGGAATCCCTTTGGTGTAATCTAAGCGATCGACCGAGATGATATTTTGTACACTTTTCGTACTTTCAATAAATTCTTGTGCTTCTGAGGACAAATTCTGAGATTGATTCGGTGCTGCAAAGTAGTCGTAATCAATACCCATCGGGAAAGCATCCACTTGCACAGTATGTGTTTCTCCGTTGATTTTGTATAAGTTATGTTCTTTACCTAAAATACGACGTACACTACTTAAAAAGTGGCGTACATAATCATAAGTATGGAATCCGATCAGATTAGCTCCCAATAATCCTTGCAAGATCTCTTCGCGCCAGATTAACAGACGATAGATTTCGAAGGAAGGGAATGGAATATGCAGAAAAAACCCAATCCGAGTATCGGGATATTTTTCTCTGATCATCTGTGGAAGTAACATTAATTGATAATCATGAATCCAGATCGTATCATTTGGTTCGATCACAGGCTCTAACGCATCAAAAAACTTCTGATTGACGTTTTTGTAAGCATCCCATGTCTCTGTATTGTACTCTGCTTTGTCATTAAAATAATGGAACAACGGCCAGATCGTTTCATTACAGAATCCATGGTAATATTGCTCAATCTCTTGTTCCGACAAAAAGATCGGTAAACAGTTATATGATTCTTGCAATTCACTATTAATCGTTTGTGTTTCTTCTTCATTAAGATCGTCTTGTGCTACTCCAGGCCATCCTGCCCATAGACTATCGGATTGTTCGTGGTAGCTTTTCAGACCGGTAGCCAGTCCACCTATACTTATACTATATTCAATCTCTGTTTCACCTTTTTTTACAGTTACAGGTAAACGGTTGGATACAAAAATAATTTTACTCATTGAATCCCCTCTCCTAAACAATAATTGAATAATTATGTGATTGGCTTGCTTTTCATTATGTGTAAATCGCCTGAATTTATCAGACCATTTCTTTCATTTGACTTCACCGACAGTAAAGTCATTGCTTATGCAAATTACCCTTAAATTATATGTACGACTCAACATGGCTGATCACAAATCATTATGAGAACCTTTTCATCCGCTATATCTCTGGAAAAATAATGATTGCAAAATCAGCAAAATTATCAGTCTATTTGTAGGTGAACGATCGTCCACTGGGACATAAAAAAAGAGAATGCTTAGCGCATTCTCTTTTTCTTATATCTATATACATTTTTGATTATTTGACCAATTGTCCGCGAGTTACACCTAGCTGATTAGTAGCTTTCAAAGTACGCCATACTTGGGTACCGTTGATCTCACCACGTAATGCTTTGGTATACAATTCGATCACTTCTGTGACTTGCTCTGGTGTTTCTTCAAGGAACTCAATACGGTAACTAGGCACTCCCAATTGTAGGAAATCACTCAGGTATTCAGCACCTGATTGTTCGATCGCATTATAAACGGTATTACGACATCCTTCATCTACACGTACAGGATGAGACATACCAATCCGGTCTTGCAACGAAACGCGTTTCTCTTCACAAGGACGACCACAGTTCGTATAGTCTGTGCCTTCGCTAAGGAAAGTACAATATACACAATGCTCGGTATGGAACATTGGCATATGCTGATGAATAACGACTTCTAACTGAGAAGTCTGTGTACGACTGAGCAAATCAACCATTTGTTGAATATTGAGATCGTATGAAGGTGTGATACGGTCAACACCTGCTTCTAAAAATAGATCTACTGTTTTGTGATTTGCTACATTCAAAGAGAAATCCCCGATTAATTCTGGATGATTTTCTTCTGGATGTGTCTGACGACGACTCAAGTAATAATACAATGCTCCTGTATTACGTACCAGTACTGCATCCGGTTGGAGACGTAGAATATTGGCATGGTAACCATTTTCACCAGGCATATGAATACGTGGTGTCGCTAAAGCGATTTTTTTACCGGCTGCACGTACAGCGGCAACAGCAGCAGGAAATTGCTTAATAAATTCAAAGTCAGCATAGATCATTTCGATTCCAGCTTGTAGTGCTGCTTCCACTTGCTCTACGCTACGGCACAATGCTGTCAATGTTGCTGCTGTTCCTTGAACAGGCGCAGAGGCTGCTACAGAATCACCATACACTTCAATATCACGTTGAATATACACAGGTGGCTTCGGACGCTCTCCAGCAAGCTGTTCTACTGCTTGACGACGAATATTATTTAATTCACGCATCGGGATAATAATATCACCATGCAATTGCACTTCTAATTGATCCAATTGGAAAACAGTGCCTCCCAGACGGCCAAATTGTTCTTCCAGTAATTCAGAAGTCATTGGACGCTTAGCAGCAATCTCTAATTCCATTTCAGAATCGACACGTACAGTGACACCTTTTTGTACATCTGTCCACCATGTGACTAAAGGCTGTCCTACATGCCCTACAGCTTTGACATGAACAGGGAATACACGATAAGGCTTCTCGGTATCAAAGCTTTGTCTCATCCGTTTGTCGAGCGCAGGATCATTGGTTTTCCATACTTTATCACCGACATGTACACGATGTAGATTCACATCGTTACGACCTGGAACAATATCAACCATCCATGTCTCATCAGCTTCGCCTTCGATCTTCACGCCTTTACGACGTAGATCATAGACACGTCCGCCTTGCTCTTTTTGCGTAGGATCTCCTGCATCAAATACAATCCCGTCTCCACGTTTAAGCGGAGCTTCTAAGCGGCAGACTACGCCATCGCGTAATACTTGCTCGACGCGACCCATATAGACACCACGACTTTTTGGAAATGTACCGTCTACCAATTTTTTGTTATTCGTTCCATCTAAGAAACCATGCGTGAATCCACGAGAAAAGCTTTGTTCTAATTCACGAATATCTTCACGTGTAATCGAATCACGATCTCCTTCAAAATAACGATCGATCGCTTTACGGTATTTGCTCACAACGTTGGCTACATATTCAGGCGTTTTGAGACGACCTTCAATTTTGAAAGAAGTCACTCCTGCTTCGATTAATTCAGGCATAATATCGATAGCCGCCAAATCTTTAGGAGAAAGCAAATACGTTACGTCTCCCATAATCTTCTGCGTTCCATCCACCATTAGATCATATGGCAAACGACAAGCTTGTGCACATTCTCCGCGGTTCGCAGAACGTCCACCCCACATTTCAGAAGTTAGACATTGACCGGAATACGATACACATAGTGCGCCATGAACAAATACTTCCATTGGCAAACGTGCTTGCTCACCGATTTTTTTGATTTGTTTAAGGTTATTTTCACGTCCAAGTACTACACGCTCAATATCAAATGGCTTCGTAAATTCAACTGCTTCTGGTGATGTAATTGTCATCTGTGTCGAACCATGAATCGGGAAGTCTGGTGAAATCTCACGAATCATTTTAACCAATCCCAAATCCTGTACGATAACTGCATCTACACCTGCCACAACACAAGCATCAATCAATTCACGAGCATCGGATAATTCATTTTCAAATACCAGTATATTAAAGGTTAAAAACCCTTTGACTCCATAGCTATGCAAAAACGACATAATCTCAGGCAATTCATCCATACGGAAATTGTTCGCACGTGCTCGTGCATTGAACTTCTCCACGCCAAAAAAGACTGCGTCTGCCCCATTGGCTACCGCCGCCCGCATGCAGTCCCAGTCACCCGCAGGTGCTAAAAGCTCCACGTCTTCTCTTCGTAACCCTGTATCACTCATGTAAAGTTTATATCCTCCTAGATTGCCATAACATTGGCAACACGTTTTAATATTGATCATGCGATCATGTATATCAACAGATACGATGATTTAAATTTATTCTAATTCCAGTGTAACAGACCGAAGAGCGTCTATCTACCTTATTGCTTGAATTTTCAATGAAAATCATGATCTTTTTTCATCTTTATTCATAAGAAAAAGCTACCGGTAAAGGTAGCTCTGTTCTTATGGACCGATTTAATTAGCTGTTAATTGAAAAGAAGCTAATACCTTAGCTAACTCTGCTTGATGAACAGGTGTATTATTGGCGTTATTGACTTCATCACTTAAAATATAAGTGATTTTGCCTTGAGTGAATAACGTATACGTTCCTGTATAAGGATGAGTCGCATCTGGATAATTGGCTGTAAAGGTATAAGCAGGAACACCTGCAAACGTTGTTGGTGTGCCTTCAGATAGTTCTACGCCGTATACATTATTATCTCCAGAACCCTCAAATGTCGCTTTCCATTGGGTCACTGCTTTTTCCAAGGAACTTGTTGTTTTGGTTGAAATATTGAATGATCCACCTGTATGAGAAAAATACACGTAAGACGATTCATAATCATTATCAGTACTTGTCCAATGACGAGGAACTTGTACACTGTAATGATTAAGTTTGGATGTGTGCGTGGTTACTTTGCTACGATCTTGCGAATAGTAGTCAATCGGTAACGAACCAAAGTTTTCTTCCAATGTAGGGAAATCAAGTTCCAAGGAATCTGTGATCACTTTGAAATCTGCATCTTTCGAAGCTTTATCCGATGGAGTGCTATATTCTACATAATAACGATATCCATTTTTTTGGAATAATACTTCATATTCAGTCGTCCAAGCATCTCCAAAGTTGTATTCTAATTTGTTGACAGTTGCTGTTTGTCCTGCAATTTCTTTTTGCTCGCTACCCAGATCACGATAAGCATCGCTGTTAAAATTGTCGGCAAACCAGCCTTGAATCTTCTGTAACCAATCGGCTAATGTGCTTCCTGACGGTGCACTATAGACATTAACAGACACATACGAACCGTCTTTGGCAGAAGCATCGGTTGTATCTTCACTAGCTGTGAAATCGGATGGAAGTTCCATATAGACGCCATACTCACTAGCTTCTAATGTATTTTCTGAACCTGCACTGTCTGCTTCACTGGCTAGATCTTCGATTGCTTTATCTCCACTATTGAAAGAAGTTTGGAACGAATTCAGTAAAGAAGTAACCTTTTTATCAGCAAAATCTTTATAACTGGAAGCTTCCGAATTAGCATAAAAAACATAATACGTATGTCCATTACCTGTATAAATACGTGTTTCTGACAAAATGCCATCTGAATTTTTGGAAATGATATAAGCATAATTGCCTTTACTGCTAGAAACGGCTTTTTGATCAACTACCATTTCGCCAGCATCTTGCGCATACAATACCAAATCGTCTAACAAATCTTGCGGATCACTTTCATTCGCTTCATCTGCGGAAGCAATTTCTGGATCGACAGAAATTTGTAAATAATAGTTACCTTCACTATCCATAAATGTGGCACTCTCACTACTTTGAGAACCCAGATACATTAAATCGCTCGGGTAATTGATCGACCATTGATATTTACTATTTCCGACTTTCGTTTTACCAGCATGACTAGATTTATCTTTACTCGAATCCGTTGTTGCCGGTGCGGCTGTAATAATCATTTGACCGGATACTACTTTGAACTTCGCACCGATACTTTTAGCTACAGAGCGAACAGGAACCATTAAGATACCTGATTTCATCACAGGAGCTGCATCAAGTGTGAATGTAGAACCGTTTAAATATGCTTTTTTGCTACCAATTGTCATCGAAAGTGTACGCTTGCCGTATATCAACTTGATCGAATCATTTTCTTGCAACTTCACCTGTGCTTTGAATGCACGTGTAAATAGCCCTAATTGTACCATTGTGATTCCATTACTTTCGTAAGGTTTGACGATACTTTGCTTTTGACCATTGATCGTTGCAGATGTACTGCCTTTTTTGATCTTCAATTCCAATAGTGCTGCTGCCGATGCTGTTCCTGTTGTTGCATAGACGGTTGTCAACACAAGCATAATAGCCAGTAGACTTGAAGCGGTAATCCGCAACCACTTACTCATTCAAGCTCCTCATTTCTGTATACAAGCTTGTTGGAAATTCCAACAGCGATTTCTGACTGATAGTGTTGTATCTGTTATCGCGATGTTCCTCATCGATAGGCTTACAGCCGATTATTCTTTACTTAATTTGATTTGACGATTAATAATATCGCCATTGGATTGCATGACCAGTTTGACTGTTTGCCCTGGTACATACGATTTGAGAATTTCGTTAAGGTCAACAACAGTGTGTACTTTTTTTCCATTTACACTGTATAGAATATCACCTTTTTTAATGCCTGCTTTGGTTGCAATCTTAGAATTCACTTTCCCTACTGTCAACGCATCATCAGTAGGCATACCGCTAAGTGCATCTTCACTTTCTTCAAAATCCAACCCTAAGGAAGCACGATGAACTTCGCCGTATTTGAATAACTGTCCAATAATGTATTGAACAGTATCTGCTGGAATCGTAAATCCAAGATTATCTACGCCCAGTGCTTCATATTTCATCGTATTAATCCCGATCACTTTGCCATCCATATTGACCAATGGGCCGCCACTGTTCCCTGGATTGATCGCTGCATCAGTTTGAAGCAATTTGTACGAAGCATCAACAGCACGATTCACACCGCTAATAATGCCAGATGTTGCTGAATTACGTAGGGATAGTGATAACGGTGTACCAATAGCCACTACTTGTTCACCGACTACCGGTTGCTCTTTACTGGATACAAATGATGCAACTTTTAGCGATGTAGCATTGATTTTGATAATAGCTAGATCACTGACAGTATCGCTGTAAATTTCTTTCACCAGATACGTTTTACTGTTTCCTTTGGCTTCCGATGTGATCACTTTAGCTCCAGGTTCCATACTGTCAATCACATGGGCATTCGTTACAATCCAACCGTCTGATGAAATAATAACACCAGAACCGAAAGCGATGCCTGTTCCGCCCGGCTCTTCGCTTTCAGAACCACCTTCCGAAGCGATAGCTTCAGCTGTAGGGGTACCTACAATACCTACTACAGAAGGAGAAATACGAGCAATAATTTTAGAAATATTACTTGTTGTAGAAGCTGCAAACTTTGGAGAGGAATATGTATAACTTGAAGCGTCGCTTGTATCCGATGCCCATACCGATTGTTGTGTCGGTAACATCAACACAGAAGTTAATAATACAAGTGCAGGTAATTTGGATCGGGATAATTTCAAATTCATCCAGCCTTTCTATAGTTGCGTATACGTTCCTGTAAAATTGTCATTTTGTAGGAAAAATAGTCTGATTCCAATGTAGCATATGCACAGGTATGACACAATTGCCATGAAGAACTATCTTTGCATATTCATTGGTAAATATAAGGATATTTAGGCAAAAAACAAGCCAGTACATCTGAATACATCGAACTATTCAACATGTACTGGCTATTATTGCTACTGCTAATGTTACACCTGACTGCTCTCTAACTCACGACTACGCTGTGTATCTCGTTCCAAAATAGGTTTGAGATAATGACCTGTATACGAATTCTTCACCTTCACCAGTTGTTCCGGACTACCTGATGCCAGAATCGTACCGCCGCCACTACCACCTTCTGGACCAAGATCGATCAAGTAATCTGCTGTTTTGATTACATCCAGATTATGCTCAATCACCAGTACGGAATCACCGGAATCGACCAGACGATGAAGTACGGTTAATAGACGATCAATATCGTCTACATGTAGTCCTGTTGTTGGCTCATCTAAAATATAGATCGTTTTACCTGTGCTACGACGATGAAGTTCAGAAGCCAATTTCACACGTTGTGCTTCACCACCGGATAATGTAGTTGCCGGTTGACCTAGCTTCACATAACCTAGACCTACATCAAACAACGTCTGCATTTTACGCTGAATACGCGGGATGTTTTGGAAAAAGTCTACGCCGTCTTCTACGGTCATTTCAAGCACATCCGAGATACTTTTGTTTTTGTATTTCACTTCAAGTGTCTCACGGTTATAACGTTTGCCTTTACAAATTTCGCAAGGAACATACACGTCTGGTAAAAAGTGCATTTCGATTTTGATAATACCGTCTCCACGACAAGCTTCACAGCGTCCACCTTTAACGTTAAAGCTAAAGCGACCTTTTTTGTAACCACGTACTTTGGCTTCATTGGTCTGAGCGAACAGATCACGAATATCATCAAATACGCCTGTATACGTTGCTGGATTGGAACGTGGTGTACGACCGATAGGAGATTGATCGATATCTACTACTTTATCCACATGCTCTAATCCACGAATTTCACGATATTCACCCGGACGAACTCTAGCTTTGTTAAGATCGCGAGCTAGTGTTTTGTATAGAATTTCATTTACTAATGTTGATTTACCAGAACCGGATACCCCTGTAACAGCTGTAAATAATCCAATTGGAAATTTAACATTTACATTTTTAAGATTATTTTCTTTGGCTCCGCGAATCTCTAACCAACGATCGCTTGCTTCGCGGCGCTTAGCAGGTACAGGAATAAATTTGCGACCACTTAAATATTGACCGGTCAGCGAATCAGGATGTGCCATAATCTCAGCAGGTGTTCCTTCTGCAATCACATGACCTCCATGAATCCCTGCACCTGGTCCAATATCAATAATATGATCTGCCGCCATCATGGTGTCTTCATCATGCTCAACCACAATTAACGTATTTCCTAGATCACGCATATGCTCTAATGTGTGAATTAAGCGATCATTATCCCGTTGATGTAGACCAATACTTGGCTCATCCAGAATATAAAGTACACCGGTCAGACTGGAACCGATCTGCGTCGCTAGACGAATACGCTGTGCTTCACCACCAGATAATGTTCCTGCTGCACGTGCCATCGTCAAATACTCTAATCCTACATTCACTAGGAATCCTAAACGACTGCCGATTTCTTTCAAAATCAAGCGAGCAATACTTTGCTCTTTTTCGCTCAACACTAGATTTTCAAAAAAGGTAGTTGCATCACCAATTGGCATCGCTGTTACTTCAGAAATATTCACCTTATTGACAGTAACCGCAAGAATTTCTTTTTTCAAACGATTGCCTTTACATACCGGACAAGGCTTCGCACTCATAAATCCTTCGATATATTCACGCATACTATCCGAAGATGTATCTTTATACCGACGTTCCAAATTATGAATAATACCTTCGAACAAGACTTGAGCTTCTTTTTTCTGTCCAAAGTCACTTTCATAACGGAAACGAATCTTTTGTCCATCTGAACCTTTTAAAATAATATTGATCTGCTGTTCTGTTAACTCAGACACAGGTACATCGATCGGAATTTTGTAATGTTCACAGACTGATTTGAGAAATTGCGGATAATAGTTCGATAATCCACCGCTCCATGCTTGAAAAGCACCTTGATCGATCGTTTTACTTTTATCTGGAATTAACAGATCAGGATCGACCACCATACGTATACCTAACCCATCACATTCGGTACAAGCTCCAAACGGGCTGTTAAACGAAAACATACGTGGAGATAACTCTTCCATACTGAATCCACAGATCGGACAAGCAAAATTCGAACTAAAACGAAGTTCTTCTTTGTCGATAATATCTACTAGCAATTGACCGCCAGACATTTTCAAAGCCATCTCAATTGAATCTGCTAGACGTGCTGCTACATCTTCTTTGACTACGATACGGTCAACTACTACTTCGATCGTATGTTTTTTATTTTTTTCCAGTTGAATATCTTCTGATACATCTCTAATCTCACCATTGACACGAGCACGTACAAAACCTTGCTTGGAGATTTCAGAGAAAATGCTTTTATGTTCACCTTTACGTCCAGAAATAACAGGTGCCAAAATCTGTAGACGTGTACGCTCAGGATATTCCATAATACGGTCAACCATTTGCTCTACCGTTTGTGAAGTGATCTCAACTCCATGCACAGGACAATGAGGATGACCTACACGCGCAAACAAAAGACGCAAGTAATCATAAATTTCGGTAACTGTCCCTACAGTAGAACGAGGGTTACGACTTGTTGTTTTCTGATCAATCGATATTGCAGGGGATAGTCCTTCAATCGAATCGACATCCGGTTTCTCCATTTGTCCCAAAAACTGACGAGCATATGCAGATAATGATTCGACATAACGACGTTGACCTTCTGCATAAATCGTATCAAATGCAAGTGAAGATTTCCCTGATCCACTTAACCCTGTTAATACAACAAAGCTATCGCGAGGGATACTAATATCAATATTTTTGAGATTATGCGCTCGTGCGCCTTTAACCTCGATAAATTTGTTTGCCAAATAATCCAACCTCCAAGTCCGGTGCTTCCGGAGTAATTGCTACACTTCTGTATATGAACATCTCTAGTTGAGCATGTATCGAATTTAGCTACAAGCTATGATAAAGGTTGCCAAACATCACTGCATCAAGCACAGGATATTTAACAACCTTCATTATTTATCTATTAAATGATTGATGATCGCCGACGATATCGATCTGTTATTAACTATAACTATTTGTTATTCAGCTTTCAGTTCAAGCACTGCGTCTCGAAGTTCAGCAGCACGCTCAAACTGTAGATTTTTCGCTGCTTCTTTCATTTCCAGTTCAAGACGACTAATCAGTGCTTGACGATCGCGTTTGGAAAGTTTTGTTTTGCCGATCTCTTCCATATAACTTGCTTTACCTTCAGCCACTTTGGTCGCTTCGATAACATCACGTATTTTTTTACGGATCGTTTGCGGCGTAATGCCATGTTCCTCATTATAAGCAACCTGAATACTACGACGACGCTCTGTTTCGAAGATCGCTTTTTGCATCGAATCGGTTATACGATCACCATACATAATGACTCGACCATCCGAGTTACGTGCGGCACGACCAATGGTCTGAATCAATGAACGCTCTGAACGCAGGAATCCTTCTTTGTCTGCATCCAATATCGCTACCAGAGATACCTCAGGCAAATCAAGTCCTTCCCGGAGTAAGTTAATTCCGACAAGCACATGGAATGTACCTAGACGTAGATCACGTAAGATCGACATCCGTTCCAGTGTTTTGATATCCGAATGCAGATACCTGACTTTGATTCCTATTTCTTTGAGATAATCGGTTAAATCTTCTGACATTTTCTTCGTCAGGGTCGTTAACAGTACCCGTTCATCACGCTCAATACGTAACCGAATTTCTCCAATAATATCATCGATCTGTCCTTTGGTTGGACGCACTTCAATGATCGGATCAAGTAGTCCGGTTGGACGGATAATCTGTTGTGTCATTTCTTGACAGTGTTCCAGCTCATAAGGACCCGGTGTCGCAGATACGAACACAATCTGATTGATTTTATCTTCAAATTCTTCGAATTTCAGTGGACGATTATCAAGCGCAGATGGCAGACGGAATCCATGATCTACCAGAACATTTTTACGTGCCTGGTCACCATTATACATCGCTCTAATCTGCGGTAATGTCACATGAGATTCATCGACAACGATCAACATATCGTCAGGAAAATAATCCATTAATGTATAAGGAGTATCTCCACGTTCACGGAAAGTAAGAGGACCGGAGTAGTTCTCAATCCCTGAGCAGAAACCTACTTCTCTCATCATTTCAAGATCATAATTAGTACGTTGCTCTAAACGCTGTGCTTCTAGCAACTTACCTTGTTCATTTAACACTTTGAGGCGCTCTTCGAGTTCACGTTCGATATTTTTAAGTGCTACTTTGAGTGTCTCTTCTTTGGTAACAAAGTGAGATGCCGGGAAAATAGCAATATGTTCGCGTTCACCGACTAATTCGCCTGTTAATACATCAATCTCAGTGATACGTTCAATCTCGTCACCAAACAATTCGATACGAACTGCTTGTTCTCCGCGTGAAGCAGGGAATATCTCGATGACATCACCACGTACACGGAAAGTACCCCGTACAAAGTTAATATCGTTACGTTGATACTGAATATCCACTAAACGAGATAATATTTCATTACGTGACTTCTCCATACCTACACGCAGTGATAATAACAAACCGCCGTAATCCTGCGGTGAACCCAGACCATAAATACAAGATACACTCGCTACGATAATAACATCACGACGTTCAAACAATGAACTGGTCGCGGAGTGACGTAATTTATCAATCTCTTCATTGATACTGGAGTCTTTCTCAATATACGTATCTGAAGACGGAATATACGCTTCCGGTTGATAATAATCATAATAACTTACAAAATAATCGACTGAATTGTTCGGGAAAAAGTCTCTAAATTCCCCTGCTAATTGAGCCGCTAGTGTTTTGTTATGTGCAATAACCAGTGTAGGTCGTTGCAACTTGGCAATCACTTGTGCCATTGTAAATGTTTTACCTGTTCCGGTTGCCCCGAGAAGAGTCTGATACTTTTCTCCTCGTTCTATACCTTTCACCAACTCATCTATCGCTTGAGGCTGATCGCCTTGAGGAGAGAATTCCGACTGTATTTCAAATTTCTTGGAGCTGACAACAATATCATTCATTGCCCTGCATCACCCTATCGTCTAAAATATAAATTACACATGCCCGATAATAACAAAAGAGACCGTTAATCAAAGTGCCGAATACATTATACTTTACCCAACATGTACGATGGTGGCACACCATGAATTGACGAATCTCATTTTTGGTTAATTATTCTATAATAAGTTGTCTGTAGATTATCAGTTCTATAGCACAGCAAAAATATACCGCTATAGGAATGTTTGTTCTTATATTATACTCCTCCTACTGCGTTTATGCAATTGAAACACGACTGAAATTTTAACTTTTTTCATGTAAATCGTTATAGTTACGGTTATTCCCCATACCCAGAACAGGAGATGAATGAATGGATTTAACAACGATTATCGGGATTATTGCAGGGCTTGCTGCATTGATTGGGGGCTTTTTATGGGAAGGCGGCGATGCGAGCGGGCTAGTTCAAGGTGCTGCGGCATTGATCGTATTTGGAGGAACCGCTGCGGCTGTTGTAATCAGCTTTCCATTAGCACGATTAAAAAAAATTCCGCGTGCGATTGCTTTCACCTTTTCAACAGGTGGTACTGATAATGAGCAATTGATTGAAGATATTGTTAATATGTCTACACATGCACGCCGGGCAGGTGTACTGGCTCTTGAGCCTCAAGCTTCTTCTCATGATAATCCTTTTCTAAGAGAAGGTATTCAGCAAGTAGTCGATGGGACAGATCGTGAAGTTATTCAACAAATTCTAGAACTGGAAATGACCAAAACAGAATTAGAACATGAACAATATGCTAAAGTGTTCGATTCTGCTGGTGGGTATGCACCTACGATGGGGATTATCGGTACCGTTATGGGTCTTATCCAGGTATTAGGTAGTCTTAGCGAACCTACCGGATTAGGCGGATCGATTGCTGTTGCTTTTACAGCGACTTTGTATGGTGTTGCTAGTGCCAACCTGATCTTTTTACCGATCGCTTCCAAAATCCGTTCTCGTAGCGAGCTTGATATTCAAACGATGGAAATGTTATTAGAAGGCGTGTTATCGATCCAAAATGGCGAAAATCCTCAATTGGTACGTAAAAAGCTAGAAACGTTTTTGCCTGAGAACAATGGAAATCTTATTCGTGAAGCTAGAACAGGGGAGGAATAACGATGGCACGTTATTCTCGGCGAGGTAAAAAAGGCACTGGACATAATCAGCAAGATCGTTGGCTGATTACCTACGCTGATTTAATTACGTTGTTACTGATCTTCTTTGTTGTGATGTATTCAGTAAGTCATGTAGATACTGCCAAGTATCAGGTGCTGACCGATTCATTACAGCTTACTTTTCAAAGCGATAATTCGATTCTAGATGGTGGTAAAGGTATCACAGGAACCGCTGGCAAAAATACAAGTAACGGTGGTTCTACGTCGACCAGTAATCAAGCAGGCAATGCAGGCGGTAAAGATACACAAAGCGGCGCAACTACACTGACTAATCGCGAAGAAGCTTTTCGTAAGCAAGAAAGCGAATTAGCGAATCTAATGAGTGTGATCCAAAAGTATGTCAAAACTAATAATCTAGGCAATCAAGTCGTCGTCGCTGACAAACCGCAAGGGATCTCTATTACACTCAGTGATCAATTTTTATTTAACGAAGGTCAAGCGAATCTCAAATCACCTTCATTAGCAACACTTGCACAATTATCTAGCTTATTCCAATCTATTGATACAACAGTCAGTATTGAAGGACATACCGATAATTTACCTATTGTGAATGCCTCACGTTATCAAGATAACTGGGAATTATCGGGCGCACGTGCATTGTCTGTTCTACGTTATTTTATTGATACTAAAGGATTAGACAAATCGAAGTTTCAATATGCGGGTTATGGAGATACACGTCCAACCGCAGATAATTCAACAGCGGCAGGCCGTCAAAAAAATCGCCGTGTAGAAATTATCGTTTTACGTCAGTTGCAAGACTAATAGGAGCGATCAAGTAATAGCATTCGTATTTTCAATACCATGTGATAGGTAGGCTTTAATACTAAGATGTAACTGTTAAGTTTGAATTCAAAAAAAGCACTCAAGTGTATCTACTCATCTGCTGATCGAGAGTACACTTGGGTGCTTTTTATAGTTTATCATTTATTGTAGTGCTGATATTCAAATACCTACTTATGTTGTAAAGCAATGACTGATCCTAACACTACAGCACTGAATAGTACTCACTTACGTCGTGGACGCTTGGGTAATCCATGCTTTTCGATATACTCGGGAGTCAATTCAATCGGCTCTTCAGGCACCTCTGTTTCCGTAGCCAGATTGCTTTCTAGCAATAATGTCGCATCCGCTTCCTGATAACCGTTGTTCAACTTGTGTACACGCGGTTTGGTGACCAGATGCCAGACCGATAAGCGCTGAATATCTGGAGAGATAACAGCTTGATCGTCCGGTGCAAAAATCATGCCTAACTGATGATGATCCCCTGCATAGATCGCTCGTTGTAGAAATTTACTTTCGCCCTGAATATTTAATATTTCCAATTTGCAAAAAGCAGGATTGATTCGTAATGCTGCATGTAATGATTGTGGGTCTTGAATCAACTGTCCATTCACTTTATATACACTTTCCCCTGCGGTAATACCTAACTCTGCCGCCGGGCTAGCTGGGATAACATCTAGTATTTTAAGTCCCCGTAATCCACGAATAAATAATGGGCTCTGCTGCGACTCTTCTCGTCTACTCACATACATAATCCATTCACGTAAAATTACAGCTATCACTAATGCAGGGATAGCGATAGGCGCCCACCACAGTGCCAAAGCCGCAAGTACGATCATAATGAAGCTACTTTGTAATAATCGCTTAGCTATCGCATTCACTTTGACTTGTGGCAAATGGGTCTGTGTTAATATACTGCAACCGATCATCACCGGTAATGCTGTTAAAGATACACCATTTATCCATGACTCTGCTCCATGAAGCGGTGTCCATGGCAGAACAAGACCACCGGTGGAAGGGATAAATAACCATAAAGGAATCGACCAGAATGCTTCTATTGCATAGGCCCCTACAGGCTTACCACGCTTGCCTTCAATGACAACTGGAGAAGAAAAGCGAGTGGCTTGCATACGGAATAATACTGCTTCAATCAATTGTAATAATACCGAGATGGCTAACAATCCAGGCAAATCTACATTGCGAATACTCTCTATCACTTGCCCGATAAAACCTATAGGTTGCCATGACGGTAAAGAGAGCAACACCATATAAATGATCGTAAGTACAGCCAAAGCCATCGTTATATGAGCATAACGTAGACGGAATACGGATAATAGAATCAAAATTGTTCCTATACACCAGATAACTTCTGTCTGTATATGTATACCTATAAATGCCATCACAATCGATACCAGTAATCCGACAATAATTCCTGTAATCACTGTACGTAATACACGACCTGCATAGACATAAATACGAATATTAAATAATTTACGTTCAAGAATACCTTGACGTCTGTAATGCAACAAAACACCGATCAAAAATATATAATAAAAAGGCTGTGTTAATAGCGCCCCTAAAGCCCCGCCTATCATACGGAGTGCCTCACCTAACACGTTCAACGGTTGCCACTCTCCTTTGCCATCTATCTGGCTTTCATAGAAATCGTACCATCAAATCCTACATGGACTCAACTCTCTCTATTCTACATAAAAAAAGAAGGCTATAACAGCCTTCTTTTTGGAAATACATATGAATATAGGAGTGTTAGCTTTAAATTATTTGGTATTCGCTGTAGAAATTTGCTTTTCAACCCCAGCAATCGCTTTGTTCATTTGAACATCATATTGTGGGTCTTGAATATGCTTCACTAATGCAATCTCAAGGGCAGTTGCTGTTTTCTCATCAATCGCACCTGTCACCGTCAGCTTTTGCTTGGTCTGGAATGATTTCACTGCACTCTCGGTATCACGATCAAAATAACCGTCTTTGCGATCGACACTGTAACCAAGGCCATCTAACATAATTTGAGCACTCTTAATATCGCTATTGTTCATATCATATTTGAGTGTTTTTTCTTTGTTGATTGGAGTCACGGTAAAGTAATCGGGCGGAGCGATTTTCACATCCGGTTTGATTCCTTTTTTATGAATCCAATCTCCATTTGGAGTCAACCATTTGGCAATCGTAATTTTGATTAAACTACCATCGTTAAAGATATTGTCCATACTTGTCTGCACAGTACCTTTACCATAGGTAGTCTCACCATATAATGTAGCACCCGCAGATTGCTTCAATGCACCTGCTAGAATCTCAGAAGCACTTGCACTACCACCATTTGTTACGACAGCAATCGGATATTTAACTCCTTTGCCGGTAGACTTGGTCTCATCACGTTTACCTGCTTTGTCTTCGACTTGTACGATCAATTTGCCATTCGGGACAAATTGTTCAGCCATATCAATTACAACAGACAGAACGCCACCTGGATTGTTACGAACATCAATCACAAGACCTTTCATACCTTCGCCTTCAAGCTTTTTGACTTCAGCATCAAAGCGCTCTGCGGTATTCATTGAGAACTGGGTTACGGTAATCACACCGATTTTGTCAGCAGTCATTCTCGAAGTGACTGTCTCGACATCGATATCATCACGAACAATTTTGAACGTTAAATTATTGGAACTGCCTGAACGTTTAATTTCAATAGTAGCGGTTGTTCCTTTTTTGCCACGAATCTTATTCACAGCATCATTCAAGTCCACACCAGCTAGTGATTCGCCATTGATGGATACGATAATATCTTTCGGACGTAATCCTGCTTTTTCCGCAGGTGAACCTTTGATCGGCGAAACGATCACGACATTGCCATCTTCTTGCGATACTTCTGCACCAATTCCTGTAAATGATCCTGCGATCGATTCAGAAAATTGAGTTGCTGTCTCAGGAGCCATATAACTGGAATAAGGATCACCTAACGCTTCCATCATCCCATTGATTGCACCATCTACAAGCTTGTTACTATCTACATCTTGGTAATAATTACTTTCAATCAATTTAGCAGCTGTACTGAGTTTGCTCTGTTGTTGATCGCTTAGACCTCCACCGCTAAGTGCAGCGAGTAATCCTTGTCCATTTACAGCATTACGAGCAATTCCTGGCAGACTGGTAAAAGCCAGTGTAAGCACGCTACTTAGCACCATCATGGCAATCACAAGCAGTGCTACGGTGCGTTTTCTCATCATGTGTTACCGCCTCTCTGAGCTTAACGCTATTACAGATAACCCATCGGATCGACAGGCGTATTATTCACACGTACTTCAAAGTGACAGTGAGGGCCTGTAGAGTTCCCTGTAGAACCTACTTCTGCAATCTTCTGTCCTTGACTTACTGTCTGACCTACAGAAACAGCAATACCGCCATCACGAATATGTCCGTATAATGTTTTGATCCCATTTCCATGATCGATAATAACTGTATTTCCGTATCCATTTTGCCATTGCGCAACAACTACTGTTCCACCTTGAGCAGCATGAATATCGGTTCCTTGTGGAGCTGCAAAATCGACTCCCGTGTGCATTTTGTATACCCCTTGAATCGGGTGATTACGATATCCGAAAGGAGAAGAAATGCGCGCACCATTCACCGGTAGACCCATACTTCCATTGCCGCTACCTTGATATCCACCTGTACTTGGTGGAGTATAACCGCCACCATCATCAGATGATGGAGGATTGTTGGCTGCTGCTTCTGCTCTTGCTTGAGCTTCTGCTGCCGCACGAGCCGCCGCTGCTGCTCTTTCTTGTGCTTCTAGTGCTGTTTTCTCCTGATAGAGAGAAGCGCGTTTGTCTGCCAAATCCCATAACGCTTGTTCTTGCTCGGATGTGATATCATCCGCATTCTCAATCTGTGTGTTGTATTTAGAAATGAGTACTTGTTTTTCATTTTCTTTTGCATCTAATTCGCCTTTACGCTCTGCTTTTTCAGCGTATAGACTTTTCGCTTTCGCATAAGAAGCGGTTAATTTTTTCTGTGTCACGATTACGAATTGTTTGTCTTTTTCATGTTGAGCCAAGATGTCCTGATCCTGGTCTACAATCATACGCAATGAATCCGCACGTTCTACAAAATCGGAAAAGTTCGTTGAAGCCATTAACACATCCATATAAGAGATTAATCCGTCGGTATACATCATTCGTACACGAGTATCAATCATACCTTCACGAGCATGAATACGTTCTTTGGTTTCAGCCAAATCTTTTTTCGCCTGACGAAGACCTGATTCCGTTTGTGAAATATCACTAGAAACGCGAGCCAACTGACTGCTCACTTCATTGATCGCTTGCAATACTTTACCTAGATCTTTTTGTGTTCTAGCTTTTAGCATTTGCGATTTTTTCTTTTGAGCAGCAGCTTTTTTCTTCTGTTGGGCTGCTTCCTGTGCTTTTTTCTCCACAGCATTTAATTGACTCTGGATATCACTAACCGATTTGGCGGCGTGTACTTGTTGTGGTTGGATCACTGAGACTGCCAATAAAATAACAGCCATAACTGATGCGACTTTTTTCAACTTTTTCTCCCCATCCTTTTACCGTTTGTAGGTTTTTGAAACAGTCGTTTTCCGGCGTTCAGCACTTGCATCAAGTATGATTATCGGCAATGTTTTGCAGATATCTTAGCTTTTTTTGCATATTTACGAAAATAATTTATTTTACACTTTAAGAAAGCGACGAATTGAGAGTGTACTGCCCCATATTCCGATCAATACTCCAAGTCCTAGTAGTAAACTGCCCAATAGCGGCCAGATTTGCTGTAAAGGAATCAAAGTGATCACAGATGCTATTCCGAATGAACGAACCGAAGCGGCTACCAATTGCTGATACCCTATAAATAAAATAGCGATCGTTACGAGTGAACCAATACCGCCTAACAATGCACCTTCAATAAAGAAAGGCCAGCGTATAAACTGATTGGTGGCTCCTACTAACTTCATAATACTAATTTCACGACGACGCGCGAGTATAGTCACTCGAATCGTATTCGCTATCAAGAACATGGCCATCAATCCAAGAGCAGCAACCAGAATTAGACCAATATTGCGGATCAATGCTGTCACTTTGAACAACGTCTGTACTGTATCTCCACCATACCGAACTTTAAGGATAGGTTTTTCAGGATGTTCTTTATTTAATGCTTCTATCTTCTGAGCGACAAAAGGAACGGTAGTTGGTTCAATAACTTGGATACGTAAAGCATCAGGCAATGGATTATTATCTTGCGCATACCCTTGCAAGAATGATTCTCCACCTTCACCTAGACGATCACGTAATTCTTGTAACCCTTGCGCTTTGGGAACAAATGTAACAGTACTCACTTCTGTCATAGCGCTGATCTCTTGTTGCAACTCTTGTCGTAATGACTGATCGACATTGAGTTCCAAAAAGACGTTGATCTCTACTTCGCTATCTGCCTGATCGGCAAGTTGATTCACATTCAAAACTAACAAAATAAATACACCCAAAATAAACAGAGACACAATAATAGAGGTGATCGATGCAACTGACATCCACCCGTTGCGGAATACGCTTCTAAAACCTTCCCGCAAGTGTCGCAAGAAGGTATTAAAATTCATAACCGTACTCCCCTCTAATCTGATCTCTGACGATCATACCGTCTTCGATCGCTAATACCCGACGACGCATCGAATTAACAATATCTCTGTTATGAGTAGCCATAATAATCGTTGTTCCGCGGAAATTAATTTCGTCTAGCAATTGCATAATCCCATATGAAGTCTCTGGATCAAGGTTTCCTGTAGGTTCATCCGCTATAATCACAGCCGGATTATTGACGATTGCGCGTGCAATAGCTATCCGCTGTTGCTCACCACCGGACATTTGTTCAGGGTAACGCCCTGCTTTACTTTGAAGCCCTACCAGATCAAGTACTTCCATTACCCGCTTTTTCATTAATTTTCGCGGCGTTTCAATAACTTCCATTGCAAAAGCAACATTATCGTAAGCTGTTAATTTCGGTAGTAGACGGAAATCTTGAAAAATAACTCCGATATTACGGCGCAACAGTGGAATCTTACGCTGTTTTAATTTGCCTAAATTAAATCCATTTACAGAAATTTGACCTTTTGTTGGTGTTTCTTCACGATACATTAATTTCATAAAGGTAGACTTACCCGCACCGGAAGGACCGACCACATATACAAATTCATTGCGATCAATCTTCACAGATACACCTTGAAGAGCATGAGCTCCATTCGGATAAGTTTTCCAGACATCCTGCATTTCTATCAAATTATCACTTCCTAAATAATCAGATCATTCACCTTATCATAGACAACATTTTGTTATCAGAGATGATGTCTGAATGGTTTTGTTGATTGCATGTGGTACATGGTATTTAGACTCACCATTTCTTCTTATACGGTTACTATTCGTTTTCACAGACAACATTAAGTATAGGTAGGTTGGTTCTTATCAAGTAAACCAATATACGATTAGGTACTTTGTACTGGATGTAGCAAAACACCATATGTTTGAAAGACAGATTCAACAATCTCTATTGTAACAAATTCGTTACCATTTGAGTACTATAATAACTCGAAAATCACTCCATAATCAAAAAAGCCTGAAATCAGCGCAATGCTGAAATCAGACTTTCTTCTGCTAACGTCCTTCAAAAGCGGTTCCATCTCAGACTGACCTGAAGATGAACGATCTTTTTTGGGTTTGTTATGGATACCTGCTATGACTACTTTATATTGCAATCACGTTATTACTTACTTTTGAGTAGGCTTATTCGTTTGAAGAGCACGTTCTTTACCCATACAAGAAACAGCGATAAGTGCTCCAATAGCTGGCAAGACTGCCCACATAAATGTACCTGCAATCGAACTTGTTAATGCTACC
Source organism: Paenibacillus sp. PsM32 (assembly GCF_030433815.1). Taxonomy (NCBI): domain Bacteria; kingdom Bacillati; phylum Bacillota; class Bacilli; order Caryophanales; family Paenibacillaceae; genus Paenibacillus; species Paenibacillus sp. PsM32. Next base: position 17,943 of record NZ_JARUWY010000016.1, on the reverse strand, counting down.
TGAATCATCTCAATCACCTGAGCTGGCAAATGAGATTTGATATCATCGGATAGCAAGGCACGTGGATCAAGCTGAGTCAGATCAAGCCCTGCTGGTAATGCACTTTCACCACCACTCTGATTTATCCCTGCTTCTAATTGATTGCTTAATAAGCTACGTTGGATCAATCCAAATATCGTAACACCCAGTGCCATTCCCAGAGAACGAACAAATGTTAATGTAGAGGTCGCTGCTCCGCGTTGACGGAAATCAAAGTTCTGAATTCCGCTGATATTCAGCACTGAGAAAGAAAATCCAATTCCGAAGCCTGCTGTAGCCAGATACAGATATAATAGTAATGCAGGTGTATCCGGTGTAATCCGGCTTAACAATGCCATCCCTAGTACAAATAAAAATCCAGAGATCATCATAATTCGGCGGAATGTTAATTTATTTACCAGTATTCCGCCAAGCATCGCTGCAATCACAGACCCGATCGTCATCGGCATTAGAGTAAGCCCGGAATTGACCGCTGTCCCACCGCTAACCCCTTGAATATAAATCGGAATATAGAGCGCTACTGTAATAAAAGCAGCTCCATAGAAAAAAGCGGCTAATGTACTGCTACTGAACAACCGATCTTTGAACATCGGAAATGAAATAATAGGTTCTGCGGCTTTCTGTTCTGCAAAAATAAATCCGATCAGCAGTACCACAAAGCTTGCAAACAATCCTAAAATCACACCTGAATTCCAAGCGTACGTATCTCCGCCTAGTTCTAAAGCGAACATCAAGGACACGACAGCTCCGATCAATAACGCTGCGCCCCACCAATCAATTTTTTGCTTCGAACGTTCCATCGATTCATGATAAAAAATCATAACCAATAGAAACGAAACAATCCCAAACGGAACATTGATATAGAACACCCAGCGCCAGTTCATATATTGGGTAATATAAGCGCCTAACAGTGGGCCAAATAAACTGGACATACCAAATACAGCGCCTAGTAAGCCTGTCATTTTACCGCGTTTTTCCGGTGGGAATGTATCGAATACAATCGTAAAAGCAATCGGTACCAGCGCACCGCCACCAATCCCTTGAATCGCTCGATAAATACTAAGTTGTACGATCGAGTCTGCTGTACCACACAAAATAGAACCAAGCATAAAGACAACAACACCAAAAATAAAAAATCGCTTACGACCGTACATATCCGATAGTTTGCCGAAAATAGGTGTACCTGCGAGTGAAGCGACCAAGTATGCTGAAGTTACCCATACAAATTGATCAAATCCTCCAAGATCACCTACAATCGTCGCAATTGCTGTAGCTACGATCGTATTATCGATCGCCGCAATAAAAATACCGAGCAGCAACCCTGCAACAATCCAGCCTGTTTTTGAAGCTTTTTGATTTTTTGCAGCAACAGACGCTGACATACACTCACTCCTTTGTCGTAATCATAACATGATCTTTCTGCAAAGCATCGATCAGTTACTGACCCGTTGGTCACAATGGAATGAGTATAGCATATATTGCGTTTAAGATGCCAAACGCGTATTTATATTTACAAAGTAACTCCGCTTTTAAATATCGCGAGTTCGCGGAATTTATTTTTCTCATTATTCACCCAGCGACCACTGGCAACTTCAATAATGTAATCAATAAAATCTTGTAATCCGTCTTCTATCGTTACATCTTCAACCAGTGTGCCTGCATTATAATCGATCCAATGCGGTTTGTTCGCAAATAAAGGGGAATTGGTAGACACTTTCATCGTAGGTACAAAGGAACCAAAAGGTGTTCCCCGTCCGGTAGTAAAAATCACCAGCTGACAACCTGCTGCCGCCAGTGCAGACGAAGCTACCAGATCATTGCCCGGTGCACTTAACAAATTCAGTCCACGTGTCTGCAATCGTTCTCCATATAATAGAACATCTTGTACAGGAGAAATGCCTGACTTTTGCGTACAACCGAGTGATTTATCTTCTAATGTTGTAATTCCGCCTGCTTTGTTACCAGGAGAAGGATTTTCATAGACAGGCTGTTTGTAATCCATAAAATATTGCTTGAAATCATTAATCAAATGTACGATTTTGCCAAATACTTGTTCGTCTGCTGCTCGTTCCATCAATATCTGTTCTGCGCCGAACATCTCAGGTACTTCGGTCAATACTGTTGTCCCACCTTGCGCCGCCATATAATCTGATAATTTGCCCAATAGTGGATTCGCTGTAATCCCTGATAATCCATCCGAACCACCACATTTCAGTCCGATTTTAAGATCGGATAAAGGAATATCTTCTCGATGATCACCCTGTACATGGGCAAATATCTCTTTAAGTAGTTGTACGCCTGCTTCTACTTCGTCTGATACCATTTGAGAGACAAGGAACTTAACGCGATGTTCATCGTATTCACCAATCGCTACTTTGAATTGATCCATTTCATTATTTTCACAGCCCAGTCCAAGTACAAGCACACCGCCTACATTCGGATGCTTGACCGCATCTGCCAAAATAGTTCGTGTATATTGATGATCATCTCCTAGCTGAGAGCAACCATAGCTGTGTTTGAGTACTAATGTATTTTCAAAAGGAGCGATATCACCTACTTCGCGCTGGAACTCGCTTAGAATCAATTCAGCAATTCCGTTCACACAGCCCACAGTAGGTACGATCCATAATTCATTTCGAATTCCTACATCACCATTGCTACGTCGGTAGCCTTGAAAAGCACGATTTTCAAGCGTATACGGATTGAATAACGTTTTGGGATGATAATGATATTCTTCGATACCGGTTAGATTGGTTTTGGCATTATGCGTATGAATATGACTACCTTCTATAATCGGTTGAATCGCATGTCCGATCGGATAGCCGTATTTGATAATATGTTGATTGATCTCGATAGGTTGAAGCGCAATCTTATGCCCGCGGGCGATATCTTCTGTAACTGTAATCTGTTGCTGCAAAGCGGTTGGTGTATCCAGTGTAATCATTTCGCCTTGCTGATAATCACGCAATGCAACGACGACATTGTCATCAGGATGAATCTGTATATATTCAAGCATGGTTAATTATGCCTCCTCATAAGATGTATCTATCCACTGATTTGTACTGCGTATCCATTAAGAAGTAGGTGTTGCAGAATGATCCATCAACGCTTGCAAAGCAACGACAATGCCTTGATGTTGAATACGATACAGATCGTTCGTCACTTGCTCGGTTAAGCCGCTATAATGGTTCAAGTCCATTCCCCAGAAAGATGATTCTCCCAGAACAGCTGTAACGAGCTGATGTAGACTTTGTTGGCTGTTATCGCATACTTTCCATAATTCAGCTAACTGTTGTAATACAGCGATATCATCGTTTAACGCGATCGGTTCTCCACTGCGATCTCCTTTATAAAAAGTGATCAAAGCTGCAAGGGAAAAAACAAGTTTTTGTGGTAATTTGCCTGTCTGTTCGATATAAGCAGTTAGTGTTGGTAGATCGCGCGTTTTGAATTTGGAAATACTATTTAGTGAAATACTCATTAGAAAATGTTGTACATACGGATTACGGAACCGTTCCATTACAGCCTCAGCAAATTGCTCTAGCTCTTCTGCTGGCAAATCCAACGTAGGTATAATCTCATCCTGGATCAATGATCGTACAAAAGCGCCAGTCACCGGATGATCGACCGTCTCTGCAACTGTATTTAGGCCATACAGATAAGCAACAGGGGTCATAGCGGTATGAGCACCATTCAAAATACGTACTTTACGTGTACGATACGGAGCCATATCTTCTACAACTTTGATATGCAGACCTGCTTGGGCAAACGGCAATTCTTGCTCAATCCAAGACGGCCCTTCGATCACAAGTAAGTGAAATGGTTCACCTACTACAACAAATGAATCTTCATATCCAAGCTCTGCTGTAATCTCAGGCATACGCTGTTTGGGATAACCGGGAACAATCCGATCTACCAGACTGCTACAAAATGTATTTGCTTGATGTACCCATGCAACAAATTCAGGCTCTAAGTTCCACAAGTCTGCATATTGCAACACGATTTTTTTTAGTTCATCTCCATTATGATCTATCAATTCACATGGAAGAATAATAAACCCTTTACTTGCTTCTCCATGAAAATGACGGAACCGACGATACAATAGCGATGTTAATTTACCCGGATAACTTTGCTGTGGACGATCTGCTAACTGATCTGTTGGATGAAAAGCAATTCCTGCTTCTGTTGTATTGGAAATGATCCAGCGAAGTTCTGGTTGATAGGCTAAAGCTTCATAGGTTTCATAATGTTCATAAGGATTGATTCCGCGTGTTACACACTCAATCACTTCATGTGTCTGAGAAGGCTGTCCATCTTGAATACCTTCCAGATATACCGTATATAATCCATCTTGTTTATTGAGTGGTTCAGCCATCCCTGTAGCTAACGGTTGTATGATAACAACACCTGCATCAAAGTTCGCTTTTTTGTTCATCTGATGAATCTGCCAATCGGTAAAAGCTCGCAAAAAATTACCTTCGCCAAATTGCACTACTTTTTCAGTATAGGTTGTAGCATGGTATGTGGTTCGGTTGAGTGTGTTCATTATAGATCCTCCTGATCGTTGATTTGTTGAACTGTCTATGGTGAACGAATCTTACGTTCATTTATAAAGTACTTACTAATGATTATAATTTTATGCACACGTTAACAAAGTGAATTAGATCACAATCTTATTATTTATTAAAAAGAGAATTCCTGTGCGTCTACTGATGCTCTGGAATCCTCCTTCTAGACTAGCTGATGAATATACTTTGAACCTTTATCACGAACGAACTGCTGTTGATTTACGTTGAATCAATTCAGTTTCGACAAAGATCAATTCTTGTTGGGTTTCTTTCTCACGAATCTGTTCTAATATTTTCTCTGCCCCACGCGCGCTAATATCTTCGATCGGACGCTTCACTGTTGTTAACGCAGGATTGGTATACATCGAGAAATTGATATCATCAAAGCCGACAATCGATAAGTCTTGCGGTACTTTCAACCCTTGTTCAAATGCCGCATTCATCGCACCAATTGCCATATCATCATTGGAGCAAAATACAGCGGTAGGTGGTGATGATAATGCTAACAATTGTTGCATCGCTTGATAACCACTTTCTGTATCGTATTCTCCACCGACAATATATTCTGCTGGAATCGATAATTGACTTTCTTCCATCGCTTGTAAAAATCCTAATCGGCGTTGTTCTGTCGATTTGAAGCTTTTGATTCCTTCTATAATCGCAATCTGCGTATGACCTTGCTGTATTAGAAAATGACCAGCATGATACGAGCCTTCTTTATCATTAGATACAATATTGACTAGATTCGCATCTGGCAGTAGACGATTAAGAACAACAATCGGAATCTCTTGCTCTAGCACATGATCGATAAAGTCGTTATCAGCTTCACTTTGACTCATCAAAATAATGCCATCAAATCGCTTATGATGAATAGAACTGTAATCCAAATAATCATCTATTCCGCGTACAAATAAATTGTATTCAATCCCGATCACACGATTCACCCCGCGAATCGTGGCGGCAAAAAAGCTACTACTTGTACCATTAGAGATACTGGTAAAAAACAACCCGATCGTATGCGACCGCTGTAAGACCAGACTTTTCGCATTATAATTAGGGATATAATTAACTTCTTGCGCAATTTGCATAATTTTACGTTTGGTGACCTCTTTAATAAGAGGGCTATTATTAAGTGCACGAGAAACAGTCGTATGAGAAACATTCGCTAGCTTTGCGATATCTTTAATTGTGGCTGCCATATGCATACCTTCCTTTATTCCAGCTTGTCCAATAGAACAGAATAGAGGATACGGTCGTTCCTCTTCTCCTAAGAATAACATATTATGATCTACTCACCATAATACGGATGGTTGCCGGACGCTATGCGATTGTTCTCACTCGTATTTACTCTAAAGGTTGATGACGCAATTGTAATTCTTCGACGATTTGTTCATGCTTTTTATCTGTTAATTTGTACATTAATCCGATAATTAACATCGCAATCGCTAGTGCAATCGCAGGATACAGACAAAGTAATGCTTTGATCCCGATCTGCGTCCCTACTGTCTGCACGACATTCGGTACATAACCGATTACAGCCAGACCTACCCCTGATAAGAAACCGGATAATGATTGTGCCAATTTACGTGAAAAGTTAAACAACGAATAAGTAGTTCCTTCTTTACGTTCGCCAGAAGTCCATTCTCCGTAATCGATAATATCGGATACAAATGCCCATGTAACACCATTCGGAATACTAATACCGATAAAAGCAATACTTGCTAAGATTGTGAAAAGATACACATTCGATGGTGCAATAAAGTTGATTGTATCTGCTATTACACTTATTCCAAGCCCGATCATCGCTGTTTTGCGTTTACCAAATCTTTTCACCAGTTTAGGTAAAAATAACACGCCGATAAAGGAAGATCCGATAATAATAAAGTTCATATACGCCATTAGTTCCACATTACCAAGATTATATTGAGCAAAATAAATCAACATCGCTGATTTGATATTATAAGCTGAAATGGTAAACACCGTCATTAATACGAGCACTAACAGTGGTTTGTTACTGACAAACGTTTTGACTACACTGCCGACCGATAATTTTTCAGAAGGAGCTGCCTGACTAATAATCCGTTCTTTGGTTCCGCGGAAGCAGACAATAAAAGCAAGTACTCCAATCACAGACATAATTCCCATAACTACCGGAAATCCTACAGATGGATTAGCGAAATGCACAATCAAAGGCATCACAATAACACTGGTCACAAATAGTGCTCCAAGCGAACCGGCTTGACGGAATGAAGATAATGACGCTCGTTCAATCGTATTCTGAGTGATCGATGCTCCAAGTGAACCATAAGGGATATTAACAAATGAATAGCCAATTCCCCAGATCATATAAGACGCATACGCATAAATTAATTTACCGGTTACCGATAGATTAGGTGAGATAAACGTAAACACTGTAAGAATCGCAAGAATAATACTTCCATAGATCAGATACGGTCTAAATTTACCGTTTTTCCCGATATTTTTGCGATAATCAATCGATGAACCTACAATCGGATCACAGATCGCTGCAAATAATTTACTGACTAGAAAAATACCTGCTGCTGCGATTGCAGGAATACCGGCAACATCTGTAAAAAATTTAAGCAGATACAATTGCCCTAGATCAAACATAAATCCGTTCCCAAAGTCCCCCATACCGTATGAAATCTTTTCTTTAAGACTGATCTTGCCGTCAATTACATTTTCTTCTGCTTTGACCCCTTTTAATGTAGCTACTCCCATGTGACACACCCCTTGATTTGATAAAATCAACCGCTTACAATACAGATACGATTTGGCTCTTCTACTACGCGTTGTTATACTTATGGCATTCATAATAACTTTGCTATCACACATTCATATATTGTGAAATTAATCACATAATCATTTAAAATAAAGATCGCTTTGACTGCATACGCTAGAACATTACTATAATAGATCACTTATTCTAGCAGTCAGCCAAAGCGATTTTTGTATCTTTTTATTGCACAGATACTACAGCAGGAAAATTAAAGTACTGCTCTGCATTCGTATAACAAATGCCTTCAACGATACCGCTTAACAATTCCATATCATCAGGAACTTCCCCTTGCTCTACCCATGTTCCTAATAGATCACATAATAGACGGCGGAAATATTCATGACGAGTATACGATAAAAAGCTACGTGAATCGGTTAGCATTCCTACAAAACGTGCTAACACACCCATATTAGCTAACAATTTCATTTGTTCATGCATACCATCACGATGATCGTTGTACCACCATGCTGTACCGAACTGAATTTTGCCAGCGATTCCACCGCTCTGGAAGCTACCTGCTGCACTAGCTAATACAGGGTAATCATTCGGATTCAGTGAATACAAAATCGTTTTCGGTAATGCTCCTGCCGATTCCATCGCATCTAGTAAAGATACTAATGGTTTGGCAATCAATCCATCATTTACGGAATCATAACCGGTATCCGGCCCTAACTTACGGAACATCGATGTATTGTTGTTACGTAGCGCATGAATATGGAACTGCATCGCCCAATCCAATTCAGCATACAATTGACTTAAAAATACAAGTGTATACGATTTGTGCTTCGCTTCTTCTTCACTGCTTACTTGTCCTTGCTCTAATGCTTTGGCAAAAATCTCATTCACTTCTGCTTGCGTCGCTTCTGCAAAAACAACCGTATCCAGTGCATGGTCAGATACACGTCCACCTGCCGCATGGAAAAAGCGAACTCTTTGCTCAAGCGCTTTCAAAAAGTCATCATAAGTGCGAATATCTGAACCATACACCACTACTAATTGCTCTAACCACGGACGGAAAGTTGCACGATTAATTTCTAATGCTTTATCCGGGCGGAAGCTTGGCAACACCGCTGTAGAGAAATCGCTTAATCCACGAATCTGTGCATGATAACCAAGATCATCAAATGGATCATCGGTTGTACAGACTACAGTTACTTTCGATTTGGTAATCAGATCACGTGCTCCAAATCCTTCTCCTTGCAACTGTTCATTTACTTTTTGCCAGATCTGCGGAGCTGTCTTTTCACTTAATAATTCTTCTACTCCGAAAAAGCGTTGTAATTCAAGATGAGTCCAGTGATACAGCGGATTGCCAATCAATTGCGGTACTGTTCTTGCCCACGCTAGAAATTTGTCGTAATCATCGGCATCGCCTGTAATATATTTTTCTTCTACACCATTTGCACGCATAACCCGCCATTTGTAATGATCGCCGTACAACCATGCTTCTGTAATATTTTTAAACGTTTTGTTCTCCAAAATTTCTTGCGGACTTAAATGACAATGGTAATCAATAATCGGCATATCTTTGGCTACTTGATGATACAGTTGGATCGCTGTATCACTATGTAACATAAAGTTTTGATCCAAAAATTTAGCAGTCATTGTATTCCTTCCTTTCGTTGATTCAGCAATGTTTATTCATTTTGTTAACGTGAACATTTACAGTCTTATTGTATCTCTTTTTGTAGAATACGCAATAGGATTTCGATATTTTTATTGTTACAGTTATATGAACTAAGAAGTGCTGTTATTGTAACAGATATCACAGCAAAATCATAATCTAGGCACCGAGTCATAGAATAACCACTTATCGTTGATATACAATAATAACAATCCCAATTCAGGAGGTACATGTACATATGAATATCTCAATCGAAGCACCCAAAATTCCTCAGCATTTAGAAGCTTTACATGAGCCTTTATACACATTGCAATCCAAAGACGAATTCAGCCACGCCAGAATAGAACATTTCACCATTGATCGTCAGGAAGCACAGCGTGTTTCTTTTGATAAAACAATCTTTGAACACGTAGATATGATCGAGTCTCATTTAGCTGAAATCGAACTGACCGATGTAATATTTGATCAATGTGATCTGTCTAATATTCCATTTCCTCGTTCGTTTGTACATCGTACTGAATTTCGCAACTGCAAATTAATCGGTACTGATTTTGCTCAAAGTCGATTGCAAAATGTTCGTTTTACTGATTGTGTTGCTGATTATTCTGTATTTCGCTTTTCCCAGTTCAAACGTGTTCTTTTTGAAAATTGTTCATTGCTTGGTGCTGATTATTGTTCATCGGTATTTAACTCTGTTTTTTTCGAACAATGTCAATTAGATACAGCGATGCTGTCAGGTACTTCGTTAGATACAGTTGATCTAAGCACCTGTGATTTTACAAGTTTGCAGATTGAGATTGAAGATTTACGCGGATGTATTATATCGCCTTATCAAGCTTCTTCATTTGTAGGACTAATGGGGTTGGTGATCAAATCGTAATATTCAAAAAGGACAACCAGCATCAGCATGGTTGTCCTTTTTGAGATGACTTTTTTTGAAATGATAGGTTAAAAGCAATAAGAATAGAGAGGATCAACATGAGACATCATCCACACTCCAACCCTGCTCTATTCTATGCAAAATTATTAAGCGATTGTTCTGCTTTACCTATATGTTCATGTATTCTACTGCACATGACCTTCTAGCCATGTTACAGTGTGCGTTAATTTATCTTCTGCACGTTTGATAGCTGCTGCTACCTGTACGGTTGCTGTACCGCCGTATACATTACGTGCATTCACGACAGCTTCTGGTTGCAACACTGCGTAGATACTATCGTCGAACAATGGAGAGAAGTTTTGGAATTCTTCCAATGTTAGATCTAGCAAGTATTTGCCTTCTTGAATACAGTACAAGACCGTTTTACCAATCACTTCATGAGCTTGACGGAAAGGCAACCCTTTGCCTACCAGGAAGTCTGCAATATCAGTCGCATTGGAAAAGTCTTTATTAACCGCTTCACGCATCCGTCCTGTATTCACTTTCATTGTAGCGATCATCGGAGCAAATAATTGAAGTGCACCTTCCAAAGTAGCTACGGTATCAAACATACCTTCTTTGTCTTCTTGCATATCTTTATTATAAGCAAGCGGTAACGATTTGAGTACGGTTAGTAATCCGATCAGATTACCGTATACACGACCGGTTTTACCGCGTACCAATTCAGCAACATCTGGATTTTTTTTCTGTGGCATAATACTGCTACCGGTACAGAACGCATCATCCAATTCAACAAAGCTAAATTCAGTACTGCTCCATAACACTAACTCTTCACATAGACGAGAAAGATGCGTCATAATTAATGAAGCCCCTGCGAGAAATTCAACGATAAAGTCACGATCACTTACTGCATCCAGACTATTTTCGTAAACTCCATCAAATCCTAGTTGCTCTGCTACATAATGACGATCGATCGGGAAAGTAGTCCCTGCGAGTGCACCTGCACCCAGTGGCAATACATTGATCCGCTTGTAGCTGTCTTTCAGACGATCGATATCACGTTCAAACATCGAGACATATGCCATCAGATGATGAGGGAAAAGGATCGGTTGAGCCCGTTGTAGATGCGTATATCCCGGGATAATCGTATCCATATTGCTTTTCGCTTGTGTAATCAACGATTCTTGTAACGCATGAAGTAGTCCTGTTAACTCCACCACACGTTTACGCAAATATAAATGCATATCTGTAGCCACCTGATCGTTACGGCTACGTCCGGTGTGTAATTTACCACCAACAGCGCCTACTTCTTCGATCAAGTGCTTTTCAATATTCATATGAATATCTTCATCCGACACCGAAAATTGAATCTCGCCTGCACGAATTTTGTCCAATACTTTATTCAGTCCGTTTTTGATGATTTCTACATCTTCAGCAGGAACGATTCCGCATTTGCCTAGCATACTTACATGTGCCAGACTGCCCTGAATATCTTCTTCTGCCAAAGCTTTATCAAAATTAATCGAAGCTGTATATTCTTCAACCAGATGATTCGTTTGCTTGGTAAAACGTCCGCCCCATAATTTACTCATATTGGTGACTCACTCTCCTTTATCCGCTTGAGCTGCTTGACGCACACCTGCGCCTACACGTAGACGAAGAGCATTCAATTGGATAAAGCCTGCTGCATCCCCTTGATCATAAGCATTGGTTGGATCAGCTTCCATCGTTGCAATTTCAGGGTTATACAGGCTGTATGGACTGCTTAGACCTGCTGCAATAATATTGCCTTTGTATAATTTCACACGTACGGTACCTGTTACATTTTTTTGGCTTTCTGTAACAAGCGCTTGAAGAGCAAGACGTTCCGGTGCGAACCAGAAGCCATTGTATACTAGATTGCTATAACGTGTAATTAACGAATCACGCAGACTCATCACTTCACGATCCATTGTTAATGATTCTAATTTGCGGTGAGCTGTGAACAGAATCGTTCCGCCCGGTGTCTCATATACGCCGCGGCTCTTCATACCGACAAAACGGTTTTCCACCATATCGACACGACCGATACCATGTTTACCACCAAGCTCATTCAATTTCTCCATCGCTGCAAGCGGAGTTAATTTTTCTCCATTAAGCGCAACACAGTTACCATTTTCAAATTCCAAATCTAACATTTCTGGTTGATCGGGTGCATCTTCTGGAGACACGCTGAGTAAGAACATATCTTTGTTGCTTTCTGCACTTGCATCAAAGTTCGGATCTTCCAGCACACCACTTTCATAACTAATATGTAGCAAGTTACGATCTGTTGAATATGGTTTTGCTGCTGAAGCTGTAACGGTAATACCATGTTTTTCAGCATACTCAATCATTTCTGCACGTCCCGGGAATTGATCACGGAATGTTTCTAAGCGCCATGGAGCGATAACTTTGATCTCAGGAGCTAGAGCCGCTGCATTCAATTCAAATCGAACCTGATCGTTTCCTTTACCTGTTGCACCGTGAGCGATAGCCATAGCACCTTCAGCACGCGCAATCTCAACCATACGCTTCGCAATCAGTGGACGAGCAATACTTGTACCTAGAAGATATTGCCCTTCGTATAGCGCTCCTGCTTGGAACATAGGATAGATAAAGTCTTCGGCAAATTCTGCACGCAAATCATCGATATAGACTTTGGAAGCCCCTGTTGCTAATGCTTTTTCTTCCAATCCATCCAATTCATCCGCTTGTCCGATATCTGCTGTAAATGCGATAATTTCTGCATCGTACGTTTCTTTTAACCATTTCAAAATGATAGACGTATCCAGTCCACCCGAGTATGCAAGTACAATTTTATTTTTAGCCATAGTAATGTGTTCCCTCCATTTTCCTTCTTGTCAAAATCGCAGTTATTTCTTTATTTTTTCGCCTTCAATGATCTTGCTTTATTGTTCCAAATTCAAAGTAACGATAAAAATACTTCGTTTTTGTTATCCGATCAAAGCCGCCATAATTGCTTTTTGTGCATGTAGACGATTTTCAGCTTCATCAAAAATGACACTGTTCGGTCCATCGATCACACCTGCACTCACTTCTTCACCGCGGTGAGCAGGAAGGCAATGCAAGAAGATATAATCGGATTTGGCATGACTGACCAATTCTTCATTGACCTGATAATCTTTGAAAGCTTGTTCCCGAATCTTCTGCTCTTCTTCAAAGCCCATACTTGCCCAGACATCGGTATAGATTACATCTGCATCTTGCACCGCTTCTTTCGGATCGCGTACGACTTTGATGGTTGCTCCACTTTCAGCCGCTAAGGCTTCGCACTGTTTCACCACTTCAGGATCAGGCTCATAGCCTTCTGGACTAGCTACATACACATCCAGACCTACACGCGCACCACCGATCATCAGCGAGTGTGCCATATTGTTACCGTCTCCGATATAAGCTAATTTCAATCCTTTGAGTTTGCCTTTGCTCTCGACAATCGTCTGGAAATCAGCAAGCACCTGACAAGGATGCCCTAGATCGCTTAGTCCGTTAATCACAGGAATATCTGCATATTTCGCTAGTTCCGTTACATTTTCATGTCCAAACGTACGAATCATAATCCCATCGAGATAACGAGACATTACACGCGCTGTATCGGCGATAATCTCTCCGCGTCCCATTTGGATATCGTTTTTACTCAAGAACAACGCATGTCCTCCAAGTTGGAAAGTACCTACTTCAAAAGATACCCGGGTACGTGTCGAAGATTTCTCGAAAATTAATCCGACTGTTTTACCTTCGAGTGGACGATACGATTCTCCTGCTTTTTGCTTGCGTTTCAATTCTATCGCTAGATCGATTAGAAAATGAATTTCTTCTGCTGTATAGTCGCTTAATTCTACGAAGTCTTTGCCTTTAAAATGACTAAGCTCTAATGAGCTGTTTTTCGATACTGGATCTGTCATTGGTGTAAACCTCCATCCTTCTGTTTATTTACCATTGAGTTGGGTCTGACTATTTACAATCGGCGCATAGGCTTCGATAATCTCTTTAATTCCATTCACTGCTTGATCAACTTCTTCTTTAGTGACCAATAGATTAGGTAACAGACGAATCACATTAGGTCCTGCTGTAATAAACAACAGTCCTTTTTCTTGTCCAACTACAACCAATTCTCCAACAGGCCCATCACATTCGATACCGATCAATAATCCTTTTCCACGAATATCTTTGACAAATGGATGATGACCGATCTTCTCTTGTAATTGTTGTTGTAAATACGTTCCCATCGTAGCGGCTTGTTCTACCACATTATGTTCTTGCATCGTTTCGATCGTAGCGATAACAGCGGCTGTAGCTAAAGGTGTTCCTCCAAATGTAGAGCCATGACTGCCTGCGACAAAAGCTTCTTTCAAAAAAGCTTTACCGACCAATGCTCCGATCGGGAATCCGCTTCCTAGCCCTTTAGCTAATGTGAAAATATCCGGTTCGATACCGTAATGCTCATAGGCAAACATTTTGCCTGTACGTCCCATGCCTGTCTGTACTTCATCAATAATGAGTAGCAATCCATGTTCATTACACAGGTCTACAATATGTTGCATAAATTCAGGTTCTACTGGATAGACGCCACCTTCAGCCTGAATCATTTCGATCATAATCGCTGCTGTATGTTCGTTAACAGCTGACTTCAGGGCATCCAGGTCATGTAAAGGTACAGTCACAAATCCAGCAGGCAATGGATGGAATCCTTCTTTGACTTTATCTTGTCCGGTAGCTGTCAATGTAGCCAGCGTACGACCGTGAAATGATTGCCCGAACGTAATAATTTCGTAGCGTTCTTCACCTTTGACTTTTTGTTGATATTTGCGAGCTAACTTGATTGCCCCTTCATTCGCTTCGGCTCCACTGTTACAGAAAAATACTGCATCGCCACAGCTATGATCGGTAATTAATTTCGCGGCTTGCTCTTGATTCGGAATATGAAACAGATTCGATGTATGCCACAGTTGATCCAACTGGTTTTTGAGTTTATCGATCACAGCGTCTGGTGCATGACCTAGATTCGTCACAGCAATTCCGCACATGAAATCGAGATATTTTTTGCCATCGGTATCCCACAGATAACTGCCTTTTCCTTTAGCAAAAGCGATAGGATAACGCGCATACGTCGGGAATAAAGAACTTTCAGATTGCTCGGTTTGTGTTGGTTGTGCAGATTGACTGCTGATCGGATTAGCCATGCTGGTCACGCTCCTCATAATTAGTGTGTGATTTGAAAAACGAATGAAAATGGGGGATATGCTAACACTGTTCCAAAAATGGATTTGTTCTTGTCGTCGCTGTTGAGGTGGTATCCTTTTGATTCCGCTTTGCGGTAAGGATACCACCTCAAAGGCGAGCGCTTCGCTCTTTCAGAATCAAATCCATTTTTTCCACTCTGTGCATATAACCTCATTTTAAGATCGTTTTTAATTTTACAGGTGGAGTGGCAGGGTAGTTCAATTTCTTGAATTTTGGATTAGTGAAATAGATTTAATAGTTTAAAAGCTGATTAGTTAAAATACGCTAATCTGGATTCGTACTTTTGCACAGATATGATCAGTTTTAGAAAGATTTATTTTAAGTTAGATACACAGATACATGATAATATGGTTACATGTACTTTGTATGAGATTGAATATCTTTAAGATACTAATTAAAATAAACAGGAGTTTTTAATAATAGATACTGTTTATCATCTATCTGAACTATAGATGTAATGGTTGTTTTAGCTTGGTTTGTATCTTTAATTTTTACGTACAATGCGTGTGCCTATGGTTTCGCCTTTGAGTACACGGCTGAGTACTTGGGGTTCGGTGCCGTCTACGATGATTACTTCTTGGACATCACCGTGGATGCAGGCGATGGCTGCTTTAACTTTAGGGATCATGCCGCCGTAGATTTCTCCGGTAGCGATCATATCCTCGATATCTTGAATAGATACTTGAGGCAATACTTGTTTGTTGCCATCTATTGTTCGCATGATTCCGGGTACGTCTGTAACGACTATCATTTGGAGTACGCCTAGAAAAGAAGCGACCGCACCGGCAGCAGTATCTGCATTGATATTATAACGTTGTCCTGTAGCATCGCTTCCAACAGGCGCAATGATCGGCATATAACCTAGATCAACAATTCCTTGAATAATAGAAGCTTCAACATACGTTACATCACCGACTAGCCCGACTTCGCTAGAATTTGCTACAGGTTTGGCCTGGATCAATGAGCCATCTACACCGGAAATACCGATCGCTTTGCCACCTGTACTCTGGATACGTCGCACAATCTGCTTGTTGATACTGCCTGATAGTACCATTTCTACAACGTCTAATACTTCTTCTGTCGTTTTACGCAATCCACCTACAAATTCAGTTTCAATACCCAATTTGCTCAAATTTTCAGAGATTGCTGGTCCACCGCCATGTACAATAACGGGTTGGATACCTGATAATTGAATCTCATTCAAGTCGGTGAAAAAAGAATCAGGTAATGCTGCAAGTGTACTTCCTCCGCACTTCATTACAAAAGTACGTGTAGTTGATCCGCTCATTGTTTGTATCACCTAGCCTTTATTTGAACTTGAATAATCCAATACTATTGTTATGTGCGATAAGCGGCATTAATACGTACATAGTCATACGTCAAATCACAGCCCCATGCTACAGCTTGTCCTTCGCCATAATGCAAATCAACCACGATTTCGACTTTATCCCCTTGCAAATAAGCTAATGCTGCTTCTTCATCAAATGTAACCGGTCTAGAGCCTGTCAGCACGACGATATCGCCTAATCGAATATCTACTGTCTCTACATTCAAAGGTTCGCCTGCACGCCCTACAGCGGCTATAACACGTCCCCAGTTCGCATCTGCTCCAAACATCGCTGATTTAACCAAACTTGAGCCAATTACCGTTTTAGCAATCGCTCTAGCCGATAATTCACTGATTGCTCCAGTTACAACCACTTCTACTAATTTGGTCGCTCCTTCACCATCACGTGCAATCGCTTGAGCTAGATATTCACAGACTTTACGGAAAGCCGCAGCAAAATGAGCCCAATCTGGATGCTCTGGTGTTAATTCATTATGTTTGACAAAGCCACTTGCCATCGCAACCAACATATCGTTAGTACTTGTATCTCCATCTACAGTAATCATATTAAATGTCTGATCTGTCGTTTGACTTAATAATTGGTGTAACGCACTGGAAGAGATCACAGCATCTGTAGTCATAAAAGCAAGCATCGTCGCCATATTCGGATGAATCATTCCAGATCCTTTGGCTGCTCCAGCAATATGCACTTCTTGTCCATCTACCATTACAGATACACAGATTTCTTTTTTAACCAAATCGGTTGTTAAAATCGATTGGCAAAATGCTTCTGCATGTTCTTCTGTTTTGCCGATATGTGCAGGAAGGCGAGTGATTCCAGCAGATAAACGATCCATTTTGAGCAATTCACCAATCACACCTGTTGAGGCTACCGCTACTTCGTGTTCATGTACACCTAGATACTGCGCGGTCTGAGCACGCATCGTATATGCATCTTGCTCACCTTGTTTGCCTGTGCATGCATTTGCATTTCCACTATTAGCCACTACTGCGCGCAATGTGCCATGTGCTAGACTTTCACGAGTCACTTGAAGGGGTGCGGCTTGAAATAGATTCGTTGTATATACTGCCGCTGCATTGGCCAGTACATCACAGACGATGACCCCAAGATCGTTACGCTCTGTTTTTTTGAGACCACAATGCAATCCACCTACCTGAAATCCTTGAGGAGTTACAATAGAACCTCCCTCAACTACTTTGAATCCCTGATCTGCCATGATATCTCCTCTCACTTCCTGATCGACAATGACTACTCTAAATGCTATACATGGAATAGATATTTTGCTTTGCAAAAATCTTTTTTTTATTGGACTTGGGTCGTGCTTATATTGCCAAGCACTATGGACTAGATATTTTGCTTTGCAAAAATCTTTTTTTTATTGGACTTGGGTCGTGCTTATA
>NZ_JARUWY010000015.1:0-94232 GCF_030433815.1 Paenibacillus sp. PsM32 | reverse complement strand
GAACACGATGATTACATGCTATCTCAAATATGTGATAGATCCTTATCAAGTAAACGAATTTGAACAGTATGCTAAGATGTGGATACCGCTAGTTCACAAATTAGGTGGGACGCATCATGGTTATTTTCTTCCACATGAAGGTGCGAATAACATCGCCTATGCTTTGTTTTCTTTTCCAAGCCTTGCTGATTACGAAGAATATCGTCAGAAGATGATGGTAGATGAACAATGCCAGCAAGCGTTTGAATTTGCCAATCAGAACAAATGTATTATTAGTTACGAACGTAGCTTTATGCGTCCTGTGTTTGAATAAGTAGGATATGTATAAATCAAAAGCCTTTCACGATCAAGAGCATCTGTCGGAATATGCTCTAGTCATGAAAGGCTTTTATGTGCAATTAATGCTTGCTTGCGCTCACTTCTTGTCCTAATTTGTGACGGATATCGTCTGCCGCTTCAACCATTAATTGAAGAGCAGCTACCGTTTCAGGATGAGCACGTGTTTTCAATCCGCAGTCTGGATTGATCCAGAATAATTTAGGATCAAGTACACGTAGAGCACGTTCGATCAACTGTACCATTTCTTCTTTGGCAGGCACACGTGGACTATGGATATCATAGACACCCAGACCAATACCTTTATCATAGCCATGCACTTCAAAAGAAGAAATCAATTCGCCATGACTACGTGAAGTCTCAATAGAGATAACATCTGCATCCATATCTTTAATAGCATCAATAATATCGTGGAATTCCGAATAGCACATATGAGTATGAATTTGAGTCGTTTCTTGTACAGCCGCTGTAGATAGACGGAATGAGCCTACTGCCCAATCAAGGTATTCTTGCCATTTGTTACGTTTAAGAGGCAATCCTTCACGTAGAGCAGGTTCATCGACCTGAATCATTTCAATACCTGCCGCTTCAAGCGCCAGAATTTCATCCGAGATAGCGCGTGCAATCTGATAAGATACTTTACTACGCGGAATATCATCCCGTACAAAAGACCAGTTCAGAATAGTAACCGGACCTGTTAGCATCCCTTTAACAGGTTTGCTGGTGAGAGATTGAGCATATTTGGTTTCTGTCACCGTCATTGGCTTCACAAAATGAACATTACCGTAGATCACAGGAGGTTTGACACAACGAGAACCATACGATTGAACCCAACCAAAGCGTGTAAATGTAAATCCATCTAACTGCTCTCCGAAAAACTCAACCATATCAGTACGTTCAAATTCACCATGTACCAATACATCCAAATTCAATTCTTCTTGAATCGAAATCCAGTCTTGAATCTGTTCTTCGATAAAACGGTTATAATCTGCTGGAGATAATTCGCCTTTGCGCCATAGTTGACGGGCACGACGCACTTCTACAGTTTGCGGGAAGCTACCAATTGTAGTCGTCGGCAATAATGGTAATTTCCATTTGTCTGCATGAATAACCTGACGCTGTGCAAAAGGAACATTACGTGTAGCCGAACCTTCATTTTGCTGTAGATGTTCTTCTTGCGGAGCGCGCCATGATGAATTGGCAATGCGTTCAACCGCTTCACGACTGCGATCTAACGCTTCTTGTACAGCAGGAGCACCGATATTAGCTGCTTTGGTTAAGAGCGCAAGTTCTTCTAACTTCTGATCGGCAAAAGCAAGAGCATCTTTAATAATTGGATCAAGAGACGTTTCACTATTGGTTGTCACAGGCACATGTTGCAGACTGCAAGACGGCTGAATCAGTAAGCGATCCGAAGGGACGGTTTGAGAGATCGTTTGAATCAATTGAATTTTATCTTCTAATTTGGAGCGCCAGATATTCCGTCCATCGACCAGACCTACACCTAGAATTTTGTCTTCAGGGAAGCCCCAATCATCCAGATTATTCAGATTCTGCTCTAATCCATGTACAAAATCCAAGCCAATCCCTTGAACAGGGAGATCAATTAATTTACCAAAATCATCTACACCTTCAAAATAAGTCTGTACCAGCAAATTCACATCAGGAGCCGCCTGGTTGAATTGAGTGTAAATCTCTTGCACCCATTGCCATTCTTCAGCAGATACTTCTAGTGCCAGTGAAGGCTCATCTATTTGAACCCAGCGTACACCTGCTTTGTTCAATCCTTGCAATATCTCTACATATAAAGGAGCTAACTGATCTAACCATTGCTTGAATTCAGAAGCTTCATATCCTTTAGAAAGTTTGAGGAACGTATACGGGCCGATCAATACCGGCTTGGTCTCAATACCTAATTCTGTTTTGGCTTCTAAATATAATCGCAATGGACGGTTTTCTGTTAATTGCGGTGTAATTCCACCCAGTTCAGGTACGATGTAATGGTAATTGGTATTGAACCATTTGGTCATTTCACCTGCGGTTGCTTGATCTGTACCACGAGCAATCGCAAAGTATTGTTGTAAGGATACTTCGCCACCTGTATAACCAAAGCGTTCAGGTACTAATCCGAAAGTAACAGCCGTATCTAAGACGTGATCATAATATGAAAAGTCGCCTACAGGAATTAGATCGATACCAGCTTTGCTTTGTTTGCTTAGATGAGCAAGGCGCAATTCTTTCATCGTTTGTAAAAAGTCAGCTTCCGAAGATTTGTTACTCCAGAATGCTTCTAGCGCTTTTTTCCATTCACGTTGTTCACCAAGACGCGGATAACCAATATTGCTACTGAGTACTTTTGGCATTATTATTCCCCCTGAAAGTTGATTGTTTAGTACAATCATCATAGCGTATTCTGGCAGGATATGGTTATACGTTTTGCCTATATCCTATCATGATTCCACGCTATAGCTAGATTTGCCTTTTTGGTAACAAAGTCATTTGATGGTAAGATAGAAAGGAAAGAAACAGTATACATAGTTAAAGGCAAGGAATAAAAAGGGGGGACAACATGAGTATTTTGTATTTGTTTTGGGCTTTTGTAGGTCAAGCTATATTAGGAATAGTGATTACAGGATTGAACAGATTAGGATTAGCCGCGATCTGGTTAGATTATTTCCCGACTGTCATTGTAAGCATTTTGTATTTTATTGGATTTATGAAATTAGAAAAAGTAAATCCGCAATTCGCCAAAGGTAAACCATTTGCGATAGCTGCGGCTGTACTTGCCGTTATTCAAATCTTTTTACCTGATCAAGCCAATGTATTACCTTTACCATGGTGGTTAACTATCGTATCGTTGTTAGTCATTATTGCTGATTTGTTTATTATTTATACGGTATGTAAAGGGATAGGGGAGATGGCAGAAGCACAGAACTTGCCAGATTTCAAAAAAGTATCTTATCAGCGCTGGATTATCTATGTATGCAATCAAATTTTAGCGTTAGCAGTATTAGCGATCAGTGCATTTGTATCATCTACAACTACAGGAAGTATGGTGACGTTAGCTGGATTGCTAGGAGTGATCTATGTTGTTTTTGGTCTACTTGTTTATATTTTAATGGCTACATTCATCTGGAAAGCGCACCAACTACTAGATATAAAATAGGAGGAATGAAGAATGACTAACGTATTGGTATTAGGTGGAACACGATTTTTCGGCAAAAATCTGGTGGAATTATTACTGAAAGAAAATATCCAAGTTACCTTGCTGACTCGTGGTCAGACTGAAGATGAATTTGGTGATCGGGTTCAACGACTAGTTGTTGATCGCGAAGATGCTGTCGCTTTGGAAAAAGCAATCGGAGATCAGCAGTATGATGTGGTCTACGATAATATTTGTTTTACACCACAGCAAGCACGTGAAGCTGTAGCAATTTTCCAATATAAAGCAAAGCGTTATATTCTAACGTCAAGCTTATCTGTCTATGAGTTTGGGCAAGCGGTATTGCATGAACCAGATGTCGATACCCATCATTATACAATTGATAAAGATCCAGAGGCGAAGCTTAGTTATGGAGAAGGCAAGCGTCAAGCGGAAGCTGTATTTTTTCAACAAGCCGATTTTCCAGTAGCGGCGGTACGATTCCCTATTGTGTTAGGGCCGAATGATTATACTAAGCGGCTCCATTTTCATGTAGAACGTGTGTTAAATAATGAAGTAATAGGCATTTCGAATATCGAAGCACAGATGAACTTTATTCATGAGCAAGAAGCCGCAGAATTTTTGTTCTGGTTAGGAATTTCATCTGATCTAACAGGACCTGTAAATGCACGTTCTGATGGAGAAATCAGTTTGCGTGAATTTATCAAATGGGTAGAGCAGGGAACCGGTCAACAGGCTATCGTACAGAGCGAGACAGATGAAAAAGCACAATCTCCTTTTGGTGTTCCTGATTCGTGGATTATGGATACATCCAAAGCGAAGCAAGCTGGATTTACATTCTATGTATTGTCAAAATGGATGCCTGAATTGATTAAGTATATTGCTTCAGCAACTAAATAACAGCATTAATAAAAGAAGTAACGGAAGAATGGAGTACGGCGATGGTAACTGATATTTTTATAGGAGATATTCCTTTAGTGGATGGAGTTATACAGCAAGTGATACTTTTACCGGAACAGGTGAAAATATATTTTCAGACAGAACAAGGGATTTCGATTATATTTTCGTTAGAACAAGTAGCGGCTGTATGGGATCGTCGCTCCGCCGGACAAGAAATAGGCGGAATGCGAACCGTTCCCTGGTCACGTACAGAAGCTCCGATACGTGATTATTTGTTAGCTCAAGTAGAGCAAGGTGAATTAAGCGAAGAATGGTTAAGTAGTCTTTCCATGTATTCGTTTGTTAGTAGCTGGGGTGATCATTCTATTCTAGATATTGTAGCTAGTGAGATACGTACTCAGCGCCAATGAGATCAATGTTTATGAGATAGATTCATTCGCCGATAAGCACCAATAAGAAATGGCAAACCAAGTGCACAGGTCAATGCTAATGGTACAAATATTTGCATACTATGTTGTGCGCCTCTAACATCAAGTAGAAAACCTCCAAGTATAGGGGCGCACACATTACCTAAATTGTTAAAGCCAATCGTTCCAAAGTACGTTCCTTTCCATTCTGGCTTCGCTATTCGATCAATTAACATATCCATCATCGTAAATAACAAGACTTCCCCTATTGTGAAAATAACAGTAATGATCATAAATGCCAGACCTGTACTGGCAAGCCCATACAATAGTAAGCTCGTAGCTACAAAAATATTACCGATAATCAATGAGACTACAGGAGCAAAGCGCGAAGCCCATTTGACCAAAGGATATTGTACTATCAGTACTGTGATCGCATTCAGTGTTAACATATACGCAAACCATGTAGCACCATCGTGCAGATCAGGAACCAATGCTAAATATTGCGGTAACGTTGAATTGAGATGACCATAACCGAGTACACAGAATGTTGTTCCAATCAATATGTATAAAAAGATTCGATCTTGAGAAATAACTCGTAATGCTTTTTTTAAAGTAATTCGTTGTTCTGTCGTAGAGGTAGATTCAATATGTATAGGATGTTTACCAAATTGAAACATAAGAACAACAGTATAAAGTACATAGATACAGCCAGCCATTATAAAAGCACTGCTTGATCCATTGGTACTGAACCATAAACCTAACAATGGGCCAAAAACAACACCGACATTAATCGCTGTATAACGCATATTAAAAATTAATAATTTTTGTTCTTGAGGTGCAACTTCAGATAATAATGCACGCGAAGTCGGTTCAAATAAAGAGCGGCATAGTCCATTTAAAGTGTTGACTACAAAAAACATCCATATTTGATTCGAAGCAGCAAAAGCAAAAAATACAATACTCCAACCAGCTATCGACAAAATCATAACCTTTTTGCGACCAATACGGTCTGAAATATAACCTCCGTAAAAGCTAGCAAATACGCCTACTAAAGAACTCACAGCTACAGTAATCCCTGTCTGTGTAGGCGAAGCTCCCAACGATTGAGTCAGATAAATCGATAAAAAAGGAATACTCATCGAAGTCGCCATTCGTCCAAAAAGTGTGCCTACAATGATCGTCCATGCCAAAGGATGGATACCGCGCAATTGTAAAAAAGACGTTCTCATCGTTCCAAATCACTCCTTTACTCTACATCGTACAAAAAAATATTTTCTCACCGTTATAAAAAGCTGTCAAGATCGCTTACTAACTTATACTTATCATTTCCTATTTATTGTCATATAATGGGATGAAATAGACAAAGGAGGTCTTGAAAATGTCGGAACAAGTAGCTAAGTTTTATCAGTTATACGATGAAGATTCACGATTTGAGCGTCCATCTCGAGCGGTAGAGTATATTACGACTATACATATTATAGATACATGGTTATCCCAGTTACCTCCAGTATCTTCTATTTTAGATAGTGGAGCAGGAAGCGGAGCATATGCGATTCATTATGCAAAACAAGGGCATCAAGTAAAAGCGATCGATATTACCCCTAAGCATATACAACAGATTCAAGCCAAATCGTTACAACTAGAACTTAACTATTCTTTACAAGCTGAAATTGGAAATGCTACTACATTATCTACAATAGCTACTGAATCGCTGGATATGGTGCTTTGTCTAGGGCCGTATTATCATCTTACTTCTGCTGAAGATCGAGCATCTTGTTTATCTGAAAGTATGCGTGTATTGCGTCCAGGAGGCATATTGATTGTTGCTTATATCAATAAATATTCGATTGTGCCTATGTTAGCTGTCAAAGAGCAAGGTTATTTACGTTCTTCTGTGATTGACAAAGTATTGCAAGAAGGTGTGTTTTACGATGGAGCAGAAGACAGCTTTTGGACAGACTTGTATGTAACATCACCTGAACAAATGGAACAGGATATATTAGCCGCCAATGCTCAGATTATTGACCATGCTGGCGCAGACGGAGTCACTCATACGATAGATGGTTCTATAGATCATCTTGAAGAAAGTATGTATCAGACATGGTTAGATTATCATCTCCGCACTTGTCGAGAACGTAGCATATTAGGCTTGAGTACACATGGAATTATTGTAGGACGCAAATCAAAATAGATTAATTTAAAAATAAAATAATATATCTGTAAAGCTAGCTATCTCAAGGGATACTGGCTTTTTTATATACCAATAATGATATATGAATTGTCAATACATGTTTGCTTATCTATAGACAAGGGTAAAGAATACGAGAAGCTGTTGTAACAATAGTAATATACTAACTAATTGTTATGATTTAGCTTTTAGCTTTTATTTTTAGCGTTCAGTTAGAAATCGGATGTGTAATAGTTTTTATAAATATAAATAAATTCTTTCACAAATTTTACAACCTGAATCAAACAAAGAATACTATTCAAAAATGTATGTCAATGGATTAATAACCATATATAACGTACACCAAGGAGGATATTACAATGACATTAGTACAATCGAAATACGCACATTGGAATAAACAATTTATCGCTGGAGAATGGGTAGAAGGTTCTTCAGATAAAATGATGCAAAATAAAAATCCTTATACTGGAGAAATATTAGTAGAGTGGCGTTCTTCGGATGAAAATGATCTGGATAAATCGTACAAAACTGCACAAACAGAAGGTAAAAAATGGTCTAAAATGCCACTTGCTGCTCGTGCTAAAGTGATGCGTGAAGCAATGATGCAAATGAATGAGCGTAAAGAAGAAATTGTAGACTTGCTTATCGCTGAATCAGGCAGTACACGTGTCAAAGCAGAACGTGAATGGATGACAACAGTACGCATTTTGGAAGAATCTTCTTCATTCCCATACCGTATCAAAGGGGAATTGATTGGTTCTGATATTCCAGGTAAAGAGAATCGTGTTGTTCGTGAAGCAAAAGGTGTTATTGGTGTCATTGGGCCTTGGAATTTCCCGTTACATTTATGTATGCGTTCGGTAGCACCTGCATTAGCAGTAGGTAACGGTGTTGTAATTAAGCCAGCTTCTGATACACCGATTACAGCAGGATTACTAATTGCTGATATTTTTGAAAAAGCAGGCTTGCCTAAAGGAGTACTCAGTGTTGTAAGTGGTAGCGGTAGCGAAATTGGAGATGCTTTTGTGAAGCATCCAATCCCTAAACTAATTTCCTTTACAGGTTCTACCGAAGTAGGACGCGGTATTGGTAAATTAGCAGGTGAACATCTGAAAGATGTCGCTTTAGAACTTGGTGGAGACAATGCGATGATCGTATTGGATGATGCTGATATCGATAAAGCTGTAGAAGCAGCAGTCTACGGCAAGTTTTTCCATCAAGGGCAAATCTGTATGGCACTGAATCGTATCGTTATTGATAATTCTATCTACGATACATTTGTAGAGAAATTCACCAATACAGTAAAAGGTCTAAAATTCGGCGATCCTGCTGATGCCAAAACATTAGTAGGCCCATTGATTCATGAAAAAGAAGTAGACCGTCTACTTGAAGTTATCGAAAATGCGCAAAAAGAAGGCGCTACATTGTTATACGGTGGTAAAAGTAAAGGGAGTGTACTTGAACCAACTGTTCTGAGTGAAGTATCTCCAGAAAATTCAGCAGCACAACATGAATTATTCGGTCCGGTTGCTTTGCTGATTCGTGCGAAAGACGAAGCAGATGCGATTCGCATAGTAAATAGCAGTGAATATGGATTAAGTGGTTCTGTATTTACATCAAACCTAGAGCGTGGTTATCGTGTGGCTCAAGAAGTAGAAAGTGGTATGATCCATGTAAATGATCAACCTGTAAACGATGAAGCACATGTTATGTTCGGGGGCGAGAAATCTTCTGGTCTAGGACGCTTTGGCGGAGAATGGGCTATTGAGAAATTTACGCGCACACGTTGGATCAGTATTCAACACGAATACCGCGAATTTCCTAATATTTAATAAAAAGTTATGACATGTATTAGTTTTTTAATGTAAAATTAAAAAAATCGTATGATGTAAGCCAAGCTGCTTTATGATTCCTTAGGGATCGTAAAGCAGTTTTTTTGTACAAAGATATGTTAAAGAATAGATATATTTTATTCAAAAAAAATGATAATCGTAGTTTGAAAAATAGGAAATGCGGTTATTAATTCTTACCGGAAGATTTACCATAATCTTATTATAGCTTCTGTCATTGGTAACGATGCTTCTGGTGAATTGAGAAGGAGTTGAGCAGGCATGTCAATAGATCGTTTTATACTCCGTAAATTAAACCGTGAAGCCGATGAGCATACTCGTACCAATTTACTACGCTTATTTGTTATTCGTATTCGGAGTGCAGAAAAGCAAGAAGCAGGCAGAAATAAACAGTATATCAGCTAACATGATTTTATATGATGTGTAATACTAATCTTTTATTGTAAAGAGTTCTTTTATCTTAAATAGATAATCATTGAGATTTGATGATGCATATAGTATAAAATGACAGTTCACAAAAAAACATCCGTTCTCCTTAAAGGGAGCGGATGTTTTTTATAGTTATCATGGTTGTTTATTTAGCTGTTTGAGCATACTCGGCTTCTAAAACCATTGCTTCTGGTTCTACCCATGATTGAGACCAATCCTGAATACCGCGTATCACAGATTCTAATGCCAATCCTTTTTGAGTTAATTCATATTCAATTCGTACCGGCGTCTCAGGGTATACATGGCGGACAACCATTCCTTCATGCTCTAGATCCTTCAGGCGTTCGGACAAAAGACGACCGCTTACCGGGAGTGATGATTGAATAGAGCAAAAGCGTTGAGGACCACCCATCAGTTGATAAATAATTAAGCCATTCCAACGTTTACTTAAAATCTGCATCCCCTTTTCGAATCGAGGACAAAGCATTGATGTATCCATCTATATCACCTCTTTTAATAAACCTATTATATCACATAATATACATTTGATACAGACTATCACTTCAGTAATTTAATAACTTTAAAGATATTTCTTTTTAAATTACACTAGATTACTTAAAGTTAATTGGGGAACAATTGATTATTAGGCATTTTTGTTGAAAACTATAGAATTGTATGCAAAAAATCGATAACGCCTATAGAACATAATCTGTTCATAAGTATTACCGATTTGATGATAGACAAGTACGTCATTTATGTAAGTAGAGAGTAGTATCAGACAGAAAGGGCCGTACGGAGTCTTCCCGTTGTTAGGCCCATCGTAATGTCTATAAAGAAGTAGGAAAAGCACTTACATTTTAGTATAAAGATAAAGCTAGAGTGTCACTTTCACGATAAGTATGCAAAATCGCTTCAGAACCTACAACTTCAATACTAATAACAGTATCTAGACACGTTTTGATCATTTTTTTACCATTTACAATTTTGTGTTCAATCGTTCTGCGTAATAGTCTTAACAGCTTGGACATTGGTTGTGTATTCTCGGCGTTAAAGTAAACCGGAACCATCTTGTTCTCTAAAAGAATTGTCGTTTTCACTATTAATCACCTCGTTTATTGTTATAAGTAATTTGATTTCAAAAGTTGATATGTGTTAGCCTTTCGACTAACTTGACTTTATTGTAATCACCTTTCCTTAAAGAAAACTTAAAATTACATGATTTTCACCTAAAACCTGAGCATTAATTTTAAAGTGAGACACATAATGTTCATGAAGCTACATTAAAATCTACATATCATATTACTTATAATAATCATATATGGGTAAAAATGGAATATATTTCGTGAAACAATTGACAAAATTAAGCCTATAGTGCTACATTGGAATAGGTACTAAGAACCTTTATTGTATAATTTACTACATCATTGCCCTTTATATAGTTACAAAAGCTCACATGTCAGTATTGAAGGGAGAAGATGGACCTACATGTTAACTTTGAACTCTTCCAAAGAACCTATGATAACGTTGACAGACAAAGAACTGTTCTTTTTAGGCAATGTGCTTGGATTTGATCAGATCATGGGAATGGATAATCCGTTACAAGATAGTACAGTCGAAGAATTGGCTGATATATGGAAGCAAGCAAGTACATCTCTTGTACAAAAAGGATGTTTAACGATAGATAATCAAGATGAAATATCGCTTCACCCGCCAGATGCTTATTTACAAGGGAAATTCGTAGGCACTTACAAGCGTGGCTGTTGTATCCGTTACTTTTATGCTACAGATACGACTAATAAAGTTCGTGAAGGAAATAGCTATTTTACTCATGAGACAGTAGTCGATATTAAGCAAGCTTCTGCTTTGCCGGGAAGTTACACTTTAACAGAACTCGGAAGTCTGAACAAAGCATGTACTTTATTGTTACGACGAATGAAACTAAGTAATAATGCTATTGGAGAAATGCCTGCTTTAACTTTTTCCAAACATTGGTTTGATCAGTATTTTCATCATGGAGAACATATTCATTTAGATAAGATTACAACAGAATTGACGCAAATGACAGGTGATTCAGAAGGTTCACGTATTTTTGCCAAAGTGTTGCATAACTATAGTTTGCGTGCTGAAATTCAATTTTCTCAATGGGAAGAAGATAATTGGCAACGTCAAGGAGCGGTATTGTTAGCCGATCAGAATACGAATTGGATCGTTCGAATGAGTAATCAAGATGATGAAGATTGGGTAATTGCTGTTCCTGTAGATAAAAAGCAATTACGACGTATGTTACTTGATTGGGTGCAACAACCTGATCCTTCTTAAATTAAAAATCGACAATATAAAACCGAGCAGAATTGTGCTGTTCGGTTTTATATTGTCGATTTTGCTAAATAAATAAAAAAAAGTGATTCCATCCCTGTCTATATTGGGTAAATTGTTGAAGCACACGGTAGAATGCCTGTGTATACATATTTTATTCAAAAGGGGTGGAGCAAATGATGGAATCTACAATCAATATACATCGCTTTGCAGGAAAAACAGCGTTGGTTACCGGAGCAGGTTCTGGCATTGGTAAAGCGACGGCTCTTAAATTCGTAGCTGAAGGAGCGAATGTGATCTTATGTGATCTATCGCTTGAACGTATACGTGAAACAGAAGCAGAAGCAAATGCGATTCGTCCTGATGCAGCATTGGCTTTTGAGATGGATATTGCAAATGAAGAACAAGTAAAACATGCTATTCAAACAGGAGCCGAGCATTTTACCGGTCTGGATATCGTTTTCGCTAATGCAGGTATTAACGGAGTTCTTGCTCCAATAGATGAAATTAAATTTGAAGATTGGCAGCGTACAATCAATACGAATTTGGGTGGTACTTTCCTTACCATCAAGTATGCGCTTCCTTTCTTAAAAGAGCATGGTGGCGGAAGTATTGTGATCACCAGTTCGATTAATGGTAACACGACATTTGCAAGCTTCGGTATGTCAGCATACAGTACTTCCAAAGCAGGGCAAGTTGCTTTTGCCAAAATGGCAGCTCTTGAACTGGCTAAATTTAAAGTACGTGTTAATGTAATCTGTCCGGGAGCGATCTCTACAAATATCGATCAAAGTACAGAAGTAAATGAGCTGGTACGAAATATAGCGATTCCTATCGAGTTCCCACATGGTCGTCAACCGTTAGCTGGACAATCCGGTTCAGCAGATAATGTAGCAGATCTGGTCACGTTCTTATCTTCTCCAGAAGCGGCTCATATTACAGGAGCACAGATTACGATTGATGGAGCCGAATCTCTATTGTGTTAATCTATTACTGACTATCTAATTACAAAGATCAAATGATGATATCATATCAAGAAGCTCTGTTATAGGAGCTTCTTTTGTTATATTATCATGTCATTCTATCGATCGCTGTCAGTTAAATAGGTATAATGAAGATGATATATACAAACATTATAACAAAGAGGTGACTATCCTATGTTATCGTGGTTAGCAGAACAGAAAATCAATGAAGCTATACAACAAGGAGAATTTGATGATCTGGAAGGTAAAGGAAAACCGTTAGCACTGGAAGATTTATCTCATGTGCCTGAAGAATTAAGAGCTGCTTATAAAGTTATGAAAAATGCAGGTATTATTCCAGAGGAGTTACAATTGCGACAAGAGATGTTGACGTTAACCGATCTGATTGCAGCTTGTGAACATGCAGGTAAACGACAAGCGTTACATCGCAAATTGGATGAAAAAACGTTACGTTTACAACTGATTACTAGCCAGCGTGGATTACAAGAAAATGCTTCTTATCACCGCTATGAGAATCAAATTCGTAAGCGATTAACTTAACATCATCCTAGATATCTAAATAGAAATGATCAATCATATATCTACTATTTTAATGCTACTATCTTGATAGTATATATGACTTGAATAGAAGAGTTTAAATCATTTTTGCTAACCATCATTTTGATAAAAGTAGAACAAATAGTGCTTATATCGTCAGGCGCTTATAGAAAGGAATTATGTTTTGACTGAATTATTGAATTTGCCTGTAGATGCGTTGATTCCTGATTTGAAAATATATTTAGATCAACAAGGAGTAGCCGTAGTCACAGCAGAACCCGGAGCAGGGAAAACGACTCGTATTCCTATCGCTTTATTACATGAACCGTGGTTACAAGGAAAGCGGATCATTATGCTAGAACCGCGGCGGGTAGCCGCTATTTCTGCGGCACGTTTTATGGCAGCTTCCTTAGGAGAGCAAGTAGGCGAAACGGTAGGTTATCGGGTGGCACTGGATAGCAAAGTAAGTCAGAATACAGTGATCGAAGTCGTTACTGAAGGGATTTTGACAGCGATGTTGCAACATGATCCTTCATTAGAACAGATTGGTTTGATTATTTTTGATGAATTTCATGAGCGGAATCTGCATGCTGATCTAGGGCTTGCTCTAACGATAGAGAGCAGGTCTATTTTGCGTGAGGATTTAAGAGTGATAGTGATGTCAGCTACGAT
This sequence comes from Paenibacillus sp. PsM32, assembly GCF_030433815.1. NCBI lineage: Bacteria > Bacillati > Bacillota > Bacilli > Caryophanales > Paenibacillaceae > Paenibacillus > Paenibacillus sp. PsM32. The sequence continues at coordinate 80,451 of NZ_JARUWY010000015.1, read as the reverse complement.
GGATCCTAAGCCTGTAGCTCATTTATTAGGAGATGCTCCTATACTGTCTAGTGCAGGTCGAACTTATCCTGTGCATACGTATTATGTACAAGGTGAATCAATTTTTAAAATGTATCAACGTCCTTATTCCGATTGGGCGAAAAAAGTAGCTAATACCATCCAAGAAGCATTACAACAACATGAAGGTGATATCCTAGTATTTTTGCCAGGTATACGTGAGATAAGAGCTGTACAGCGAGAATGTAGATCCTCTATCGACTCGATCAATAATTCTACCAAATTGCTGATTCTGCATGGTGGTATGACTTCGTCCGAGCAAGATCAAGTGATTATTCCTTCTGCAAACAAGATGCGTAAAGTAGTATTAGCTACTTCATTGGCTGAATCAAGTATTACGATTACAGGGATTCGGATTGTGATTGATAGTGGCCTGACCCGTATTCCTGTCTTTTCCGCTCGTACAGGGATGGAGCATCTAGCTACAGAACGTGTATCACAAGATAGTGCAGATCAGCGTAGAGGTAGAGCAGGGCGCACAGAAGCAGGTATATGTTATCGACTGTGGAGTGAAGAAGAACAATCTTATTTAGCAACTACTCGTTCACCAGAGATTGTCCAAAGTGATCTAACATCTATGGCTTTGCATATTGCTGTCTGGGGAACGGATATAAAAGAATTAAGCTGGTTGGATCAGCCACCGCAAGCTGCTTATGAGCAAGCTTGTCAGTTGCTTATTGATTTGGAAGCATTAGACGAGCAGAAAGGCATTACAGCGCATGGACGCGAATTGTCCAAGCTACGTGTACATCCCCGTCTCGCTCATATGATTGTACATGCTATTCCTTTAGGCATGGTTCAACAAGCTTGTGATCTTGCGGCATTGTTGCAAGAACGTGATCTGTTATCTTTTCATGAAGCAGGTGCAGATATAGAACATCGGGTACAGGCTCTTCAGGGTGATTCTTCTTATCAAGTAGATCCTAGAGCTATTCAGCGTATCAAAGAATGGAGTCGGCGTTTTGAACAACAGTCACGTCTGATTCAAGGATATGATACTCCTAGCTCAATTGATCCTGATCTTTCCACATCCAATACAGGGATGTTGTTATCGGTAGCTTATCCTGATCGTATCGCCAAAAATCGTGGTAATAGTACATTTCTATTACGTATAGGGCGTGGTGCTTCATTTGCTTCTTCTGCACATCGTTCTGATTATCTGACAACAGCTTCTTATATTGTAGCAGCACAATTAGATGATACAGGAACAGATAGTGTGATTCGACTAGCGGCTGAAGTGAGTGAATCACAACTTCGTCGAATACATGCCAATCATATTCAATCTGTACACCAAGTTGATTATGATGAAGAACGTGAATCAATATCTGCACGAATCGATACTTATCTAGGCGCAATCTTATTGCAATCGGTATCTGATCCTAAGCCTTCCGCTGAACAGATTCAATTAGCTATAATACATGCGATTCGTTATAAAGGTCTGAATAGCTTGAACTGGACCAAAGCTGCCATACAATGGAGAGAACGGATCTCTTTTATGCATCAGCTTGATCCTGATTATCCTGCAATGGATGATAGCACTTTATTAGCAGAAATGGATGAATGGCTACTTCCTTATATAGAAGGAATCCGTCGCTTCAATGAATTAAAAAAATTAAATCTAACAGAATTATTGCTACATCGCTTATCCTGGGAACAACGACAAGCCATAGATAGACTAGCGCCGACACATATCGAAGTGCCTAGCGGATCACGTATTGCTGTGAACTATACTGATCCAAAGCGCCCGTTTATCGCTGTTAGATTACAGGAGTTATTCGGATGTATGACTACACCGATGATTGGTCATCATCCTTTGACGATACATTTATTATCACCGGCAGGACGACCGGTACAGGTTACTAATGATTTGGTTAGCTTTTGGCAACATGCTTATTTTGAGATTAAAAAAGACTTAAAAGGTAGATATCCCAAACATTACTGGCCAGATAATCCGTTAACAGCGGAACCTACACATCGAGCGAAACCTCGCCAATCTTAAATGCTAAGTGTCTAACTACAGAAATATTGATTTGTCAATACATTTTTTTTGATTCCGATTGAAGGTATCTAAGGACGGGTAATAACTTCACAGACAACCTTATAATAGTAACTTAAAGAAGGTTCATACTCGGGAGGTAATTACAAATGGATAAGAAAATTGTAGGTGTATTTAATACAGAACAAGAAGCTTCCAATTCGATTGAACAATTAAAAAGTCAGGGCTTTTCTTCAGAAGAAATCTCTGTTATTACTAAAGATCGTGAAGAGTTGCGCAATATTACAGAAGAAACAGATACCAAAGCACCTGAAGGCGTAGCAACAGGAGCAACAACAGGTGGCGTGCTTGGAGGAACAGCAGGATTGTTAGCAGGTCTTGGAGCATTAGCGATTCCTGGTATCGGCCCAATTCTAGCAGCAGGTCCAATTGCAGCAACGATTACTGGTGCCGCTGTTGGAGCAGGCGCAGGCGGTCTTTTAGGTGGTTTGATCGGTATGGGTATTCCAGAAGATGAAGCTACAGAGTACCAAGATTATGTAAATAACGGTAAAATTCTTGTCTTAGTAGAAGATGACGATCGTTATGATAATGTATACGGTGTATTCCGTAACAACCGTACATTGAATGAAACACGTTACCGTGCAAAAGAAACGAGTACAACTACTCAAGCGCAACCTGAGACACGTACTACCGAAGATCCTAATGCATCCAAAGTGCACAAAGGTGTCGATAAAGATAGCCTAAATGATGATAGCCAGGGATCAGACAACAAATTAACTTCGTATTCTAATGGCGGTTACGGCGTATAATCGATAATAAATTATCTAAATAGATAGACAGCAGAGAAGCTTATCTTTGGTCAAATTATTGACTGGAGGTAAGCTTTTCGTCATTATTCTACTAGATTCGCTAATGAATTTCCCAAAAAAATGTGCATTAGGTTATAAATGCCCTGTTAGATTATCGTTAGAAGAGGTATACTGACAGTGAAAGGGTATGTATTATGTTCCCTTTACTATATCAATGAGGAGGTTATAATCATGGACGTACAGGATAAACTGACTCAGCCTACATCTGGTTCTGCAAAGGACAAAAAGAGAAATCGTCGTAAATGGATCAACAAATTACGCAACGAACTTCGTCTTCCAGGTGCACCGTCACCATCACCCAAAAATGAATCACAGCGTATGCCAACACCAACAATGTCTAATACAGCAAGCTGGGGTTGTGGGTCACGATTGACTTCATAAGACCGACTTATGAAGAAGTATTGAATATTCCTTCAGGAGTACATTATGACAAAAAAACCTAGATTAAGAGAAATCGAGATTCTGCGTGGTATGGCTTTTGCCGCTGTCGTGCTTCAGCATTCGATTGCTCATTTTTCTGTAGTCCCAGAATTGAAAATGGAGGATGGGGCTCGGCTTACTCTTTTGCTATTAGCGGCCAAATTTGCAGTACCGGCCTTTATTTTCATCACAGGGCTGGTGCTTTTTTATAACTATGAAGGCAAAATCAATTATGTATCGTTTGTACGTAAACGGTTTAAAGATATTATTGTGCCTTATCTGTTATGGTCTGTTATCTATTCGTTTATGGTAGGCATTTATAACCATCCCTTCTGGGAATCGATAACTACAATGATTCGCTTCTGGCTTACTGGCAAATCAAGTTACCATTTATGGTATATTGTGATGATTATTCCGATGTATTTATTGTTTCCACCTTTACGTATAGCTGTCAGAAAAATAGTGAAATGGGTCAATGGTCAACGAAAACGTGCATGGTTACTGATCATTGGATTGATTGCTGGATATGAGCTTATTTTATTCGCAAGACCTTTGATTACGGATACCGCAACATCGTTGCATATTCCGGTAATTAGTGCCTATTTTACAACCTATGCTGATCGTAATGTGATCTACTATTTATTTTATTTTCTATTAGGTGCATTGGCTGGATTACATATAAATGTGTTCCTGGATATCCTAAAACGGGTTAAATTTCCTGTGATAGTGATATGCGGGTTGTTTGCGGTGTATTATACAGGGCTCGTTTTAGGGCATTTTCCTCCAGAAGCTCCATTTGGTAGACGTTTTATAGCATTAACATTATTACAACCAGCTATGGGATTGTTTTTGATTGCTTTTCTAGCGTTGATCTATATTGTAGCTTTGAGTATTCAATCTAATGGTGGTACGTATCATCGACAATTATGGATCACATTGAGTCGTTACTCATATGGTGGTTATTTAGCTCATGCTTTAATGTTGAGAATCAGTTATATTATTGAAGAATCATTATTAGCAGGAATGAATATTACGATTAGAATGTTATTGGTATGGATCATTACACTTGTGTTATCGGTACTGGTAACCTATGTGATCTCGCATATTCCTTATGGATACTGGTTAACAGGTATGTCGTTACGTAAAAAGCGTGAAGTTAAAATATGATCATAAAAAAAGCAGACATCGGTCTACAATCGATGTCTGCTTTTTTCTGTATATCTACTATAAGATATACGCCAAAACGTAGATTTTTCAAGGGTTTAGATCACCAAAGTTGAAACTGATAGTTGATCCAGTTTATAGTATAAATACGGAATGAATATTCATTCCGCTCTTATTAAGGTAATAATTAAGACAGGGATTATGTAAAAAATATGATGATGAATTTTAAAAAGTATAGAACATGCATATAACGAATATGGAAGGGGTGAAGTCAATGGAAGCTACATTAAACAAACAAGATTTAATTTTATCAGCGGCTCTTTCTTTATTTGCTGATCGTGGATTTGATGGCACCACAGTGCCTATGATTGCAGAAGCTGCGAAAGTTGGAGCAGGGACGATTTATCGTTATTTTGAAAATAAAGAAGCGCTGGTGAATACATTGTTCAAGCAAGGTACATTGGCATTAACAGAAGCTACAGTAGGTCAATTGTATCAAGAAGGCGACGATGTTCGAACACAGTTCAGGCATTTTTTTTATGGAATGGTTACCTTTGCCAAGCAAGATATTAACGGACTGCACTTTCTGGTTACTCATGCACAGGGATGGTATTTAACTCTAGAAAATAAACAATTATTTGAACAGTTACAAAAAGGATTATATGCCTTTTGTGATTATGGAATCGAACAAAAAATGATTCGTTCTATGTCGTCACCTGTATTAATAGCAATTGTATTTGGAGCTTTCAAAGAATTGTATAATGCCGTTCGTCTGGGAGGCGTCGTATTATCCGCAGAATTGATAGAGCAAGTGGAAGAATGTTGTTGGAACGCTATTGAATATAAGAAATAAGGAGGAATCATAATGACCACCTATACTGATATTCCGCAACCGAAAAAAGAAGGCTCACTTGGCAATTTACACTTACTTGATGCAGAGACACCGTTACAGTCTATTATCAAATTATCTTATGAATACGGACCGATTTTTCGTATGGAATTGCCAGGAAGAGAACAGATTTATCTTTCCGGGCATCGGTTAGTACAAGAAGCTTGTGACGAATCTCGATTTGATAAAAATATATGGACTCCGCTTCAAAATGTGCGCCCATTCACAGGAGATGGATTATTCACAAGCTGGACACATGAACCTAATTGGAAAAAAGCTCATCACATCTTACTTCCTAGCTTTAGTCAACGGGCTATGCAAGGATATCAGAACATGATGGTAGATATTGCGACTCAACTGGTACAGAAATGGGCGCGTTTGAATCCTAATGAAAGTGTCAACGTTCCTGAAGATATGACTCGATTGACACTGGATACGATTGGATTATGTGGATTCAATTATCGTTTTAACAGCTTTTACCGCGATCAACCTCATCCTTTCATTGTAAGTATGAGCCGTGCTCTTGAAGAAGCGATGGGTCAATTGCAAAATGTAGACAGTCAAGATAATTTAACGATAGATCGTAAGCAACAGCACAAGGAAGATATTGAACACATGTTTGCTACCGTAGATCAAATGATTGCAGAGCGTCGTGCAGGAATAACAGAAGGTACAGACGATCTGCTATCTCATATGCTCAATGGTAAAGATCCAGAGACAGGTGAAACCTTAGACGATGAAAATATTCGTTATCAAATGATCACGTTCCTGATTGCCGGGCATGAGACAACAAGTGGACTGTTATCGTTTGCTATTTACTATTTGCTCAAAAATAAAGATAAATTGCAAAAAGCATATGAAGAAGTAGATCGCATACTCGTTGATCCAGTGCCGTCGTATAAGCAAGTGCGACAATTGGATTATGTGCGTATGATTTTGAATGAAGCTTTGCGTCTATGGCCAACAGCACCTGCATTTTCTCTATATGCTAAAGAAGATACGGTATTAGGTGGACAATATCATTTGAATAAAGGCGATGCAGTCAGTGTATTGATTCCTAAGTTACACCGTGATACAGAAGCATGGGGCGAAGATGTAGAAGAATTCCGTCCTGAACGTTTTGAAGATGATAGTCAAGTACCTCATCATGCTTACAAACCGTTTGGAAATGGACAACGTGCATGTATCGGGCAACAATTTGCTATGCATGAAGCTACTATGGTACTGGGTATGGTATTGAAGCATTTTGAATTAATAGATCATACTGATTACCAGCTCAAAATCAAAGAATCTTTAACACTCAAGCCAGAACATTTCACCATGCAAGTCAAAGTACGTAAAAGTCCGACAGCTGTGGCAGTTATGGAAAAAGCCAAACCAGAACAAGAAAAAGCTCAAAAAATCGAAGCCGATCCTCAATTAGCAGGTCATCATACACCGCTACTGGTCTTATACGGTTCTAATCTAGGTACCGCAGAAGGCATAGCACGTGAATTAGCAGAAACCGGTCATTATCTAGGGTTCCGTAGTGAAGTGGCTACACTGGATAATTACGTAGCCAAACTTCCGACTGAAGGCGCGGTGCTGATCGTCTCTGCTTCGTATAATGGTAATCCGCCGGATAATGCGAAGTACTTTGTAGATTGGTTGCAAGGAGCAGAAGCAGGCGAATTACAAGGTGTAAAATATGCAGTATTTGGCTGTGGAGATCATAACTGGGCAAGTACGTATCAGAAAATCCCGCATTTGATTGATCAACGATTGGCTGAACTAGGAGCAGGTCGTATCTATGAAGCTGGTGAAGGCGATGCCAGTGATGATTTTGAAAAGCAATTAGATGATTGGAAAGAGAAGCTGTGGCCGCAATTGATGGGTGCTTTTGACCTGAATTATAGCGGTGGAGAAAAGAAAGAGCATAGCAATCTATCCGTTAGTTTTGTAAGTGGTATGGTAGGTACACCGCTTGCAGAGACATATGATGCTTTTCATTCGGAAATTCTAGAAAATCGTGAACTACAGTATCATGATAGTGGGCGCAGTACACGCCATATAGAAGTGTCTTTACCTGCTGAAGCAACGTATCATGAAGGCGATCATCTAGGAATATTACCGCAGAATCCAGCCAGTCTGATCCAGCGAGTAACAGAACGTTTTCATTTGAAATTATCAGATCATTTATTGCTAAAAGGCAGTGGACGCAGTGCAGCACACTTGCCGTTAGAACGCCCTGTAAGCTTACCAGACTTGCTAGGACACAGCGTAGAATTACAAGATGCAGCCACACGCGCACAGATTCGAGAAGTTGCTGCTTATACGGTATGTCCTCCACATCGCAAAGAATTAGAAGCTTTATTAGATGAAGAAACCTATAAAACAGAAGTGCTTGCTAAGCGAATTACGATGTTAGATTTGATTGAAAAGTATGAAGCTTGCGAAATTCCATTTGATCGTTTCTTAGAATTGTTACCACCACTCAAACCACGTTACTATTCAATCTCTAGTTCACCCAAAGCGTATCCTGATCGAATCAGTATTACAGTCAGTGTAGTACGCGGGGCAGCACGTAGTGGTCAGGGGGAATACCGTGGTATCGCTTCTAATTACCTTGCCGAGCAATCGATCGGATCATCTGTTGTGATGTTTATTCGTAGACCACAATCAGGATTCCAATTACCGGACGATCCAGCTACACCTATTATTATGGTAGGACCTGGAACAGGTATCGCTCCTTTCCGCGGCTTTTTGCAAGCAAGAGAAGCGTTACAACAAGAAGGCAATACACTCGGTCAAGCTCACTTGTACTTTGGTTGCCGTCATCCCGAACATGACTTTTTGTATCGAGAAGAGTTAGAAAAATATGCAAGTGAAGGCATTGTCACATTGCATACTGCATTTTCTCGTGAAAAAGAAGAAGTGAAAGTATATGTTCAACATCAAATGAAAAAAGATAGTCATTTATTAATCGAACTGATCGATCAAGGTGCTCATTTCTATATCTGTGGGGATGGAACCAAAATGGCTCCTGATGTAGAACAGACATTATGTGAAGCTTATCAAGAAGTGCATAAAGTGAATCAAGAACAATCTGTCCAATGGCTAGACCAATTACTAAGTAAAGGTCAATATGCCAAAGATGTATGGACAGGAATCTAAAATAAGCAAAAATCTAAAAAAATATTATCATCCTTTGTAAATTGCACCTTCAGTATTCATACCAGCTTATTCTTAGACAAGTTGAAGTGAATAATTGAAGGTGTTTTTCATGTTTCATGTGGGGTGTTCGATCAACGATATCTCATGATTAAACATCTAGATTTTACAAATATAATTTCAGACTATAAGATTATTTAAATACATGAAAAATTCATAATAAATAACTGATAACATATCTGAACAAATAGAAGACATTAATAATAGTTTTATCATTACATAACGAAAAATAGGAAGAAACAGGATAAGAACGATTGAAAATAGACGGAAATAAACATGAAGAAGAATAGAGTAGCAAAACGTGAAATAGTACTCCAATAACTATTATTATAATTATTTCAACATATGAAAAATTCATAATAGAAAAAATCAAAAATCTCGTATCAACCGTGACATCTAAAATCCCAAAATCATTAAAGATACAAATCACAAATATATGACTATCCATTCTGCTTGTATTACAGTTGTTATTGACTTTACTTATGTCATTACAGACTGCTTAACTTTTCAAACCAGTGAAAATTTCATATAATAGAACATGGACAGATGTTCTGATGGGTTAACCCTTTGGATAACGGGTCACATACCAGTATGCAGAAGGGGGACGAGGAAATGGCATTTATGATCGCACAACGAGCCTTTATCAAATTATATCTAATTTCTATGGTTGAAGAACATCATGGGTATGGATATGAAATGCTAGAAGAGATGAAAGCACGATTTGAGTCGTTTGGTTATTCTCCTCCACAGAGCGAAATTTATCGGGCTTTGCACGAATTGGTGCATGATGGTGTGCTCTACCGAACCAAGCAATTGAAAGGGAATGATCCCAAAGTAGATTTTCAAGAGATTGTTATCTATCACTTTACCGATGATGGACATGAGAAAGCGAATCTCTACAAAAAACAAGTTAAAGTGGATCTCGATCGTTGTATTGGTATGCTCACCAAAGCCGCCACAGACAATTATAAATAAAGTCCTAAAAGGATTGATCTGCAAGAAACGAAGCAACCTCCTTGCCGGAAAGTTAAAATCATTTAATTTAAAACGAAGGGAAGGAATACAATCATGACTGAACGTAAATTAAAGTGGGGCATTATGAGCACCGCCGGGATTGCTGTAAGCGCCGTCATCCCTTCTATTCATGAGTCATTACGTAATGAGACACTGGCTATCGCAAGTCGCTCTCTAGAACTGGCACAAGTGGTTGCAGAACAATGTAATATTCCAAGAGCTTATGGTAGTTATGAAGAGTTATTAGCAGATCCTGATATTGATGCAGTCTATATCCCATTGCCCAACCATTTGCACAAAGAATGGACGATCAAGTCTGCCGAAGCCGGCAAGCATGTATTATGCGAAAAGCCTGCGGCACTGGATGCACAGGAAGCGGCTGAAATGGTAGATGTCTGTCGCAAGTCAGGCGTGCTATTTGCTGAAGGATTTATGTATCGTTATCATCCCAAGCATGCACGTGTGCGGGATATTATTGAATCAGGTGAAATAGGAACGATTCGTTCGATGCATGGACGATTTACATCTAACAATGCTGAAGATATTGATAATGTGCGATATCGTCGTGAAATGGGTGGCGGTTCGTTATACGATCTGGGTGTCTATCCCGTATCTGCTGCGCGTATGTACTTTGGATCAGAACCTGTCGCAGTGACGGTTCAAGGTTTCTTTTCTGCCAAGCATGATCATGTTGATATGATGGCTTCCGGTCTGATTGAATTTCCCGGATCAGCGGCGTTAACATTTGAATGTGGAATGTGGGCGTACCCTAGCTGTGCTCTAGAAATTGTAGGTACCAAAGGACGCATTAAATTACCGTATGCTTTTGGACGCAATGATAGCGAAGGCGAGCCTCAAGTGATGATCTATACCGATGAAGGTAAACGCGAAGAAAATGTACAGGTAGCGAATCATTTCGCTCTTCAAGTCGATGCGTTCGCGGCAGCTGTCATCGATGGAACACCATTGCCTTACAGCCCTGAAGATGCTATTCGCAATACAAAAGTAATCGCGGCATGCCTAGAATCTGCTAAACGCGGAGAAAAAATCCGTTTGGTTTAGCGTTTGGCAGTATAAACGCGACTTCTCTAATAGAAAGTAATTTTCGCCAAGCAAACTATCTTACATCTTACAATAAGAAAAGGGGAATTTGTTCATGTCTAATCTTACCAGCGCTTCTGAACAATCGTATCAAGGAGAACCTGCTATTGTATTGACGTATGCTAAGCAAGAAGCGATTGTATTACCAGCGATTGGAGCCAATCTTATTGCTTATCGTGATCATGAAAAAGGATACCGCTTTCTGCGTGAACCCAAAGAAAATGAGATGGATGCTTTTCGTGCCAATCCAGGGGTAAATGGGATTCCCGTTCTTTTCCCACCGAATCGCTATGAAGATGGAACATTTACATGGAATGGCAAAACATATACTTTCCCGATCAATGAAGTAGAAACACATAATCATTTGCATGGATTTTTGCATACCATTCCTTGGAATGTGGATGTGTACGAAGCTAATGAACAATCCAGTTCTGTATTGCTGAGTGTAAGTGTAGATGAACACCATGAAGTATATAAATATTTCCCACATCAATTTACAGTGAAGTTGAAATATACATTGTCTGTCGATGGATTGTTGCAACAAATACAAATCCGTAATGACGGTGCAGAAGATATGCCAGTGATGCTTGCTTTCCATACTGCGTTAAATGCTCCTTTTACGACAGATAGTTCGTCAGAAGATATGTCATTTAAAGCGACTATTGGTAAGCGTTATCAGATGACAGAGCGTATGTTACCAACTGGCGAATTCCAACCATTGTCAGCTTGGGAAGAACAGTTCCAAGCAGATGGAGCGAATCCTTCTGGGGAAGAAGCAGACAATCACTATACAGCTGTACCTCAGCGCGGACGTAACTTTACCGAAATTACAGATACACGTCTGGGTGTAACATTAGTCTATGACGTAGGAACAGCATATAAGCACTGGATGATCTGGAACAATATTGCGTGTGGTGAATTTATCTGCCCTGAGCCACAGACTAATCTGGTGAATGCACCTAATGTAGATCTACCTGATGATGAAAAAGGATTATATCGTCTACAACAAGGCGAAATCTGGGAAGAAAGTTCTCGTTTGTATACCATTCAGAAGTAACAGATATAGAAGTGTTGTGGGAAGTCAACTTGAGCAGAATATTAAAAACGCTATCGCTAGAGGGATAGCGTTTTTTTATGCTTTTTTACAGCGTTTTATAAATTTACATTGCGTTGATATTAGTGAGGTTTAGAATTCACAAATGATCGGTATATTGAATATGGTTGTTGATACATATATTTTCTAATTGATAAAAAAGGGGATTTGTACAAAATGAAACAAACGATGAAAAAAATGATTACGATTGCGGCGCTTGCTGGAATCACATTGACAGGTGGAGTATCGCAGACTGCACTTGCTCAGGATGATGGCATGACCGCTTTGAATCAACCGGCTAAAGTAAAAAATGTTATTTTCTTAATTGGTGACGGTATGGGGCCTTCTTATATGACTGCTTACCGTTACTTCAAAGATAACCCTGCAACAAAAACAGTTGAAAAAACAGCTTTTGATGCTTATCTTGTAGGGGCGCAGACTACATATCCTGAAGACGATGCAGAAAATATTACCGATTCGGCTTCAGCTGCAACAGCAATGTCCGGCGGAGTCAAAACATACAATGCTGCAATCGCAGTAGATAACGACAAATCCAATGTCAAAACGGTGTTGGAACAAGCGAAAGAAAACGGTAAATCTACCGGGCTTGTAGCAACTTCGGAGATCACGCATGCGACTCCAGCGGCTTTTGGTGCTCATGATCCGAGTCGTAAAAATATGGCTGGAATTGCTGATGATTATTTTGATGAAATGATCAATGGTAAGCATAAAGTTGATGTACTGCTAGGTGGAGGAAAAGACTATTTTGTACGTAAAGACCGTAATCTAACGGAAGAGTTCAAAAAAGCAGGCTATTCTTATGTAACAGATCGCAATGGCTTGTTGAACAATAATACTACTCAATTGCTAGGATTGTTCGCTCCAGGTGGATTAGACAAAGCGATTGATCGCACGAACAAAACACCTTCATTAGAAGAAATGACCAATGCAGCGATCAAACGTCTGGATCAAAATGATAAAGGATTCTTCTTGATGGTAGAAGGCAGTCAGATCGACTGGGCAGGTCATGATAATGATGTTGTTGGCGCAATGAGCGAAATGGGCGATTTCGAAAAAGCGTACAAAGCAGCAATCGACTTTGCTAAAAAAGATGGTGAAACATTAGTCGTAGCAACAGCAGATCACTCTACAGGCGGAATGACATTAGGTGCTGGTGGCGAATATAATTTCAAAGTAGAATCGTTAAAAGCAGCTAAACGTACACCTGACTTTATGGCGAATGAAATCGCGAAAGGTGCCAATGTAAAAAGCACACTAAGAAAATATATCTCTATCCCGTTAACTGCAACAGAGATTCAATCTGTACAAAAAGCAGCTGTGAAAAAAGATGTCACTACTATTGATAATGCGATCGAGAAGATTTTTGATACGCGTTCCTTTACAGGGTGGACAACAGGCGGACATACAGGTGAAGATGTTCCTGTATATGCTTTTGGCCCACAAAAAGAAAGATTTGCTGGCTTAATCGATAATACAGATAACGCTAAAATTATCTTTTCTTTATTAAAACAATAATCATTGTACATGAATAAATGAATGAACAAGCTCTCTTCTTACCTTGCAGACGTAATAGTCGAAGGTAGGGACAGGGCTTTTTTTTTGCTTTTGATAGATCACATTGAAGTAATTTAGGCATCTAAATGAAGTAAATGAAACGAAAAAATCTAAATCGTAATTATTTTGTTTAAATAGGTTGACAAGAGGAATAGCATAGGAGTAAAGTTATTCAGGTGGTATTCGTAAAAATTACGATAAGAACGGAAACAATGAAAGGAGCGCTATATTTTGTTATTAGCTTCGATGCAAGACGTTATCTTTGGATATGATCGTGAACCGGTAGTTAATCGATTATCGATGGAAATATATAGTAATGAATTTTTGGCGTTAAGCGGCCCCAATGGTGCTGCCAAAACCACGTCACTCAAATTATTGTTAGGCATATTAAAACCTTGGAGTGGACAAGTACAGATTAAGCGCAATGAAAAAGGATCCAAACCTGTAATCGGTTATGTGCCTCAGCAGGTATCTTCATTTAATAGTGGATTTCCAAGTACAGTCTATGAACTGGTTCGTTCCGGTTGTCATATGAATCTTGGATTATTTCGACGCTTTGGCCCTCAGCAAGCTCAATTGGTTCAATCATCACTAGAAGCGGTAGGCATGTGGGAATTGCGTGATCGTAAAATAGGAGAATTATCTGGCGGACAAAAGCAACGTGTCTGTATCGCTCGTGCACTTGCTCAAGAACCCGATGTTTTGATTCTGGATGAACCGACAACAGGGATGGATCTGGAAAGTCGTAAAGGGTTTTATGAATTGATGCGTCATCATGTGCAAAAACATGGACGTACTGTAGTGATGGTAACACACGGACTGGAAGAAGCAGAGCCGTATTTGGATCGTATTATTCGTTTGGAGAGAGAGGAGGGTGGAGGATGGGCATGTTTGACTACGAGTTCATGCAGCGCGCGTTTTGGGCCGGAGGAATGATTGCTGTTATCGCTCCACTGCTCGGCGTTTATCTTGTTTTGCGCAGACAGGTATTAATGGCTGATACGCTTTCTCACGTATCTTTGGCAGGCGTAGCGATAGGTGCTGTACTTGGTTTTAACCCATCAATTGGTGGATTTATTATCGCTTTATTAGGCTCATTGATTATCGAACGATTAAGACGTAATTTTCGTGGATATGGAGAAGTATCTGTGGCTGTGATTATGACAGGTGGTCTAGCACTGGCATTGGTATTAATGAGTATGAGCTCATCGTTAACCCGTAGCTTTAGTTCTTATCTCTTTGGTTCGATTGTAGCCGTCAGCACCACGCAATTATGGATTATAGGCACTGTTTTTGCACTTGTTATTATTTACTGGGTGAGTATGAGACGTCCATTATATAACCTAACATTTGATGAAGAAACTGCACAGATCGGTGGTACTCATGTACGCTGGTTATCACAGACATTTGCTGTGTTAACAGGAATGACCGTAGCAGCAGCGATGCCGATTGTAGGCGTGTTGTTAGTATCTGCTTTGATGGCTTTACCGGCTGCTCTAGCGCTTCGATTTGCCAAAGGATTTACGTCTGCACTTATTATTGCTGTAGCGATTGGTCTGATCGGCATGTTCGGAGGATTAACGACTTCGTATTATGTGAATACCCCTCCAGGTGCTACAGTAGCGCTATTACTGCTTACGTTCTTATTAGTAGGCATGGGGATTCAACGTATCTATTATCGCTTAAATCGTAACAACAGTGATGGATATACACCTGATATTGATAGTCGCCGATTCTGGCAACGACAAAATCGTAGCGAGCAAAATAGCAAAGTGAAAACACAAGTGTTGAATAAACGATAAATCCTATCAACACATATCATATATAAATAAAGAGGAATCAGGAGAGGTGAGTGATTACACATGAATATGAAAAAAAAGAGTTGGATCAAACTTCCTTTAATCGCTTTGTTAAGTATGAGTACGTTGCTGGCAGCTTGTGGTAATAATTCCGATTCAGCATCATCAACATCAGGTACGAGTAGTTCTACCGCAAGTGGAGATAAGTTACATATCGTGACTAGCTTTTATCCAATGCAAGAATTCACTTCCAAAGTTGCCGGTGATCTAGCCGATGTACAGGTGTTAGTTCCTGCAGGTACAGAACCTCATGATTGGGAACCTACTGCTCAAGATATCGCTAAAATGACCGATGCTGATATGCTCGTATATAACGGTGGTGGCGTAGAGTCATGGATCGATCAAGTGAAAGATACATTAGGAGATAGTGGTCCCAAATTAGTCGATGCAAGTAACGGGATTCAACTGATGGCAAGTACAGAAGAAGAACATGAAGGCGAAGAAGCAGGTCATGAAGAAGAACACGCTACTGAAGAAGGTCATGATCATGGAGAATTTGATCCGCATGTGTGGTTGTCTCCTATCCAGGCACAGACTGAAGTACGTAATATCGAAACTGCTTTGACTGCGCTTGATCCTAACCATACAGCCGATTATAAAAAGAATGCAGATGCGTATATTGCAGAACTGCAAAAGTTAGATGCTGAATACAAAGCAGGTCTATCTAACGTAAAACGCAAAGACTTTATTACGCAACATGCTGCTTTTGCTTATTTGGCTCATGATTACGGTCTGACTCAAGTACCGATTGCAGGTCTATCCCCTGAACAAGAACCATCTGCTGAAGCAATGGCCAAAATCGTAGATTTTGCTAAACAAAATAATGTAAAAACGATTTTCTTTGAAACATTGGTTTCTTCTAATGTAGCCAAAACAATTGCAGATGAAGTCGGTGCCAAAACGGCTGTGCTGAATCCATTAGAAGGCTTAACAACTGAAGAAACGTCTGCTGGTGAAAATTACATCTCAGTGATGCGTACTAACTTAGCAGCGCTTGAAAAAGCTTTAAATGAATAATAACGTATGAATATGTTAATGCTTGCGTTGCGTTTATCATTATACATCTAATCTTAAAGACAGTTTCTCTATCGCATATAGAGGCTGTCTTTTTTGTTATACAGAGAGAGGTATAAGACGTTATCAAAAATATCGATCATATGGTGAAAGAAAATTTTATGAACAATTTTACATATTTTATTAGTTGCAAAGATTGACTTCATTCGTAACGGGGTATAAAATAGTAAGTATAAGAACTACAGAGTTTCGTGAGTACTAGAAAGTTTTTAGACGTTTCAAATAGAGAGAAAATGTGTGAAAGTATAGTGCAGAAGAGGTTATGAATTATGGTAGAAGAACGTAAACGTTTGATTCTTGTAGCAGGAGGGCAGTTGTTTGCAGAAAAAGGTTATTTCTCAACAACTGTGCAGGATATAGCAGAACAGTGTAATATGTCCAAAGCCTCGATCTATAAGTTATTTGAATCGAAAGAAGACATTTTGTTGCAGATTGTGAAGCAGATGCATGAAGAGATTTTATTAGCAGCGAATCGATTACATTTTGAAGATCATGTATCACCCAAAGAACAATTTACACAGAAACTCGTAGTACAATTTCAAGAATTTGTGTTAAAGCATGAGTTTTTCTTAGTGTTGAATCAGACTATGCCACTAGAGTTAAGTACACAAATTCGCACAGCAATGTTGCAGTTCAAGCGCACCATGTTGAACTGGCAAAAAGAAGCGATCCTTCAGGCTTTTGGGAACAAAGTAGAGCCGATTGTGTGGGATTTAGCCTTGTGTATGCAAGGAATTGTGAAAGAATTTATGTTTTTATTACGTTGGAACAACAACACTGTTTTTGAGCTGTCTGCTTTATCTGAATTTGTTGTTGAAAGTCTGGAAGCTATGATCCAAAAACATAGTCACAGTGTGCCTTTAGTTACCGAGCAAATGGCGCAACAATTCGATTTGTCTGTTCCAGATGTTAGACAGAAATATTTTGGCGAAAGTGAATGGCGTAAAGTGATGCGAGAACTGAATCTAGCGATTCATCAGCGTTCGCCTGAATCCAATCGTCCTGATTTGATTGCCGCCACCGAACGATTAAACACAGAACGCAAAAAGGTTATACCACAAACATTTATGATGGAAGCATTAATCGCATATTTACAGAAGAGAGAAGAGCTTCAACAGGAAGTAGCTCAACTACAACATGTATATCGTGCAACATGGGAGGAAAAGAAAGATGGAGAATATCTCAACACAGAATAAGCCGAAATTAAACGTTACGCTTATTGTCGCTATTATGCTAGCAGGTGCTTTTGTAGCCATACTGAATCAGACGCTACTGGTCACTGCATTACCGCATATTATGGCTGATCTGAATATTGATGCAACAGCAGCCCAATGGTTAACAACGATTTTTATGTTAGTCAACGGAATTATGATTCCAATTACAGCGTATTTGATTGATAAATTTTCAACACGGGCGCTTTTTATTACGTCTGTAGGATTATTTGCATTAGGAACATTCATTGCAGCGATCTCACCTAACTTTGGAACATTGTTAGTAGGTCGTGTCGTACAGGCAGCAGGAGCAGGTATTATTATGCCGCTGATGCAAACTGTATTTTTAGTTATTTTTCCAAAAGAAAAACGTGGTGCCGCAATGGGTATGATCGGTCTAGTCATTTCATTTGCACCGGCTATCGGACCTACATTGTCGGGTTGGATCGTAGATTCTTACTCATGGCGTACACTGTTCTACATTATTTTACCTATCGCAGTGATCGACCTTGTGATTGCTGTATTTGCTCTCAAAAATGTAAGTGAACTTCGTAATCCTAAGCTAGATATGACTTCAGTAACGTTATCGACACTTGGATTCGGTGGTCTACTGTACGGATTCAGTAGTGCTTCCAAAGGCTGGAGTGATCCAACTGTTATTATTAGTATTTTAATAGGTGCAATCAGTTTGTATTTATTTGTAACTCGTCAATTCAAGTTAAAAGAACCATTGTTAGAATTCCGCGTATTTAAAGATCGTGTATTTACCGTTTCGATGATTATTACAGTAATCGTATTTACCGCGATGATCGGTGCCTCAACATTGATGCCTTTATATATTCAAAATGCGCGTCATATGACGGCGTTACATTCAGGATTGATTGTGTTACCTGGTGCGATCTTAATGGGAATTATGTCGCCGATTACAGGACGTATTTTTGATAAATACGGTGCAAAAGTAATCAGTACAATCGGTCTGGTGTTAATGGCGGGTGGAACGATTCCATTTGCGTTCTTAACGTCTACGACCTCGATTACTTATATTACGATTATGTTTACATTGCGCATGTTCGGGATGTCGATGGTATTGATGCCTGTGACAACAGCAGGTCTGAACCAATTGCCTACACATCTGTTATCTCACGCATCAGCGATGAATAATACATTACGTCAAGTTGGTGGCTCAATCGGAACAGCAGTATTGATTACAATTTTGACAAATGCTAGTTCTTCATCTGCTCTATTAGGAAATTCTACTGAAAATGCTTTGATTCATGGTACCAATATGGCATTCTTAGTGGCTTCGGGCTTATCGGTGTTAGCATTAATTTTAATTTTCTTCTTAAAAGAACCACCACATAAACGTACAGCTTCACAAGAAGAAAAAGCATCATCGTCTCAAATGAGCAACAAACGCAAAGCTGTTTCTCAATCATAAAATAGCTTGTAATACAGATAGACAAAATACCTATTGTTCACATTCATTGTAGGGTGACAATAGGTATTTTAATATACTTAATTATTTTTAGTATATTACTTGCATAAAATTGAATTGGTTACTATAATATATATAGTCACATTAAATAATATGAACGATAAAGAGAATAGGAGAGATATCCTTTGAATACAAAATACAAATCTTTATTTGAACCTTTCCAACTGAATGACGGTATCGAATTAAAAAATCGTATTGTCCTTGCTCCTATGACACATTTTTCTTCTAATACAGATGCTACTGTATCTGATGCAGAACTTGAATATTATGCACGCCGTACAGCAGGTGTAGGCTTGGCTGTAACAGCGGTTGCTTACGTAACCAAAGGCGGTATCGGTTTCCAAAATCAATTCGGCGCAACAGGTGCTGAATTTACAGAAGGTCTACGCAAATTAGCGACAACGTTGAAATCTAACGGTGCCAAAGCTGTTTTGCAAATTTTCCATGCTGGTCGTCTAAGTCCTCCTGATCTAGTGAATGGCGATGTAGCGGCTCCAAGTGCTATTCCAACAGATCGTACAAATGATGGTACAGAAGCTCCAGCTCCTCGTGAATTGTCAGCTCAAGAAATCGATGATATCATCGTTGATTTTGGTAAAGCGACTGCAAATGCAATCGAAGCTGGATTTGATGGTGTAGAGATTCATGGTGCTAACGGATACTTGGTGCAACAATTCTTTTCTCCACATGCGAACCGTCGTGAAGACAAATGGGGCGGAAGCTTAGAAAAACGTCTTACTTTCCCATTAGCTGTTGTAGACGAAGTACAACGCGCAGTCAAAGAACATGCTAAAGGACCTTTTATCGTAGGTTACCGTTTCTCTCCAGAAGAACCAGAAACGCCTGGTATCACAATGGCGGATACATTGACATTGATCGATGCGCTAGCTGAGAAAAACTTGAGCTATTTGCATGTATCTCTTATGGAATATGCTTCTACTCCGCGTCGTGGTGTCGATGACAAACGCTCCCGTCTTGAAATTATTCAAGAACGTGTAGGCGCTAAAGTTCCTGTGATCGGTGTAGGTGCTGTTAATACACCTGACGATGCGTTAAACGTATTGAATACGGGTGTACCATTGGTAGCACTTGGACGCGAATTGATCGTAGATCCAGACTGGGTAGAAAAAGTAGAATCCGGTCGTGAGTCAGAAATCGATTATTCGTTAACCAAGCATGATCAAGATCGTCTGGTCGTTCCAGATCCATTATGGAACTCTATCATGTCTATGACTGGTTGGTTCCCGGTGAAAGATGCAGAAGAATCAAGCACATTAACGAAATAAGCATGCAATATACAGACTGTTCTTTTTCTGCTACGGTAGAAGAAGGGCAGTCTTTTTTATGATGTAAAATGAACCTATATTATGAATAGATAGCTGTTATTGGCTTGAATAGAAGCCATATAGAATTGTAAAGAAAGAAGGAAAATAGCAATGATCTATGATTACCATATTCATACAAATCATTCGTTTGATTCACGCGCTGTGATGAGTGACGTATGCGCAGAAGCAGTAGAGCGTGGACTGCAAGAGATTTGTTTTACAGAACATTATGCGGTCAATCCTGTATTGCCTACGTACGGGCATTTAGACTTTACACAGTATTTGGCAGAGATCGAAAGGTGTAAACAGCAATATGAAGGAAAATTAATCATCAAAGCAGGCATTGAATTGTGTGAACCTCATTATATGCAGACGCAATACGAAGAAGCACTGGCGCATCAACCGCTCGATTTTATTCTCGGATCTGTACATAATATGAACGAACGCAAGCTAAGACTTTTCCTTGCTCAAGAAGGTATCGATCATTATAAATTGTATTTTAGAGAAGTATTACAGATGGTACAGCATGCAGACATTGATATAATTGCTCATCTAGATTTGTTAAAAAGGTACGCAGTAGGTACTATCGGAAATTATAAGCTGAGTGATTATCACGATGTTATCGAAGCGATATTGCAGACCGCGATCACACGTCATATCGGTATCGAAATCAATACGTCTGGCTGGCGTGGTGGAGCAGGAGAGCCTTTTCCTTCCAAAGAAGTATTACAGTTATATCGTAAAATGGGTGGAGAATTACTAACGATCGGTTCTGATTCACATTTTGTAGAACATACAGGAGCAGAGATTAGTGATGCTATACAACTGGCAAAAGAATGTGGATTCAAGGCTATATATACGTATAACCAAAGACAACCACAAGCTGTTGCACTAGATGAATACTATCGTGATAAGAAATAAGATGCAAAAGCAACAGGGTAGATAAGATCATCTTAGCAGGTGTCTATCAAGCCATTCACTGATAGTTCAATACATGTCAGTAGATATATAAAATAAGAAAAAAGTTCAAGATAGAAAAAAAGCTCAAGATAGAGACTGACTTTTCTCTATCTTGAGCTTATACGTATTCTCTGTAACCTATCTTATCTATTACCATAGTCAAATGACTGATCAAGTACGCAATGTGTTGTCAGATATAATGTTAATTGCTGTACGTATTGCCTTGCTCATCTACATAGACAGACTTCACTAATGTACGACGATAAGGATAACCTGCTTCTGTATAGCCATCAATATCGGTTGTCACTACATAAATAGACGGTGTATTGGTAACAGGCGTAGTCACCGATTCTGAAGTAGCCATCGAGCGATTGTTACGCTCTGTAGGAGGAGCAAGCTTACTACCGTCTGGATGGTAATAGTTCACTGTATAGTTCAGGTGAGTGCGTTGTTGATCCAGACCTTCTGTATTTACATTCATACGTAGTTGGTTGTTAGAAAGATTTGTTTTCAATTCGGCTTGCTCTGCACCTGGTGTATAGACGGCTGTCATTAGATAAGCGCCTTTCGTTGCACTGGTTGCTTGTACTTTCCATTCTCCTGCTTCAGGTTGTGGTAAAGTAACTAGCTGGTGATAAGCACCATGGAAAAATTCATCGTCTGGAGTAGATTGTAATTTGACTTTTTGTACTTTGCCACTTGGGGAGATCAGTTCTAAATGTGTTAATGGTTGATCGCTGATCCAATCAAGCGAGATTTGATTTACATTATTTTCGACAGTTAAGATTTCATTGGCTGTGCCGGAATGTTGACCTCCGCGAATATAATATTGTCCATGACCTTCTTCCGAAGTAGTACTGTTAGTATTGGTCGAAGGAGAAGATTGAGCCATATAATTAACAGATGCAGGGGTGTCTTGTATATCTGAGTCTACGTTATACGTGTCTTTGGTTACCGCAGAAGGAGCATGTAGACTAGCAACAGCAGCAGGCACCGTACCTAGATAAGATTTAAATAGATCAAAAGTAAAAGAGCCTGTACGAACAGTCTTATGATTCCATGCGCCGGACTGAATCAATGTAGCACCTGGCAATAGAGCGCTCTCTGTAGTCACAACACCATCATTACTACCGAACAATGATAAGTACGACCCACCGAATGTATACGAAGCTTTACCAGAGCCAGACCATTTATTACCACTCATTGTGTAAAAAGGAACTTTATTAACATCAGGATCTTTTGCCATTTCAGAGCGGAAATAATCCATATAGGATGTCTGAAGGGAACTAGTTCCCGGACTTTGCGATCCTACAAGATCTGCTAACCATCCTGCCCAGCTGCTATACGCTAGATCGGCTAATTGTGAGCCATGATGAGGTGTACTGAGTGTAATGACGCGAGAAACATAAGGGTAAGCATTATAACGCACTAATGCAGATTGGGTATCTACTCCACCTTTACTGTGAGCCACGATAACTAATTTTTTGCCAAAATATTTGCTGATTTCTTGAATTTTGGTCGCAAGTAATTCTCCGTCTTTCCACATGTCTTCCGGTGTGCCTGTAATATCATACATATTGATAAAAGCAGTCTCATATCCATTTTTGTATGCGTACTCATACATATCATTATCTTCATACCAGACATTCGCTTTACTGGTCAGACCATGTACAAATAAAATAGCAGGTTTGTTGGGAGAAACATTGGCAGGAGTCTGTCCTGTTGCCCATGCACCCGGCGAAGGTGCTACTACAGGATTAATGGGAGCCATCCATGCTTGTTGTGGTAAAGCAGTTAATCCAAGAATCATTGTAAAAGATACCCCTAAAAGCGTGCGCTTGATGTTCATTATATTCCTCCTGTAATGTGGTCTGGATAATAAGTATTATCCTCAGGAAGATTTTAATTTTGAAATATTAGAAGCGATACTTATTTATGTATAAAATGGTTTTACAAATCTAGTCTTTTTATTGGAAAATTAATACATAATCGATCATCTGATTATACAGATATGCTTACTATTAATAAAAATTTAAAATTTTTATAGCTGAAATGAAAAGATGAGAGGTATATTTTTAGAAATCTGGTTATAATAGAATTCGTGAACATGCCATATTCACTTTGGACGATAGCAAAGAGGTCATCTGTTGTTAGCGATCTCTACTATAACAGTACTATTAGCAATAGAACTGTTGCTATACACGTCCATATCGTTCATTTTCGATGAGCGGATATTGAGTTTGGCAAAGTATGTAACAAAAAGTACAAGCGCAGAGAAAGAAGGGGCAAAGTGCATGAATAAGTTAGAAATGTTGCAAAATCCAAAGCAACGTAAGTTGCTGGTTAGTGCTGGATTTAGCTGGATGTTTGATGCGATGGAAGTGGGAATGATCTCATTTATCGCAGCAGCACTTGCAAAAGATTGGAATCTTGCACCACAACAAATTGGTTATCTAACCAGTATCAACTCGGTGGGGATGGCAGTAGGTGCGGCAACTGCTGGATATCTAGCAGATCGTTATGGACGTAAATCGATTTTGCTATGGACACTACTCATATTCTCTATTGCTAGTGGGTTGTCTGCATTAGCAACAGGATTTGGAATGTTGTTAGTGTTGCGGTTTATCGCAGGTTTTGGTCTGGGTGGGGAACTTCCTGTTGCTTCTACACTGGTCTCTGAATCCGTATCGGTACAAGATCGCGGACGTGCAGTTGTATTACTGGAAAGTTTCTGGGCATTCGGTTGGATTATTTCAGCGGTTGTTGCGTATTTTGTTATTGCTCAATATGGATGGCAATGGGGCTTCATTATAGGAGCTGTTCCTGCGCTGTATGCATTATATTTACGCCGGGCCATCGAAGATTCGCCGAAGTTTGTGAAAAATGGAGCAGGCAGACGTGCTTCGTTTATGAAAGGATTAGCAGATATTTGGAGCAGTGAACATCGCCGTACAACGATTATGGCGTGGATATTATGGTTCACTGTTGTGTTTTCTTATTATGGAATGTTCTTATGGTTACCTTCTGTGATGGGATTGAAAGGTTTTACTTTGATCAAAAGTTTTGAGTATGTGTTAATTATGACGTTGGCGCAGTTGCCAGGTTACTTTACGGCTGCTTATTTTATTGAGAAATTCGGTCGTAAATTTGTATTGATCGTATATCTTGTTTTGACAGCGGTTAGCGCAATTTGGTTTGGATTTGCTACGACGACAGCATCGCTATTAATGGCAGGAATTTGTTTGTCCTTCTTTAATCTAGGAGCATGGGGCGGATTATATGCGTATACTCCTGAATTATATCCAACCAAAGTACGCTCAACAGGTGTAGGTATGGCGGCGGCATTTGGACGTATAGGTGGAGTTATTGCTCCATTTCTTGTAGGGATGCTGGTAGGTAAAGGGGTAGCGATTAGTACGATTTTCACTATCTTTTTCGTTACGATTCTTATCGGAGTAGCCGCAGTTGCTTTTCTAGGGAAAGAGACTAAGGGGTTAGAACTGGACTGATAAAGTGGAGGCCAAGCCATGAAATATTCATTTATGACTGATATCGAAGTGTTACTCGCTTATGAAGGTATTCGTACAACCAAATCCCGGTACTGTCGTCTTATTGATATGAAGCAGTGGGATGAATTAGGCAGTGTATTTGCTCCTAATGCAGTAGCTGATTTCAGCACAGAAGGTAATCCGATTCCTTTGTTAGAGGGAAGGGATATCATTGTAAAAGTATTCAAAGACCTCGTTCATCCTGCGGAAACGGTACATCAGGTACATAGTGCCGAAATTGAATTGATTTCTGCAACCGAAGCAAAAGTGATCTCGCCGATGGAGGATTATGTTACTTTTCCAGAAGGAAGTGAACATCTATCATTTCACGGGTATGGTTATTACTATGAGACGTTTGTAGCGATAGATGGTCAATGGTATATTCAACATACACGATTAGAACGGTTGAAATTTGATGTGATCTAGTGCTGAATAAGCAAGCTCACCATAATGGTATTGCTCTTATCATCACGAAAATAAAAAAGCCTTTATAGTGGAATTGTAGCTATAAAGGCTTTTTGGTTTGCAGTTTTTACGAAATAAGTAGTTGATCTGATGGGAGTAAGCTGACTATTTGCATAAATCATTGCTAATATATTCGCTAGATAGGATATTGTCGTTTGCATTCTATAAAATAAGCTACCAATAACTATAATTCTAATTCTAGTCGTTATCGTTAAACAGCTCATCCAGAATTCTTTTTGGATTTTCCAGAAATCGTCTGGTGATCTGGTAATGATCGGTATCCTGATAGTCTATCGGTTGTAAACGATCTTGATCAAAGCTAATAATCTCAGCATTAGGGTAGCCGAGTAAGATTGGGGAGTGGGTAGCGATAATGAACTGCGATCGTGGCGAAAGGTCTTTGATGATCCGCATTAAAGAGAGTTGTCTTGCAGGAGATAGAGCGGCTTCGGGCTCATCTAGCAGGTATATCGATTGTTCACGTGATTTGGTGAACTTTTGCGTAAATAATGATAAAAACGATTCTCCATGAGATTGATGATGAAGTGACTTGCCACCGTAATTGTTATATCCAGTTGGACATATTTTCTCTGTTTCATCAATATGATTAGCAAAGTTATAAAAAGATTCTGCACGCATAAAAAAACCATTTGTTAATTTGGGAAGCCATGACAGACGTAAATAGTCACCCAAAGCAGACTGAGATTGATCGACTTCATAACTGTTATTACGCGAACCACTTGCTGTATGAAATCCACATTGATAAGCAATTCCTTCTAACAATGTCGATTTACCCGATCCATTTTCACCAACAAAGAATGTAACTGGATGTTCCAGATCAAGCTGATCCATATGCCGAATAAAAGGAAGCGAAAATGGATAGCTATCGAAATTTTCAATTTTGTCTTTCAATAACGTAATTTTTCGAAGAGACATGATAAAGAACTCCTTTTTGAGATATCTATCTTTGTAATACCTACGAATCGTTGACATAAATAAAAGTGCAGCATCCAATGAGCATCTATAAGCCATCATCAGGTACTACACTTCTAAGACGTACAAAGAGTTATGTTTGAAACAAAAAATAGCGATCTGATATAGCCATTATTACAAAAAATCGGCTAAAATCTGATCTTGATCTAGTGGAGACAATGGGGTTTCCTGTTGCTGAGTATGTATAATTACTTTTAATTCACGCTGTAAATAAATCGAAAATTGATCCATAGATCAGGCTCATTCCTTAAACGCTTAATACGATAAGCGCTAACTGTTCTTATTCAAAAATAATATTTGCAAAATCATATTACTTTACAACATAAAAAAAACAACATAAAAAAATCAGGAAACAGGTGTCCCTAATAAAACATCCATTTGCGAAAGTAGAAGGAAGGGGCACCATAGCCTGATTGTTTCTATTATAAGGAAGTCCAAAATGAAAAGCAAACGTTACCAACTTCATCATATCTTCATTCACATTTCAGACATAAATTTAAAAATAGTACACTATTTGTACAAAAAATGTTTTATAATGTGCTCAGGCAGGTAAAAAAAGGTAATACTTTTATTCTCTTTATTCATGATTGTACGTTGTATTGATGTACATTCTATTGAAGGAGATTAGAGTAGAAGCAATTGTACAATTTGCACCTGTGTATTATTGTTCATTTGGAATACAGCAAGTTCATACTTTCTCGAAAGGCGGACTATCCATGGCAGACGATAATCAGAAGCACCCGCAAGCAAGTGAACACGATGAAGAATTGACGTTAACGAATCGTCAGGGACATCCGGTCACTGACAATCAGAATGTAAGAACAGTAGGTAATCGAGGTCCGATTACTCTGGAGAATTACAACTTTTTAGAAAAAATCTCTCACTTTGATCGGGAGCGTATTCCAGAGCGTGTCGTGCATGCTCGTGGTGCTGGAGCACACGGTGTGTTCGAAGCATATGGAACGGCTGGCGATGAGCCTATTTCCAAGTATACACGTGCTAAGCTTTTTCAAGAAAAAGGAAAGCAAACGCCTGTTTTTGTACGTTTTTCTACAGTTGTGCATGGTAATCATTCACCGGAAACTTTACGTGATCCGCGTGGATTTGCGACTAAATTCTATACCGAAGATGGGAACTGGGATTTGGTTGGTAACAACTTAAAAATATTTTTTATTCGTGATCCTTTGAAATTCCCTGATATGGTTCATGCATTTAAGCCTGATCCAATCACAAATGTGCAAGATATGGAACGCTTTTTCGATTTTCTGGCAAATAGTCCGGAGTCTACACATATGGCAACATTTCTCTTTTCACCATGGGGAATTCCTGCCAACTACCGGCAAATGCAAGGTTCCGGTGTGAATACGTATAAATGGGTAAACAAAGACGGAGAAGCAGTGTTGATTAAGTATCACTGGGAACCGTTGGAGCAGGGTATTCAGAATTTGAAGCAAGAACAAGCGAATCAAGTGCAAGGGTTAGACTTTAATCATGCAACCGTTGATCTGTATGATGCGATTGATCGTGGCGAATATCCAGAGTGGGAATTATGTGTACAGATTATGAGTGATGATTATCATCCTGAATTGGATTTTGATCCATTGGATCCGACCAAATTATGGCCGGAAGATCAATTCCCATTCCTTCCAGTAGGTAAAATGACGCTCAACCGCAATCCAGTAGACTACTTTACAGAAGTAGAACAAGTGGCTTTCGGTACAGGTGTACTGGTTGATGGATTGGACTTCTCGGATGATAAGTTGTTGCAAGGTCGCACATTCTCTTATTCAGATACTCAGCGTCATCGGGTAGGAGCGAACTATCAACAATTGCCAATTAATGCGCCGAAGTCTAATGTAGCCACTAACCAATCAGGTGGACAAATGCGTTATGCACCGGATGCGGCACCGAAGCAGAATCCGCATGTCAATTATGAGCCTTCTTCTCTAGGGGGTCTTAAAGAATCTCCCAAAGCAGGTGCTGATCATGAACCGCATTATTATGATGTGAATCTAATGCGTCAGAAGCTAGATCGTCCTAACGATTTTGCACAAGCGGGTCAGACTTATCGTGACTTTGAAGATTGGGAACGCGATGAATTAGTAGCAAATATCGCCGCTAATCTGTTTGAATGCTCTGATGTGATTAGTGATAAATTTATCGCTAATTTACAACAAGCAGACACAGAGTATGCACAACGTGTAACAGATGAATTAGCTAAACTCAAAGCTGATCCTTCTAAAAAACCAAGACATCGTGCTCATAAAGCCGTTAATTTAGCAGAAGAAAAAGGGAATGACGCGAAGCCGTATTAATACGGTCGTCATTACTGACTTTGCTCTGTAATTAAATGATTAATACAAAGTTTTATAGAAGCTCTCTACCGTATTCGCTGATCAGAGCGATGCGATAGAGAGTTTTATTTTGCCATAAATAGAGCCTGATAGATGCACAGATTGTCAGCTAATCGTTTAGTCTATGATGAAAACGGTTTAATGATAAGAAAGACGATATACATATAGCAAAGGCGGAGAAAACAATGAAAATTATTATTACACGTGAAGAAGCAGTCCAAAAAGGAATCTGGGACAAAGTAATGCAGATGTTTGGAGTCGATCAAGATGATGATACGTATGCAAATGAACAGTTTATTTTGACCGAAGAACAGGCAAAAGAATTGCAATTGATCGCATAAGTACGAATATCATCATCGTAAATACAGGACAAAGTGAAGCACTATACCAATAAACATTTCAACACAAAGATCACTCTTTTGATTAAGAGTGGTCTTTTTTATTGGGTAGTATCTCTGTATGTTTATATTTCCAAAATAGGATACAAAAGGTAATATAAACCCGTACCAATAATATTTAAAAATATATTCATTTTAATGATTTATGTAAGCGTTATCTTTTTCTGGGGAAATTATTTCATACAAGGAGTGATTGGATGAAAACATGGACAGTGCTAGGAACAACAGCGATTGTTACTGCGTTATCTTTATCTATGGTAGGAACTACTTCTGCGGATACAAATCATATTTCTTCTGCACCTGCTAATTCTCTCACATCATCAAGTGCTACTGAATTGGCTACAGCTACAGCGTCTATACCGTCAGGCGCAATAGTGGTCGATCTGAAAGGCTCAGGTCAATACAAAAGTGTACAAGCAGCAATCAATTCGATTCCAGCTAACAATACTCAACAGAAAATCATTTATATCAAAAATGGAACGTATACAGAGAAATTAACAATCACTCAGCCCCATATTACATTACAAGGTGAAAGTGCAACAGGCACGATACTTAGCTACAATGCAACCAATGCTAGTAGTGGAAGTACAACGAATAGCGCAAGTACGACTGTCAAAGGCGATTATTTTCAAGCCAAAACGATTACGTTCCGCAACAATGCAGTTATGAATGCAGGGCAAGCTGTAGCTTTCTACAATAATGCAGATAAAGCGATCTATACCGATGTACGCTTTCTAGGGTATCAAGATACTTTATATACACCAGGTACAGGCAGACAGTATTTCAAAAATTGTTATATTGAAGGAACCGTTGATTTTATTTTCGGATCAGCGACAGCTGTGTTTGATCAATGTCAGATTCATAGTCTGGGCGCAGGTTATATAACCGCTGCTTCTACAGGAGCAGACACGAAATATGGCTATGTATTTCTAAATAGCCGTCTGACCAGTAGTGGAACCGCTAATCAATCGGTGTATCTGGGTAGACCATGGCGTCCTTATTCAGCAGTGACGTATATCAATACAGATATGGGAGCACATATTCAACCTACAGGCTGGGATAACTGGCGTGATCCAGCGAATGAGGCGACTGCTCGTTATTATGAATATGCAAGCAAAGGTGCAGGAGCCAACAACAATGCACGCGTGAAATGGGCAAAATTTTTAAACGATGATCAAGCCAAAGTCATTACTATTCAAAGTGTACTTGCTGGAAATGACCAGTGGAATCCTACACAAGCGAATTAATACATCATTTTGCTTATATTCTCAATATACTTTTATATACACATCATTATTGAAAAAGCAGATCTTCCTTTTGTCATCGGCAGAAGCGGTAGATGTGCTTTTTTGATCTGTCACTAAAACGTCATATGAAATACAGGTAATCCGTAGCACTTTTTGGGTAAAAAAAGTACATAAAACCGTTGTTATACGTTATTAAAACATCTACATATCAACATTGGCATAACAAAGATACTACAATGAATAGGAGTGGTGGAATGGAATATTATCGTCAAGAAGCCGATCAAGTGCTACAGGATGTCGATAGTTCTACGCAAGGGTTATCCGGGCAAGAGGCTGACAAGCGTATAGAAGCAGAAGGATATAATGAACTAAAAGGTAAAAAGAAAACACCAACATGGAAATTATTTTTAGAAAATTTTAAAGATCCGATGGTTATCGTATTATTAGTTGCTGTTACTGTACAACTGGTATTAGGGCAGTGGGTAGAATCGATTATTATTTTCTTTGTGTTAATACTGAACGCTATTATCAGTGTCGTACAGACGCGCAAAGCAGAAAGTTCTATAGATGCACTGAGGCAAATGTCTGCGCCTGAAGCCAAAGTGATTCGAGATGGTAAAAAGCAAAGTATAGCAGCCAGAGAATTAGTTCGTGGAGATATTGTGTTACTGGAAGCTGGAGATTATGTACCGGCAGATGGACGATTATTAGAATCAGGCAGTCTCAAAGTCGATGAAGGCATGCTAACCGGAGAATCAGAAGCTGTAGACAAACATATTGATGTGATCGGTGCCGATGCACCTATTGGTGATCGCCGTAATATGGTTTTTAGCGGTTCACTTGTCGTCTATGGACGAGGTACAGTAGTGATTACAGGAACAGCTTTGAATACTGAAATAGGTAAAATCGCTGGACTGATCGAAAGTGCAGAAGCTAAGCAGACTCCTTTACAACGGAAGCTTGAAAGTTTTAGCAAAAAGTTAGGCATTTTTATTTTATTATTATGTATTGTGATCTTTGGCGTAGAAGCAGGACGGATCTGGTTTGCTAATGAAGTAGTAGATATGACAGCGGCAATCTTAAATGCATTAATGTTCGCGGTAGCTGTAGCTGTAGCCGCTATTCCAGAAGCATTATCTTCGATTGTCACGATTGTATTATCCGTAGGAACAAATAAAATGGCAAAACAGCATGCTATTATTCGCAAATTACCTGCTGTAGAATCGTTAGGTTCGACCAGTGTAATCTGTACAGACAAAACAGGGACGTTAACACAAAATAAAATGACAGTTGTCGATTACTTTTTGCCAGATGGAAGTACTGACGATTTCCCTGATGATCCAGAACAATGGTCAGAAGGAGAACGCCGATTACTGCATATTGCAGTATTATGTAATGACTCTAATATTAATGATGAAGGCAAAGAATTAGGTGACCCCACCGAAGTAGCATTGATCGCTTTTAGTAATAAAAAGAATAAAAACTACAATGAGATTCGTGAACAATTCCCACGAGAAGGAGAAATTCCTTTTGATTCTGACCGTAAATTAATGTCTACAATTCATACTTTTGATGATCAAAAAGCGATGTTAACCAAAGGTGGGCCAGACGTATTGATCGGTCGATGTACACAAGTATTTGTAGGGGATGAAGTTGTTTCACTGACCGATGAAATTCGTGAGCGGATGCAGACTGCGAATGAAGACTTTTCCAATCGTGCATTACGTGTACTGGCTTATGGATATAAGATTATACCGAATGATCAGACTGAAGTTGGTATAGATGATGAACAGGAACTGATTCTGGTAGGATTGAGCGCTATGATCGATCCACCTCGTGAAGAAGTTGCCGGTTCGATTGCCGAAGCCAAAAAGGCGGGTATTCGTACTGTGATGATTACCGGTGATCACAAAACAACAGCACAAGCGATTGGCAGAGATATTGGTCTTATGGACGATCAGGATATTGCTGTTACCGGTCAAGAACTGGATCAAATGTCTGAACAGGAGCTAGACAATCAATTAGAAAAAATCGCTGTCTATGCGCGTGTCTCTCCTGAAAACAAAATTAGAATCGTTCGTGCATGGCAGAAAAAAGGTAAAATTACAGCCATGACTGGTGATGGTGTAAATGATGCACCAGCACTCAAGCAAGCAGATATCGGAGTTGCGATGGGTAGTGGAACAGACGTAGCCAAAGACTCGGCAGCAATGATACTGACAGATGATAACTTTGTATCTATAGTTAATGCAGTCGGTGTAGGTAGAACCGTATTTGATAATATCAAAAAAGCGATAGCCTATTTATTTGCAGGCAATTTAGGTGCTATTATTGCTATTTTATTTGCATTACTGATGGATTGGATCAATCCGTTTACAGCGATTCAATTGCTTTTTATTAACCTAGCGAATGATTCTTTACCAGCTATTGCATTAGGGATGGAAAAGGCAGAGCCTGACGTGATGAGTCGGAAGCCACGAGATATCAATGAAGGTATTTTTGCAGGTGGAACGATGCAGGCTGTTATTACACGCGGTGCGCTGATCGGTATTGCGGTTATTTTGTCGCAGTATATCGGCTTACAACATTCGCCGGAAATGAGTGTTGCTATGGCATTTACAACATTGATTCTAGCGAGAACATTCCAGACTTTTGCTGCACGTTCTAATGTACAGACAGCATTTGGAGTAGGAATATTTAGCAACAAATATGTATTGGGAGCAGTAGCTCTATGTCTGTGTCTATATGGAGTCACATTACTTCCAGGCGTACGCGATATATTCTCTATTCCTGTAGATTTTGGTGTACAGCAGTGGGCTGTAGCTACCGGGCTTGCAATAGGAGCAGTATTGTTGATGGAAGTAGCTAAATGGATACGTACTAGAGTAACGATGAAGCAACAAGTAACTTCATCCTAAACGTTAGAGATGACATTTCAAATGTAAAATAACAGATAAAAAACAGCCTGTGATCGAAGCAGATAAATGCTTGATCACAGGCTGTATGTTGTAATAGTAGAGTAGATCTATATTTACTAATGATACTGTATAGAATCAAAATAAGATTGACTCTACCATATTGGATTTAAATTAAAAAGAGTTCTGACAAAGATTATTCTTTCTCAGTTTTATCGTCATCTCCAGCTGCTTTTGGAGAAGGTTTGGCTGTCCATTCATCGGCTTGCAGTTCGATATTGGAGCCATCCTCTTTTCTCTTTTTCTCCATCAGTGTATCTTCTGAATGAGTTTCGGGTTGTTTGTTTTCTTCTGTCATGGTTAACTCCTCCTCGAAATGAAATCAGTATAGTGTTCCTTTTTATATATACCCGTTATCGCTTCGGACAAACATTGTTTTGGATTGGATTGTGATCGACTATGGATTCTGCCATAATAAAATTAGATGAATTATTGATATTCTTATTTATGAAAGCGTTATATTTCTAAGGAGGAGATCAGATGAAAGATATACATATTGGTATGATTGGGTATAAATTTATGGGGAAAGCGCATAGTAATGCTTATCGCAGTCTGCCGATGTTTTTTCCACAAGCAACCAAGCCTCACATGTCTGTAATCTGTGGACGGGATTCCAAGCAAGTAGAGCAAGCAGCAGAGCAACTTGGTTGGGCAGAGCATGTCACAGACTGGCAAGACTTAGTCGCTCGTCCTGATATCGATCTGATTGATATTAATGCACCTAGTAATATGCACAAAGAAATTGCGTTAGCAGCAGTACAAGCGGGTAAACATATCTTTTGTGAGAAGCCGTTAGCATTATCTCTTGCCGATTCGCGCGAAATGTTAGCAGCGGCGAAGCAAGCAGGCATTGTGCATATGATCGGGTTCAATTATCGCTTCTCCCCGGCAGTACGTTTAGCGAAAAAGCTAGTCGATAGTGGACGGCTGGGCAAGATTCATCATTTTCGTGCCTGGTTCTTGCAAGACTGGTTGCTTGATCCCCATTTTCCTTTAGTCTGGCGTCTGCAAAAAGAAATTGCTGGCTCTGGGTCGCATGGCGATCTGGGTGCTCATTTAATAGATCTTGCTCATTATTTAGTAGGCGATATGAAAGAAGTAATCGGTATGAGTGAGACTTTTATCAAGCAGCGTCCGCTAGCTACTGAAATGACAGGGTTAAGTGCAAAAGGAAATCAAGATGGCCCACAAGGTGAAGTGACTGTTGATGATGCTACGTTATTTATGAGTCGATTTGTAAATGGAGCTTTAGGAAGTTTTGAAGCGACTCGTTTTGCAGCAGGGCATCGTTCGACCAATTCATTTGAGATCAACGGAAGTCTGGGAAGTGTAAAGTTTGATTTTGAACGGATGAATGAATTGGAAGTTTATTTCACCTCTGATGAAGCAGATACACAGGGATTCCGCCGGGTAGTAGCGACAGATGCTGTACATGATTATATGGATGCATGGTGGCCACCCGGACATACGATCGGATTTGAACATACGTTTATTCATGAAATGTTAGAACTGATGAATGCTATTAAAGAAGAACGACAAGCTTCACCGAATTTTGAAGATGGGGTGAAATGTCAGGCGGTATTAGAAGCAGTCGAGCGTTCGATAGAAGAACGTCGCTGGATCGATATCGCCGATATGTAACGCAATGTCAGTCAAGTAACAAAAGATAGCGATATAAAGGAGGGACATTCAATGACTACACACTGGGATGAATCACAAGTGCCAGATATGCAAGGCAAAACAATCGTGATTACAGGCGCAAATAGTGGTATCGGTTATGAAGCCGCTACTATACTGGCTGGTCGGGGCGCAGAGATTGTGATGGCTGTACGCAATTATGAAAAAGGTCAAAAAGCACTTCAAGCGATTCAGAATGTTCATCCGAATGCTAAATTACAATTGATGCGTCTAGATCTGAGCGAGTTAGCGAGTATTCGTCATTTTGCAGAAGAGTTCAGACAAAATCATCATCAATTATCGATTCTGATCAATAATGCAGGTGTGATGATGCCTCCTTATAGCCGTACACAGGATGGATTTGAATTGCAATTTGGTAGCAATCATTTAGGGCATTTTGCTTTGACTGGCTTATTATTACCTCAATTGTTAGCTACACCTCATGCTCGTATTGTGACGTTAAGTAGTATAGCGGCGTATGCAGGTAAGATTGATTTTGATAATTTGGATGGTAGCAAAGGTTATCGTTCTTTCAAATTTTATAGTCAAAGCAAGCTTGCAAATATGTTATTTGCTCGTGAATTACAGTTGCGTCTAACCCAAAATCAAGCAGATACGATTAGTGTGGCTTGCCATCCGGGCTTCACGCATACTAATCTGGCTTCACGCGGTTCAGGCAAGCCAGTCAGTGGCATATTTGGACTGTTATCTCGTTCATTTGGACAAAAAGCTTTGATGGGCGCATTGCCTACATTGTATGCGGCAACCTCTCCAACTATTCATGGCGGAGAATATGTAGGACCGGATGGCAAAGGTGGACGTAAAGGATATCCCAAATTAGATGATCATATTGATAAGTTATATCAAGCCGATATTTCTCAGCGATTATGGACACTATCTGAATCGTTAACAGGCGTTCAGTATGAATGGAAGCAACCTGAATTTGCAACACTGTCTTAATTTTGGCACGATCCATTAGACGACTAAGGAGTGTTAAAGATGAGAAAAGCATTGATTGTATGGGGTGGCTGGGACGGACATGAGCCAGAACAAGTCTCTCGAATATTCGCAGATATGCTACAGGAAGCTTCATTTGAGGTAGAGCTTGCTAATGATCTAGAAGCATTTAGAGACGCAGATAAATTACTTGGACTTGATCTCATTATACCGGTATGGACAATGGATGATATTGAACAAGAATTAGTGGATCATGTCTCTGCTGCGGTACAACAAGGTACAGGGCTTGCTGGTTGTCATGGAGGAATGTGCGATGCTTTTCGTAAAAATGTCGATTGGCAGTTCATGACAGGTGGTCAATGGGTCGCTCATCCAGGAAATGATGGAGTAGAGTACACCGTTAATATCAAGCCAAGTTCCAGTCTGCTTGTCGAAGGGATTGCCGATTTTCAAGTGAAATCAGAGCAATATTATCTGCATATCGATCCTGCAGTAGAAGTGTTAGCGACAACTACATTTCCAATCGTAGACGGGCCGCATCGTCTTAACGGTCAGGTGCAGATGCCGGTTGCTTGGACCAAACGATGGGGCGTAGGAAGAGTATATTACAATTCGCTCGGTCATCATGCCGATATTGTAGATATGCCGCCTGTCAAAGAAATGATGCGTCGTGGATTACTATGGGCAGCAGATGGCAAAACAAAAGCAAATGCAGACACCAATACTACAGGTCAATTGTATTCAGGTATGGCAGATAGTCAATAAACGCTGTAGTAATATGTAAGGAAGCATTATTAATCAATAAAATAGACGTACCAAATTGATATAATATTATGAAGCCATTGTAGAAGGTGCTTGATCAGCATATTACTCTATTTATGTTAAGAGCAATAACTGACGCACATACAATGGCTTTTTATCTGCAAATTGATTATAAAGTAATCTTTATTATGTTGGTTTATTTTCTGTAATATTTTGAGTAAGCGTTAACAAAATGATCTTAAAATCCGTTTATTTTTGTTTTATAACTTTTCAAACGTATTCAAAGATGATATACTCCTATCAAAGCAAAACAAACATATTCAAATCATTATCCAAACTTTAGAAATCAATGGAGGAATATCATGATACCGAATCAGTGGAACACACAGCAGGTTGCAGACATAAAAGAAGGTGTAGATCAACTGGTGTATCGCTCTAACCTGATTGGCTCAGATCGTCGTGTATGTAACTGGGGTGGTGGAAATACCTCTAGCAAAGAAATCACTACCGATTTTCGAGGTCGTGAGATTGAAGTGATGTATGTAAAGGGTAGCGGTTCTGATCTGGCATCGATGGAAGCCAAGCATTTTACTGGATTACGACTTGATGATATTCGTCCATTATTTGAAAAAGAAGAGATGCCTGATGATGAAATGGTTGCTTATCTTGCGAATTGTATGATTGATGCCAAAGCACCTCGTCCATCGATTGAGACATTACTGCATGCCTTTTTACCATTTAAACATGTGGATCATACCCATCCTGATTCGATTATTAGTCTGTGTTGTGCAGATAATGGTCGAGAAATTGCTAAAGAAATTTTTGGAGATACGTTTGTATGGGTTCCTTATATTCGTCCGGGCTTCACATTATCTAAAATGATCGCTCAAGGCGTACTGGATCATCCAAATGCTGAACTGGTATTGATGGAAAAGCATGGTCTGGTCACATGGGGAGAAACACAGGAAGAATGTTATGCCAAAACAATCGAAATGATTAACAAAGCAGCTCTATATATCGAGCAAAAAGCATCAGAACAACCTTTATTTGGCGGCGAAAAAGTGCAGTCGCTTGAGAGCAATACACGTCATGAACTGGTAGCTCACATTATGCCAGCAGTTCGCGGAGCAGTCAGTGACAGCAAGCGTATGATTTTAACTTTTGATGATGCAGAAGATGTACTTTCTTTTGTAAACGCCAATGATTCTCACTCGTTGTCTCAAGTAGGAGCAGCTTGCCCCGATCATCTTGTACATACCAAAATGACACCACTATTTATTGATTGGACACCAAGCGCTGAGGACAGTGAAGGACTCAAACAAGCTGTTATCCAAGGAATTGACGATTACAAAAAGAAATACCAAGCTTATTTTGAACAGAATGCACATGAAGGCGATGTAATGTTTGAAGCCGCTCCGCGTGTGATCTTAATTCCAGGAATCGGCATGATCAATACTGGCAAAAGTCATGCAATGTCTTTGGTAAGTGGAGCCCTCTATCATCGTGCGATTGCAGTAATGCGTGGAGCAACTTCACTTGGACAATTTGTGTCCCTAAGTGAATCAGAATCATACAATGTAGAGTACTGGCCTTTGGAATTGTACAAATTATCACTTGCTCCTGCGGAAACGGAATTCTCACGTCAGATTGCTTTGATTACAGGTGGAGCAGGTGGAATCGGCAGTGAAACGGCTCGTCGCCTTGTAAGCGAAGGCGCGCATGTAGTATTGGCAGACTTGAACTTAGAAGGTGCGCAAAAAGTAGCCGATGAAATCAATCAACAATACGGACCACATCGCGCTTTAGCAGTACAAATGGACGTAACAAGCGAAGAGCAAGTGTCACAAGCCTATGCTCAGACAGCGATCCATTACGGTGGAATCGATATTATTGTTAATAATGCAGGGCTTGCCACTTCGAGTAAATTTGAAGAGACAACGCTTAAAGAATGGAATTTGAATATGAATGTACTGGGTACAGGTTATTTCTTAGTTGCCCGCGAAGCATTCAA
Organism: Paenibacillus sp. PsM32; assembly: GCF_030433815.1. Taxonomy (NCBI): domain Bacteria; kingdom Bacillati; phylum Bacillota; class Bacilli; order Caryophanales; family Paenibacillaceae; genus Paenibacillus; species Paenibacillus sp. PsM32. Next base: position 41,749 of record NZ_JARUWY010000015.1, on the reverse strand, counting down.
AATAATGAAAGAACAAGCACTAGGCGGAAGCATGGTATTTATTGGTTCCAAAAATTCGATTTATGCAGGAAAAAGTGTAACTGCTTATAGCTCTGCCAAAGCATTGGAAGCTCATCTTGCCCGCTGTATCGCCGCAGAAGGTGGAGAATACGGTATTCGTGTCAATACGATATTACCAGATGCCATTTTACAAGGATCAGCGATCTGGAATTCCAACTGGCGTAACGAACGTGCCGCAGCATACGGCATCGAACCCGATCAATTAGAAGAACATTACCGCAAACGCACCACATTGCTCGTCAATATTTATCCAAAAGATATCGCCGAAGGCATCGCATTCTTTGCTTCATCCAAAGCCGAAAAAACAACTGGCTGTATGCTAACCATAGACGGCGGCGTCCCAGCCGCATTTACCCGATAATCTTTGTTAGACAAACTAAGAAAATACTCTATAGAAATCAATACAAAATATAAAACAAATCACCACTATCAATAAACTCATTTCTATTATTCAACAATAGGTATAATATGGAAATCATAAATTATCTATTCATAAGAATTCTTTACTCACACTTATTATCATCATTGCATCCCGATCATAATGATTAAAAATCGCCAAAATCAAAATCAAAATCAAAATTAAAATTAAAATATAAAACTAATCAAATAATCATTCCAATGATCAAATGAACATCCTATGCTAAGAAAGTACTCCAAACACTCTAAATGATCTCCCAATAAAGTAACATTAGCTACCCGAAAACCTAACCTTTAAAATCTTTACTTGATAGGTATCTCACCTCTCGGAGCGGAGGGAATATGATTGTTCTGAAAGAGCGAAGCGCTCGCCTTTGTAAAATAATCCTCCCGCATAGCGGATTAATCAGAGGATTATTTTACACCAGCGACGACAAGAACAATCATATTCCCATAGCGGTCCCCATCAAAAAGATACCTATCCATAAAATTGCCAAAGGAGCACAAATGATGAATGCCTACACCTTATTTGAAGCACAGCAACAGTCCCGCGGAATCGACCTGACCACTGTCCGTTCAAGATTGAAAGCGCTACAAATCGAAACCCCTTCATGGGGATATGGAGATTCAGGAACTCGTTTCAAAGTATTTCAAAAAGTCGGTGTGCCTCGGACGCCGTTTGAAAAATTAGAAGATGCGGCTCAAGTGCATAAAGTAACAGGTGCTTGTTCATCCGTTGCTATTCATATTCCATGGGATAAGGTAGATGATTACAGCAAGTTACGAAGTCATGCAGAAAGTCTGGGAATTACGATCGGAGCGATCAATCCGAATCTGTTTCAAGATGAAGATTATATGCTGGGGAGCGTGACTCATGCAGATCCTGCTATCCGTAACAAAGCTATTGCTCATCTGAAAGAGTGTGTCGATATTGCTAAAGAAACCAAATCGGCAGATTTCAGTCTCTGGTTCGCAGATGGAACGAATTATCCCGGTCAGGGCAGTATTCGTCAACGGAAACACTGGATGCTAGAAGGATTACAAGAAATGTACAAAGTGCTAGATCCTCATATGCGGATGCTGATTGAATACAAATGTTTTGAACCGGCTTTTTATCATACGGATATAGCCGATTGGGGTATGGCGTACAATTTATCGCTCAAATTAGGAGAGCAAGCACAGGTATTAGTAGATACCGGTCATCATTTACCCGGAGCCAATGTCGAACATATTGTATCGTATCTGATTGATGAAGGTCGCTTGGGAGGATTTCATTTTAATAGTTATAAATATGCAGATGATGATCTGGTTGTCGGTACCATGAATCCGTATGAGCTGTTTTTAATCTTTTATCAGATTCTGGATGCACTGGACAGTCAGGAACAGAAATTAGTTGATACCGTTAATAATATGCTCTATATGATCGACCAATCGCATAATATTGAATCCAAAATTCCTGCGATGATTCGCTCGGTGATGAATGTACAGACTCAATATGCCAAAGCGCTGTTGATCGATCATCAAGAAGTTGCTGAAGCACAACGTAAAGGCGATGTGCTTGGAGCAGAAGATGCGGTACGTAAAGCATTTGAATTTGACGTCACTCCATTGTTACATTCGATTCGCGAAGAGATAGGTGTTCCTGTTGATCCGATGAAAGCATATATGGCTGATCATTACGGTCAATCGATTCTAGCGAGAGGCAAAGGTGGTGCAAGCTGGTGAGTATCCTTGCTTATGATCTAGGAGCAGGCAGTGGACGAGCGATTATTGGCAGACTGACCGATAACCGGATCGTGACACAAGAAATTCATCGTTTTGCTAATGAACCGGTCAAAGTAGGCGATCGTCTACACTGGGATATTTTGCGTCTATATCATGAAATTCAGCAAGGATTGATGATTGCCAAGCAAGAGCATATGTTGCCAGATAGTATTGGCATTGATTCATGGGCTGTCGATTATGGATTGATCGGGCGACATGGAGAATTATTAGGCAATCCCTATCATTACCGAGATTGGCATACGCATGGAGTGATGGAGAAAGTACAGGAACATCTATCTCAGAGTGCTATTTTCCAGACGACAGGAATTCAATTTCTTTCGTTTAATACGATCTATCAGTTAGCATCATTACGTCAGAGTGATTCACCTTTACTCAGTGAAGCCGAACGCTTTTTGATGATTCCTGATTTATTACGTTATTTTCTAACTGGTGAAATGATCAATGAATTTACGAATGCGACAACAACCCAACTTTTTAATGCTAGACAAGGCGATTGGGATCGCAAATTGTTATCCAGTATCGGTATTCCAGCTTCATGGTTCAGCACACCAGTTCAACCTGGAGCATCGGCAGGACGCTTACGCTCATCATTGATGGTTGATCTAGGCATCCCGTCGATCCCTGTGACGGCTGTAGCCGAGCATGATACCGCTTCTGCTGTAGTAGCTGTACCTGCTGTATCGAAAGATTTTGCTTATCTAAGTTGTGGTACATGGTCGCTGATGGGTACAGAAGTGAGTGAACCTGTGATTACAGAACAAGCGATGCACTGGAATTTTACTAATGAAGGCGGCGCTTATGGCACCTATCGTTTGCTCAAAAATATTATGGGATTATGGATTTTCCAAGAAGTGAAGCGAGAAGCCGAGCGAGAAGGACACCACTATTCATTTGAACAATGGATTCATGATGCAGAGCAAGCTCCAGCTTTTGCCGCTCTTATCGATCCAGATGATGTATTGTTTCTTCATGCAGGTGATATGCGTTCACGGATTCGTCAGTATTGTCGCCAGATGGGTCAGCAACCACCAGATACGTATGGAGCGATTACACGCTGTATTTTTGAAAGTCTAGCTTTGAAATATCGCTATGTGCTGGAACTTACCGAGCAATTATCAGGCAATACTTTTGAAGGATTGCATATGGTAGGTGGCGGTATCCAAAATAAACTGTTATGCCAGTGGTCAGCGAATGCAATCGGTCGTCCGGTATGGGCGGGGCCTGCGGAGGGAAGCGCAATTGGCAATTTAGCGGTACAATGGATAGCACAGGGGACATTCAAAGACATGCAGGAAGCAAGAACAGTGATCCGTCATTCTTTTCCTATCGAAATCTATGAACCGGAGCAGGTACAAGCTTGGGAAGAAGCGTACGGGCAATTTCTGCGATTGATTACAGTGTCTACCCAATAACGATACGGAGTGTGGCTGATATGTTGGTGGCAGAACGATACGATATGATTGTAAGACTGGTCAATGAAAAAGGAAGTATGCGTGTAACAGAACTCAGTGAACAGTGTCAGGTGACCGAAGAAACGATTCGGCGTGATCTGGATCGACTGGAACGTCAAGGATTACTACGTCGCTCCCATGGTGGCGCAGTTAGTGTCAAAGATGAACAACCGGAGACCCCATTTTCAGAACGTGAGATCACATATGCAGAAGAAAAACGGCGTATCGCTAGAGAAGCGATTAAGCTTATTCAACCGCAAGATCGCATTATACTGGATGCCAGTACAACGGCATGGTATATGGCAGAAAGCCTACCAGATATTCCATTAACGGTACTGACCAATTCGATTCGTGTGGCGACTCAACTTAGTAATAAAGAAAAGATAGATGTCATTTCGACAGGTGGATTGTTATTATCCCGTTCATTGTCTTTTGTCGGGCCGTTAGCTGAGCGTTCACTGGATACGTATTATGTAGATAAAGTATTTCTGTCCTGCAAAGGGATTCATGTTGAACGTGGCATTAGCGAGTCTAATGAAATGCAAGGACGAGTGAAGCAGAAAATGGTCGGCATGGCGGATAAAGTGATTTTGCTTGCGGATGCAAGTAAATTCGGTGTACAAGCATTCACCCATGTGATGGATCTTAGTGAAGTGCACGAATTGATCACAGACCGTCGTCTATCTACTGCTGTCATCGACCAATTCAAAGAACAATCGATCAATGTTACGGTAGTTTGATAAAGCTAATATTATACAAATGGAATTAGCCTGTAATGAGGCAGTCAAGATACATGATTGTCTGTTGTCTAATAAAATGACGTTATTGATATCGAAAATATAGCATGGATATAAACAAAGACATGGATAACCACAGGATACGAGTATAGGTAGCAATAGCGCATAGATATGTAAATAACAGATGGCAGTCGTAGACGATATGGCTGTCATCTTATTTATAAATGAAAGAGGTGTGCAGATTGAAAGTATCGTTATTTATTACTTGTCTGAGTGATGCAATCTATCCCAAAGTCGGTGAAGCGATGGTACGTCTATTGGCTGCACATGGTATCCAGCTTGATTTCCCTCCAGTGCAGACCTGTTGCGGTCAGCCTTCTTACAATAGTGGGTACTGGGATGAGACAAGAACAGTAGCACGCACGATTTTGAAAGCGTTTGAATCTAGCGACTTTGTTGTATCTCCATCCGGTTCTTGTACGTATATGATCCATCATTATCCTGAATTATTTAAAGACGAACCTGAATATCTAGCATTAGCGCATGAGCTAGAAAGCAAAACATATGAATTTACACAATTTCTAGTCAAAGTATTAGGAATTACCGATATCGGAGCAGCCTTTCCTCACAAAGTTACGTATCATCCGTCCTGTCATGGTAGCCGCCTACTCGGGATTAAAGACGAACCGATTGCATTGTTACATCAGGTACAAGGATTAGAGTTAGTGCCGTTACCTTTTGCGGAAGATTGCTGTGGATTTGGAGGGACATTTGCTGTGAAGATGGCAGATATCTCAGGTGCTATGGTGACCGAGAAAGTCGATCATATTAAGGAGACAGAAGCTGAGGTATTGGTCGGTCTTGATATGGCATGTCTGATGAATATAGCAGGCAATCTTAGACATCGTGGTGAACAGGTGCGAGTGATGCACCTTGCGGAACTTCTATATGAAGGAGTGAATATACGATGAATCCAGCATCTTCGACACGTGGAACAGTGAAAGAACGGGCAGATATCGCGCTGAATGATGATTTTCTACGTAATGCTGTTCGTTTTACAACCGATCGTCTACGTAGTGGCAAAAAAGTAGCATCTACCGAACATGGTAACTGGGAAGAATGGCGTGAGCGTGGTAGACAAATTCGTCTGCATACGATTGCTCATTTGGATTATTATCTGAATCTATTTGTAGAAAATGCTCGTAGTCATGGAGTCCATGTCCATTTCGCAGATAATGCAGTAGAAGCTACCGACATTGTTATGACCATTGCCAAGCATAAAGAAGCGCAGTCTGTGATCAAATCCAAATCGATGGTATCCGAAGAAGTGCATATTAACCGCGCGCTTGAATTGTCCGGGATCGAAGCGATTGAAAGTGATCTAGGAGAGTACATTATTCAATTAGCCGGTGAAGGGCCTTCGCATATCGTTATTCCAGCTATTCACAAAAATCGTTATCAGATTGCGGAATTATTATCTGAAGATGCCGGGGAAACATTAGAACCGGATACTACGATTCTAGCAGGATATGTACGGCGCAAACTACGGCAGAAATTTTTAGAAGCTGATATTGGGATGACTGGATGTAACTTTGCGATTGCAGAGACCGGTTCTATGGTGCTATTTGAAAATGAAGGCAATGCTCGGATGGTGACGACCGTTCCCAAGACACAAATTACTTTGATGGGTATGGAGCGGATTGTGCCTTCATGGGCGGATCTTGAAGTAATGGCTACACTTCTGCCCCGTTCAGCTACAGGACAGCGCTTAACGATGTATATGTCTGGAATCAGTGGCCCGAAGCGGACAGCAGATGCTGATGGACCGGAAGAAATGCATATTATTATTGTAGATAATGGTCGCTCTCAGCAATTGGGTGATCCTGAATTTCAAGAATTGCTAAATTGTATCCGTTGTGGGGCTTGTCTGAATGTTTGTCCGGTATATCGTCAGATCGGTGGTCACTCTTATGGTGGAACATATAGTGGGCCGATCGGAGCAGTCTTAACACCTGCACTTAACAAAAATGTCGCAGAGTGGGACGATATCGCCAGTGCATCCAGTCTATGTGGTGCTTGTTATGAAGCTTGCCCTGTCAAAATTCCGCTCCATGATATGCTTGTCTCATTACGACGACGCAAAGTGGAACGTGGTCATGGCGATAAGCTTGAAGCACTGGGTATGAAAGGATTTGCAACTCTTATGGCAAATTCCAAACGGTTCGCCATGGCAATGAGACTCGGTAAAATTGCTCAAAAACCGTTAGTGCATAACAAAGGCATTACACTCAAATTAGGCCCTTTAAAAGGATGGAATACGTACAGAGTAGCACCTATATTAGCTGATCATTCTTTCCGTGATCAATGGAAAGAACTATCGACAGACACTGCACGTCAACCGAAAACGATAGACCCTGCTGTACAGAAACGGATGGAACAGGTACTTGCAGATCGTCAAAATGGCAAGCATACAAGCCGAACAGGAGGGGTATCGCATGACCAATAAAGATACATCACATACTCCTTCTTCTAGCAAGCCACCAGCTATACCCAATCCTGTGAGTTCTCATCTTACATCTGATCCTGCACAACCTATATCACCACAAGCAGATTGGCTTAATGAATTAGAACAAAAGTCCAAATCCAAACAGCAGACGTTTATGAATCATATTGCTGATCGTCTACAGCGTCCACGCATCCAAGAAGCACCCTCACATCCTTTTCGTGGTGCACCGGATTTCTGGCACGATTTCAACTGGGATGAAGCTGAAAAGATCGAAAAATTCACCAAGCATTTTACCGAAGTAGGTGGCAATGTCTTACGGATGAAGTCGTTGGAGGAAGCAGGCGCTTTTATTGCAGACCAGAGTCGTCTGCTCAAAGCCCGTTATATTGTTCGCCAGCAATTACCGGAAATGCAAGCATTAACACTGGAACAACGCTTACCGAATGTGCAGATTTCAGCATGGAATAGCCATCCAGAAGAAGCATGGAAAGCACGAGCCGCCGAAGCAGATATTGGGGTTGTATTCGCAGATGGAGCCGCCGCTTATACAGGTACAGTTATGGTTACATCTTCTGAATTACAAGGTCGATCGGTTAGTTTATTACCGACAGTCTGTATAATCCTACTCCCTATAGATCGACTGCATACACGCTTAGGTGAACTACTACTACCATGGGATACGAAAGGCAGAGAACATCTACCTGCGGGTATTCATTTTATCTCAGGTCCAAGCCGTTCTTCGGATATTGAAAATGAACTAACGATCGGTGTACATGGCCCTGGTATTGTATATACGTTATTGATTGAATCTATCGATTAACGAACGGCTGATAACTAGATATCTATATAAAAAGTACTGATTACAGTTATTTGTAGTCAGTATTTTTTATATAGCAAAGGCAAATTGATAAACTCCCATCAGTACAAATAACATCAAAATACATGATAGAACTATCCAAAACATCTTCCATTTTTGACGGTGAGATCGATTTTGCTGTTTCATTATTATCATCTCCTTTAGTCATTTTAAATAGATCATTTGGCGTAAAATACGAAGATATTAAATCACTAAGTATGAGGGCTTGACGGTATCACTCTATCCCAATAATAGCTTATTTTTAAACGGTTTTATCCTATTTAAGCTATCGTTTGTGTAAAAATGGGTATATGAATAGAAGTCCTATTTTTATAAATAGATGGAGGAGTATACGATGAAAATGTCAGGAAATACAATATTGATTACAGGTGGAGCTTCAGGAATTGGTTTAGCTTTTGCTAAACGATTTATGGCACTGGGCAATACTGTTATTATTTGTGGAAGACGTAAAGAGTGGTTGGAAGATGTGCAAAAACAATACCCGGCATTACATACGATCGTAACCGATATCGCTGAAGAAGCTCATCGTGTTGGACTGGCAGATCGTGTGCTAACCGAGTTTCCAACATTAAATATGATTATGAACAATGCAGGCATCCAGCGTAATTTTTCAATGCAAGATACGCAAATTAGTTGGTCAGCTCATCGTCAAGAGTTAGCGATCAATTTGGATGCACCGATCCATTTGACAACATTATTTTTACCTCATCTTCGTCAGCAGACAAATGCGGCTATTATCAATGTCACTTCAGGGCTTTCATTCTCGCCCAAAGCATCTGCGCCAATCTACTGCGCAACCAAAGCAGCGCTACATTCGTTTACCTTATCGTTGCGTCAACAATTATTAGGTTCACCGATTGATGTAGTCGAGATTATACCACCCGGTGTAAATACCGATCTCGGTGGAGTAGGATTACATGATTGGGGCGTGCCTGTAGACGAATTTGCAGATAGTATTATGGAGCGAATTGAAGCAGGTGAAGTAGAAGTGGGTTACGGTAGCTCAGAGAAATCCCGTCTGGCTTCACGAGCTGAATTGGATGAAATATTTCAAAATATGAATGGTCAAAAAGCTTCTCCGCAGATATTATAAGTGACACTTTATCGCCTATTGTATATCTAAATATAGTCTATCCATAGATACATCTCCAATAGAATCCCGGTTAATCACAGGTCAAATCAAAGACTGGTGGTTAGCCGGGTTTTTTAGCGTTACCAACCAGAATAGTAGAGCAATGATACTGACTCCACCACCAAGATAACATACTCCGCTCCAACCTGCATAACTATACATCATCGTCGAAGCCATCGAACCGATTGCACTACCGATAGAGTAAAAAATCATATAACTGGCGGTTAAGCGACCACGTGCTTCTGGCATAATAGTGAATAGCATACTCTGATTGGTTACATGAACAGCTTGTACCGCTAGATCCAATAATACAATTCCTAAGATCAACCAATACAACGAGTGCCCTATCCAAGACAAAGGAATCCATGACAGTAGTAACAATACAAGCGCTATACCTGTTGTCCATTGTGCTTTTCCCTGATCTGCTAATTTGCCTGCTCGTACTGCTCCAAGTGTGCCAGCAATCCCTGCTAATCCAAATGCACCAATCGCTGTATGTGTAAGTGAAAATGGAGGCACACTTAAAGGCAATACCATCGAAGTCCATAACATACTAAACACGATAAAGATTAACATCGCGAGTACACCCCGTATTTGTAAAAGGCGCTGTTGTTTATACAATTGCAGCACAGAAAAAAGTAACTGAGGATAAGATAACGAGGATTTCACTTGACGGTCAGTCGGCAATATGTTGAACAAGATGATAGTCATACCACTCATAAGAAAAGCAGATACCAGATAGACAGACCTCCAACCTGCTAGATCAGTCAACCATCCTGCCAGTGAACGGGCAAATAAAATTCCGATCACAATTCCACTGGTGACGATACCTACGATCTGTCCACGCTCTATAGGCTTAGCAAGAGAAGAAGCATAAGCAACGAGTGTCTGAGTGACTACTGCCAACAATCCTACCATAGCTAATCCTCCGAACAAGATGTATACCGTTGGAGACAAACCTACAACGACAAGTGCAATCACAGACAATGCCATATGTCCAATAATTAACGGTCTTCGCGGTATCAGATCTCCTAGAGGCACAAGTAGAAATAGACCTACTGCATAACAGAGTTGAGTGACTGTGATCACGATACCGATCAATGAATGAGTAATACCAAATGCTAAAGCTAACGAGTCCAATAAAGGTTGCGCATAATAAATATTGGCAACAGCCAACCCACAAGTAATAGCAAATAAAAAAGCGATAGAACGAGTAAATGGTCTATGTACAGTCTGTTGCTTCATGGATCAATCATTCCTTTTTAGTCATTATTTCATTAAATACCGATTGGTACAAAATGATTCGCAAGAAATATACCTTTAGTACAAAGCGTTTGTCAATAGAAAATCATTATCTTTGACAATTAGAATAATAATCTGTAAAATCATATTGTACTGATAAGTACAGAAAGGTGTGTGAAATTCTAATGGTACGTAAACGCGAATTTAACGAGGAACAAGCGTTGGATGCGGCAATGAAATTATTTTGGGCAAATGGATTTGAAGCGACTTCTCTGACAGATCTAACAACAGGAATGGGCATACAGCGTCCTAGTCTATATGCTACTTTTGGCGATAAGCGAGAACTATTTGAATCTTCTTTGCGCAAATACAATCAATGGCATGCGGTATCTGTTCGTCAGCAGTTACAGAGTCATGTATCGGTACAAGAAGCATTTCGTGCTTTTTTTGAACAGATTGCTGAGGAAGCTTATGGAGAGAATCCAAGCAAAGGATGTTTTTGTATTAATACGATGGTGGAGCTAGCCACCCATGATGAGAAGATCGAAATTTTAACGCGCGAACATCAGATGTATTTGACCGTTATTTTTCAGGAACGCTTGGAGCAGGGAGTACAAGCAGGGCAACTAGCAAAAAGCGTCCATACCAAGTCACTGGCACAGACGCTAATCGTATCGTTAATAGGGCTTACGGTAATGTTAAAATCACGACCAGAACGTTCTTTTATCCAACATTCGATCACAGGCATTTTGTCTTTGTTAAAAGATTAATGTTTATATCATGAGATATATGAACTACAAATATTATGACTTATCGTATATAAGCAGAACAATTATCCAAAGTGTCTATATTCATTCACTGGTATAGATGTTAATTGTATGTCTACTTTGTATCTGTTGTATCTGAGCTTCAATTATCGTTGCTCTCAGATAATTGTTCCTGCACATATTCGTGCAACTTGCGATTATCTACGCCGATTACTGAAGCACCTTTAACTTTGATTTCTTGCAGTAAATGATTCGGAGGAATCTGTAATTTTTCGGTTTTATCGAGATTGATATCTAAGCCGAGTGAAGATAATTTGATCATATCAGTCAGCGAAAGATTAGTATGCAGATAAGGTGCAATCGAACTCAAAATACTAGGTAATTTGACAATCGAAGTCGAGCTTTGCAATTCTGCTGCTAGAGCAGTTAAAAACTTACGTTGACGCTCTGTACGGGTAAAGTCTGATGTAGCATCATGACGAAAGCGTACATATTGAAGCGCATGCGTTCCATCCAAATGCTGTAATCCTTTGGTTAAATGAATATCATATCGGTGCTGATCACCGCCATCGGTATAATTCATATCTTTCTCTACATCGATCTCAACACCACCGATTGTATCGACCAACGTTTTAAATCCTTCAAAGTCGATCGTTACATAATAATCGATCGGAATCCCCAGTAGATTACTTACCGTTTCTTTGGCAAGTTCTACACCACCATACGAATATGCCGCATTCAATCGACTGCTTCCATGACCCGGAATATCTACATACGTATCTCGTAAAATAGACATGAGATAAGCTTTTTTGGTCACAGGATCAATCGTGGCAACCATCATCGAATCCGAGCGTCCATTACTATCTGCATCCCGGGTATCTGTACCCATCAATAAAATATGTACAGGTTCTTTACCATCCCATTTGGGAATGGATACAGGAGTAGCTTGCTCTTGATCAGTAGCAGGCGAATGATAAGTATCATCTGCAATCGAAATCGTATGAGCAAACTGGTAAATCGAATATGTATAATATCCAACTGTACTTACACCTACAATAAGACAAATGCTTACAATCCATTTCCATTTCTGTAGTATCTTTTTTAGCAAATGACCAACCTCACTTATTGTTATAGTTCTAATATCTTTATAAATCATATGGATGTATGAACAATTTGTCAACTTTTGAGAGTTTTAACCGTATAAATAGATAACATATAACTAAAAAACTATCGAAAAGATAACTTTATATACATAATGATTACGATATGAAAAATAAAGAACCTTTTCAAAAGTAGAGACAAATATCTACTGTCAAAAAGGCTTTCATAAGATAGAGCTACAAAGTCATAAGAATAGCAAATTTCAAACTTGTAAAAAAGCATATATTCAAAGTATATGTTCAACTTCAACTTCTCAAAAAATAGTGAAAAGTACTTGCTGAATTTAAACGAAGCAATAGATAATTTTACGCTAAAAATACATCCAGCAGGGAAGCTGTATATTCATGTCGCTCTTCATGATACAGATCATTTGCAGCAAATTGATCCACAATCTGTCCATGACGCATGACTACAATACGGTCGCTCATCTGGTACACTGCCGCTAGGTCATGCGAAATAAATAAGTAGGATAGATGTAGAGATTGTTGCAGTTCTTGTAGCAATTTCAATACAGCCGCCTGGCTAGTAACATCCAGACTTGCTGTAGGCTCATCCAATACAATCAGATCAGGTTCAGTGCTAATTGTCCGTGCTATCGTTACACGCTGTTTTTGTCCACCGCTTAATTCGTGTGGATAAGCAGATAATAATGTTGCCGGCAAGTGAACCTGTTCTAACAATTGAGTTGCGATCTGTTGTCGATTGTAGTGATCAGATGAGATAAACGAAGGACGTAATGCTGGCTGTAGATCAAGCGGTTCCATTAAGGAGTCTATAATAGTAAGCTTAGGATTGAGTGCGGCTGTCGGATGTTGAAATACAGCTCCAATACGTTGACGGGCTTGACGCAAAGCAGACCCTTTTAGCGAATGATACGGTTGTTCTCGAAATGCAATCGTCCCTTGATCTAGCGATTCCAAGCGTAGTAGACAGCGTGCCAGTGTACTTTTACCACTACCGCTTTCACCAACAATCCCTACACATTCTCCTTGACGGATCGTCAAGGATACATCAGACAGTGCAGGATGATTGTGATGGTTGTACGTTTTGGTTAGATGCTCTGCTGTTAAAATAGTAGGCAATAAAGTAGTCATTATATGTTCACCTGCTTATTTTGTAATTCTAGACGATAGCGAGAAGGTAACTTGGGAATCGACGATAACAGTTGAATCGTATACGGATGTGTAGGATGGAAAAAGATACTATGACTTTTTCCAGATTCTACAACTTGACCTGACTTCATAATCAGCAATGTATCCGCTGTACGCTGTACTTGACGTAGATCATGCGTAATCCACAAAATAGCGATACCTGTTTCTTGCTGTATACGCTGAATCAACGTAATGATAGAGCGAGAAGTTAGACTATCTAACGCTGTAGTGGGTTCATCAGCAATCAATACTTTAGGCGATAAAAGTAATGCTGTAGCAATCGCAGCACGTTGTAACTGTCCGCCACTTAATTCAAACGGGTAGCTATGATAGACTTGCTTGGCAGGTAATTCTACTTGTTCTAATCGTTCTATACAAATAGACTGACGCTGTTGACGTGACAAGGAAGTATGAGCACGTATCATTTCATCCATTTGCTTGCCAACTGTAATAAATGGAGTGAACGCTCCCTGATAATCTTGAAATACATAAGCAATATCACGTCCTCGAATCAACCGAAGTTCAGATTCTGGCAAATGCAATAATTGCTTACCTGCTAACTCAATACTGCCATGAGCATGAAGATCCGCTGATAGCAATCCGCCTATCGCTAGACTGGTTAATGTTTTTCCGCTTCCACTTTCACCGGCAAGAGCTAACCATTCTCCACGTTCTAGCTGAAGATCAAGCGGATGGACAAGGGTATGTGATTGATGATGAACAGTCAATCCTTGTATAGATAACATAGGTTACACTCCTTTGCGCGATAGAATCGAAGAAACAGAACGTTTGGATAATACGGGTTGAACATGAACATCGTACCGATCACGTAGAATATCACCCCAGCTATTAGTCAGTAGAACAGTGATCACAATACATAATCCCGGGAAAATCATAAGATGCGGAGCAGTCTGAAAATACGTTCTTCCTTCGCTTAACATCGCTCCCCATTCAGGGCTAGGTGGCTGTGGCCCAAGACCGATATACGATAGCGAAGCGATCATCAAAATAATTTTACCGATATCAAGCGTAGCCAATACGAGAAGATTACCGATCGTATGAGGCAAAATATGCTTTATCACTAATGTCCACGGCTTCATCCCGCTGATTTCCGCAAGATGGACATAATCTTTTTGTCGTTGTTCAAGCACAATACTTCGTACTAACCTTGCATAACTAACCCATTTGACTGCTGTAATCGCAAAGATCAAGTTCACTAATCCAGGCCCGAGTAATCCACTTAAAATCAAAGCAAAAATGTAATCAGGCAATGTCATAAATGCATCTATTATTTTTTTGAATCCTTTATCTAACCAGCCGCCGATATAACCGGATAACAATCCAAACGGAACACCGATAAGAAGCGATACCAGCATAATGGTAAGACTGATCCCTACCGTTGTCCGAGCACCTTCCATAATACGAGATAACAGATCTCTTCCAAGATGATCGGTTCCTAACCAGTGCAGTGCACTAGGAGTCTGAAGCCGATCACTCATTTGAATATGATAGGGGTTATAAGGTGTCCAGACTAGAGCGAGAATCAGGAATAAAAGGAATAGACCCAAAAGGAGATAACGTAGTCCTATTCTCAAGTTCATCATGAAGTCGCTCCTTTTTTCCGCTGACCGATAGCAATCGCTGGATTGATATAACGATATGACCATTCGACAGCCATATTCAGTAATACGATAAAAATACTCATAAATAGCATATAGCCTTGAATAATCGGATAATCCCGCGCTGTAATCGCATCGACAATCCATTTACCCAGACCAGGATAAGCAAATAAGACTTCGATCACAACCGTTCCTCCAAGTAGGCTACCGATACTTTCACTAAAAACAGTTAATAGCGGAATTAGACTATGACGCATGAGATGAAAAGTGAAAATACGCTTTTTGTCAATTCCTCTAGCCCGAGCAGAACGAATAAATTCTTGATGACTACTTTCCAAAATGCTGGCTCGCACCAATCGCACATATACTGCAGACATAGCGATACCAAGTGTGATAGATGGCAGAATAAGATGTTGCCAAGAACCCTCTCCCATAGAAGGCAGTATTCTAAGCTTTACTGCAAATAGATCGATTAATAATAAACCTAACCAAAAGCTTGGAATCGAAGAACCAACCAGTGCAAAAATGCGACTAATATGATCAGTCCATCGACCCCGGTATAAAGCAGATAGAATCCCGAGTGGTAGCGAAATGATCATCATAACTAATAGCGAAGTACCTGTCAGCATAAGTGTATACGGAATTTTTTCGATAAATTCACTAAATACAGGTCGTCCGGTCATATATGAGTTCCCCAGATCTAATGAAAATAGATTTTGAAGCCAGTACCCATATTGAACAAACACAGACTGATCTAATCCTAATTGTGCTCGCATTTGCTGAATCTGATCATTGGTTACAGCTACATCATCTACCCGCAACATACTACGTACCGGATCACCAGGTACAAGCTTGAGCAGGCAAAAGCTGAGAAACGATAAAATGAACAGAAATAGCAATAATCCTGTTATTTTTTGTATCAACATACGCATGATTAATTCACATCCAGATCTTTCGTTAACATGTAATATTCGCTTTTGCTTGTAACCCAGCCACTCACATTTTTTTGATGAGCAACAAAATTATTCGGATGAATAATGTACGAATGTAGCAAGTTGCGATCAATCATTTCGACAGCTTGTTGAGCAATACGGTTACGTTGATCACCATCTACCGTTTGATTCAATTGTTGGATTAATGTATTTAATTGAGCATCTTTCACTTGTCCGTAATTCAGTCCGCCTGTTGGGGTATAGACCGAATTGAGCAGGTAACTTGCATCACCGCGTGGTGCTGTAATAAAGCTATAGATCGCCATATCCCAATCTTTATTTTCTGCTAAATACTCATCCGCATTATCCACTTGTTGAATCTCTAGCTTAATTCCTAATTGAGCAGCATTAGCTTGCAATAACTGTGCAATCAAAGGCAACTCCGCACGTGATTGATAAGTGATCAGTTTGAACGTTAAAGGTGTTCCATTATCCGTCACTACTCCATTGCTTACTGTATATCCAGCTTGAGCGAATAAGGTACGTGCACGCTGTATATCAAATGGCTTGTCTGTGTATGGGGGAGAGAATGGTGAATCTGTCAAAAAAGGCCCTTTAGCTACAGAAGCTTGACCTGACATGACAGCATCTACAATCTCTTGACGATTCAAAAGGGAATCGATGGCTTGACGTACAGGTAATTTTGCCAGATGTGTATGATTCATATTGTAAATTAATTGATGAGCACGTAAGCCGGGAACCGATTCGATCACTAGATTAGGATCGGTTTGTAATTGAGATAGACTTTCTACAGGGAAGCGATAGACCACATCAGCGTTCCCCGATTGTAGAGCCAGCAGACGAGCATTAGCATCTTCATTAAATGAGAATGTCGCTTCATCTAACTTCACCTGTCCATCCCAGTACGTAGGATTACGCTTCACATCGACTTCTATCCCCGGCTTAAATTGAGCCAGTACAAAAGGACCTGTACCACTGGGTGTACCTGCATCTACAGCCGTATCTATAATACCTGTATTCGGATGTACCAGTTCTGACGGGAATTGTGGAAGAGGGGTATCGGTCACAATCTGTAACGTTTGCCCTTTAGCAGTTATCTTATCGATATGTAGAGCATTACGAATCGCAGGATTGTTTTGAATCACACGTTCGAGAGAATTTTTAACTGCTTGAGCATCAACAGGTGTACCACTATGGAAAGTGACATCTGGACGAATCTGGAATGTCCAGTGTTGTCCATCTTTACTTTCCCAAGAAGTGGCTAGCCATGGTTGTAATTGTTGCTGATCATCGACTTTAACCAGTGTTTCACTAATTCCTGCGCGCGAAGCGGTATAGTTCACATCAGAATGTGGATCAATCGTATTGCTTTGAACATTAAATAGAAGTGTTAGCCTTTTGGGAGTTGCTTCACTAGTTGTAGAAGATGACGATGGCGAAGTACAACCGCTTAATACTAGAACAAATATCAATAATGAGACCGGGTAACGTAATGTGCGAGCAAAAGATAGTAACAAGAAAAATCCCCCTTATATATAGTCAGTCTGTACATAATATGCTTACTCCTGTTGATTTCTTACAACGTAAATGAAATACATTACCAACATGTCAACCTCTTAAATAATAATCGTTACGATTACGATTGTAAACTAAAAATTGATATACATCATCATCGTATGACCGTATTTTCATATCATTGATATTTTGAAAATCATTTGACAAATCAGAAATAAGAGGAGTACAGTGTATTCAGAGATTTAATAGTAATAATTACGATTAAAGAAATGGAGGAATCAATCATGACGATGATCGAACAATCTTCTAAGATTCCGGTAACGGTATTGAGTGGTTATCTAGGCGCAGGGAAGACGACATTGCTTAATCATGTGTTAAACAATCGTGAAGGCTTGAAAGTAGCGGTTATTGTAAACGATTTGAGTGATGTGAATATTGATGCAGACCTTATTCGTGATGGCGGAGGATTATCGCGAACCGATGAGAAATTAGTCGAAATGTCTAATGGTTGTATCTGTTGTACATTACGCGAAGACTTGCTTGTCGAAGTAGCACGGCTTGCTCGCGATGGACGTTATGATTATTTATTAATCGAATCGACAGGGATTGGCGAACCGGTTCCTGTCGCTCAGACATTTAGCTATATTGATGAAGAACAAGGAATCGATCTGACGCAGTTTACCCGTCTGGATACGATGGTCACTGTGGTGGATGCTCAAGGCTTCTGGAACGATTATTATTCGCGTGAATCTCTTGCAGATCGTGGACAAGCCGCAGGTGAAGACGATACACGCCGTATTGTGCATTTATTGATCGAACAGGTTGAATTTTGCGATGTATTGATTTTGAATAAATGCGATCTGATTGAACCTGATGAATTAGAACGATTAGAAACAGCACTACGAGGACTGCAACCGAATGCCAAAATCATCCGTTCCACATATGGCAAAGTAGATCCACAGGAGATATTGAATACAGGGCGATTTGATTTCGAACAAGCGAGTCAATCGGCAGGCTGGATACAGGAAATGATGAAAGAAGAGCATACACCGGAGACTGAAGAGTATGGAATCAGTTCTTTTGTGTATAAACGCAAAGTTCCTTTTCATCCAGAGCGCTTGTTGCAATGGATTACACAATGGCCACAAGAAGTAGTACGTGCGAAAGGGATTCTCTGGTTAGCTACACGTAATCGGACAGCGATCTCGTTCAGTCAAGCAGGCAGTTCCAAGCAATTATCGCCGGCTGGCTTATGGATTGCTGCTCTGACGGAGGAAGAACGACAATATCATCTGGGAGAAAATTATCCATTACCTACAGATTGGGATGAGGTGTGGGGCGATCGGGTAACCAAGCTTGTACTGATAGGAATACATCTGGATCGTGCGCAGATTGAACAGTCTTTGGATCAGACTTTACTGACTGAAGAAGAAATGAACTCCAATTGGAAAAAGTTCAAAGATCCTTTTCCACAATTAGGTCAATAAGCAGGTCGATAAGGTAGTAATATCGTTATTTTTTTAGTGTCATAGATTAATTTTAGAATCGACACTAAATATATAGCACCATATCAACAAGAGAATAATCATGTGCTACAAAATGAATAAGTTGTCTTGTAAATAAAAAATAAATATTACGAATAACAAAGGAGTTATTACACTATGGCTAAAAAATCAAAAGTCGTTCGTCAACAACAACGTGAACAAATGGTTGCTAAATATGCAGATTTGCGTCGTGAACTCAAAGCAAAAGGAGACTATGAAGCATTGCAAAAATTACCACGCAATTCTTCGCCAACCCGACTCAAAAGCCGTTGCCAGATCACAGGAAGACCAAGAGGATATTTACAAAAGTACAAAGTATCCCGTATCGTATTTCGCGAGTTAGCACACAAAGGTCAGATTCCCGGTGTACAGAAAGCAAGCTGGTAACAGTAAAATGGCATATTCTAAAATATAATTTTTGCACCACCGCATCCTATTAGTCTGAATACATTAAATAGAGTTAAATAGGATCTAGTAAAATAAATCTACTGATTAGAATGAACTTTAATTTTGTAGACATCTTGCTAAAAAGGTGCACACTTCTACGATATTATACATAGAAGTGTGCACCTTTTTGTTGTTAGTATACATAATCAACATACTACTCAAATCCGCACTGATCAAATCTGTACCGACTCAAAATCCGATCGGTATCAACATAAAATAGCAGGAGAGTAGCCATTTCATTCGAGAAGATCTTCGATATCGATCAACCATAGATCAAAGTTTCGGTAATTGGTAGAGTAAATGACTGTTCACTTTAACGTATAAGTTACTTGTTGTTCATCTCCAGAGTCTTTACCGTAAGTGAAATAGAGCATGTTATGAATACGCTTGATATAAGTTAAGCGGTCATCGATCCCGAAAGGCATGGTCGTAGGATCGACTAATTTTTGTTGTTCAGTAGTAAGCAATTCTTTATATAGAACAACAGATTGACCCGTTTTGCGGTCAATTAATGTGAGATGAGAGTCACTGATTGCCCGTAGTAACACAATATCAGACTGAAGAGATTCGACTACATAGCTATCTTTTTTACCCGCCAGTTTGACCAAATCTATATTTTCTAATACGTTGCCTGTACCATCTTCAATGATTCGTAAGTTCTGACCATCGTTAAGTATAATATTGCCATTATACATTGTACTATTGGTGTGTTTATTTAAATGATAATCCATAGAAGATTGACGGATTAAAGATCCATTTTTGAAAATTATGGTGAAATCTTCATGATAAATATGAGGTTCTCCTGAAGCATTTTGGATACGAACCATCTGTAATCCTTTGGAGGTAGAACTTACATCTATATTAGAAAACTCAAAAAAATCTAAAGGAGAGTGAATTGAAGCGATTTTAATAGGTTGGCTATTGTGGTGAGAACGGTACAGATCGCCATTGATCTTTCTCATCGTATACGTATCACCTTGATATACATCTGTAATGACGTTAAATGCTTGTAATTGATCAGCAGTAATCACATGCTTTTGTGAATCCATATGTAAAGAATGTCCTCCAAGAAATTGTACAACAGAGCGAATCGGCACATAGATTTCTTTTTGTTGAGTTGTAGGATTTTGCAGTATAAATGGTGCGCTAGTCATCGTGATAGACTTACCATCAACTAGAGCGGTACGACTACCGATGCGCAAAACAATTTTTTTCATAAATCCGTTAAAAGTCGCTTGTTGTTTACTTTGATCCCAATACAGCTTCAATCCTAATCTTCCTGCTAATAATTCCTCAACTTCAATAAAAGTAACGCCATGTCGAGTGATCGTAGTACCACTTGAAGAGCCATAATAATTGTTCTGATCTTGAGCATAATTAAATTCGTATGTAGTAGCAGGTGTAGCAGACTTAGCATACATAGGGGTAAATGTCGATGCTAGTAAGGTAGAAGTAATCATAACTGCCAAAGCACATTTTTTATACATCACTTAAATTCTCCTTCGATGATAATAGCTGATTTTTATACTATAATTGACAATTAAACAATAAAAAAGATAAATTATATATAAATAGTAACACTTATTGCTTTTGTGTTAGGAAGCGATAGTGTTACTTTTTTTGAAAGCAAAGATACCACTACCGCATAGAAAGGAGTTCATTTAACGATACATAGGATGTATGAAGCAAGATTAGTTTTACCATTTAAGTCATAGAGAGCAGGGTATTAGTAATGGAAAAAAATAAATCGACATCAAGTTCGAACTTTTGGGCAAAATGGGATAAGCCGAAAAAAGTACGTGTTATTACACTTACTGCACTAGCATTTATTGTATTGCTCGTAGTCGTACCGATCATTACGTATTACAATATACAATCAGATGAGACTCAAGTGATTAGCAGTCCAGATAACAACGTGGCAAATAATACGATATTAGCGCCGGTTGATCCATTACCTTTCGTATTAAGTTCTAAAGTAGGAAGAATAGAAAGAGTAGGAAGTTCTTTCTTCAAAAGAGAGTCTGGCATTCCTACTATGTTAAAAAAAGATGATCCTAAAAACCCACCGCAATCGACTCAAACGGTATTGGTTGAACGCTTAACAGGGACACAGATGTCCAAGCCTTTTACAGTAGAAAAAGGGTATCGTTATGCGAAAATCTGGGTCAATAACAAAGGGAAGCAACGAATTGCTATATCCATATCCAAAGATTCACCAACAGGTGACCTTATGACTGAACGTGTAGTTACTATCGCAGGTGGAACCAACTGGTCGATATATACAACCAAGCCTTGGGAATCAGGTACGTATTATGTCAACTTCACTTCTAATGGATCACCGATTCAAGGTGTTGCTGTAGCTAGAGTAGGTGCACGATTAGCAGAATTGAATTCGTAATTGTAACTGTTGTAGCTCATTGCTCATAACAATCTAATACACTTCAGATAGATATGAATAGCGTTCAACGTTGTCTGGTATCTATCTGAGGTGTATTTTTATTTGAAAATGTAATAAAGATAGAGTACGAGTAACTTGCCACACACATGCGAAAAGCCGATCTACGATTTCAAAGTATAGGTGAAATGCTTTTCCTGATTAGATCCTGCACGAAAAGTAAAATAGAATGTGTTATTAACTCTTTTATCAAATTGCAGATAATCCCCTGAGCCAAAAGAATCGATATCTACATCTTCGCTAATCTGTTTTTGCCACGAAGCATCTAGTAGTTCTTTGTATAATGTGACAGATTGGTTGGTATGGCGATCGATCAGCAGAAGTCGTCCTTTGGAAGCAGTCCGCATAAGAATAACATCATCGTACAGGCCTTCTACCGCGTATTTTTCGTTACTCCCGCCACCAAGCTTAACCAGATCAAGTTCATCGACAACATTTCCTGTACCATCTTCAATCATCCGTAATATTTTCCCATCGCTTAGCACAATCTTATCTTGGTACGTAGTAATGTCGGAGTCGTTGACTCTGGTAAAGTCTGCATATGCTTTTCGGATCAACGTTCCTTTTTGGAAAATAAGCTTTACTTGCTGATTATGAATATGTGGTTCTCCGTAAGCATCATTAATCGTAAGGATCAACAATCCACCCGCAGTTGACTCAAACTCCATACCTACCGAATCAAAATCGATGCCGAGTGAGATTAACTTCACCGGAGCCTGATTCCCATGAGCTACATATAAGTCGCCACCATCCTTTTTCAAAGTATAGGTAAAGCCATTGTAGACATCAGTAATGACATCATAATACTTGATGTTGCGGGCTGTGACATGAATTTGTTGTCGATCTACTTGGATATGATCACCACCCAGTAGTTGTACACCAAATCGAACAGGGACATATACAATTTCATTATTAGTCTTTTTTTCTTTCTTTTTAAAAGGAGCTGCGCTCAGTGTAACGATTTTTCCATCTAGCATAGCGGTACGACTTCCTAAGCGAATCGCTGCTTTTTTCATAAATCCGTTAAGCGAAGCACGTTGACCTGTTGAATCCCAAGCCAATGTTAACCCTGAATCTTCCGCTAACTCACGAATATCTAAAAAGATAGTACCATTCTGGACAAGTGTAGAATTTACAATAAATCCTTTAGGATCATTAGCCAAATAAAAAGTATATGTAGTTGGAAAGGAAGAACTAGATGCTGATGCAGGATTACATAAAGATGATTGCAATAGCAAAGTGGACGACAGTAAAGCAGAGAAGATCATTTTTTTATTCATGGTAAGGATTTCCTTTCCTGGTTGTGATAAGGTGGTTATGTATATGGACGCATATGAAAGGAAGAAGTTGCAGAAGGTCAGATATAGATTACATATAGTAGAAAAGGAGAACTAGAGATGAACATCCAATCCACAATCCAAGTGATCAAAAGCTATGAGAAACGCCTTATTAAATGTTTGTTATATGGATTTGTATTTGGAATATATTATTCTGTACTTACGGATCAACGTAAAGTTACGGAGTCAACGGGAGAAGGAATGTCTATAACGTTAGCTTTGCCATGGTCAGACTATTCCTATCTCTTATTATCTACATGTTTAACATGGAGTTTATTTTTTGCTGTGGTTTATATCGTGTGGCGCATTTTTAAATATAGAGTGTTGGATTCTAAGGTTTCTAGAAAAGATCATAATAATGAAATTAGATAATTATAAATAGTAATAGTTTGCTAATTTAGCAATTCAAATTGATTATTGCTCTTTGTATTTGATGATTTAGCAAATCTATTTTCTTGCTGTGAAAAACATGCTAATGTTTAACTAAATTACAACAAAGGTAACGAATATCGTTGCCTTTTTAATTTAGGCAGATACTTAATTATGTAGTGATAGCACATATAAGCCATCTCTAAATCTTCTTTTTAAATACATATCAACGCAACCAAAGGAGCACGCAACCATGTGGATCAGAAGCCAAGACCGTACAACATTTATTGATGCAACTGTCCTAACGTTAGAACTAGAAACTGCTGATCATAAATTTGTAATCTCTGCTTATGCTGGTAACGGGTCTGTTGAATCTGCGTTTACAGTGGGTGAATATGATCAAGAGCATCAAGCACAGGATGTACTGCAACGTTTTGCAGTTCATTTACAGACAGGAATGACAGGTGCTTTTCAGGTATAATATAGATTGGCTGAGGTATTGTGATCAACCACTAGAAGGAGGATATGATGAAATTATTTGAGAAACTACAAAAGAAAGTAACTGTGAATGACTATACATTCCACTGCATGATCGACCAGACACCTTCTATACCTATAGTTAGTGTCAAAATCTATTCTTCCAAAACGTCTCATGTTGAATTTCTTTTTAGTTGGAAAAGAATGTATGATGTTAATCCAAATCGTCCTGTGGTCTGTGCGCGTCTGATTCAGTATGCTATTGATCAGGGATGGGATTATCAAGAAGAGAAGCAAGTTAGAATCTTTGAGCAAAGTGATGATGTAAGTGATCTGTTACAGTTAGAGAAGCTGGATTATACATAACATATTAATCCGCAATAGAGTAAATTCTGTTTATCTTTTGTTACAGGAGGGCGTATGCATACTGAAGATCAGTTTATTAAAAAGTATCATTCTTTGAATGAACAAGAAAAATTTGATTTTTTAAAAGGTTTTGATCAGATATTAGATCAAGCATTAGCACATTTCTTTCTTCTTATTGCTACAGATACGAATAACGATGATGATATTCGAATAGAAGCAGTGACCATCCTAGGGTTGTACAAAGGCGATTACGATGATACAGATATCAAAGAAAAGCTTATGACTATTATAAATGCTGATGATACAGAAGATGATAGTCTAATCGTGAATTGTATCAATACCTTGTCATTACTAACAGTAGATGAACAAGAGATCGATTGGGCGGTAACTTTGATCCAAAGTGATAACTATATTTTATTCAAAAGCGCAGCGTTTGCTTTATTAGCTCAACACAAAAATCTTCCTAAAGCGATAGAAGCGCTCAAAAGTTTAGTGAATGATAAAAATTATGGAACATCTGCACAACGAGAATTGGCAGAAATAGAAACATAAAAAAAGATTTAATACTGCCAAAATGTAAAAGAAGTACAGACGTTGGAGGAATAGAATAATGGATAATGCAAGAACAATTATTGAACACAATTTCAGAGGAAGTGAAGGAAGTTTTATTTATGATCTTCATGAACGGAATATTTTTAATATGTCTGCATTTAAAGCTTATGTTGATGCGATCACTCAATTGACTCAGCAGACGCAAGATGACCAAATGATCGAACGTGCTCTTATGGATCAGGTGTTTTTTACATACAGTTATATACTTAAAAGTGTGATCTGGCATCTGGATATGAACGATCATTCGTCGATAGAGAATGTGAGCGATGAACAACTGACTGAAATGATCGAACGTTTGGAAACGGTAGTTAGAAAATTCATCCAAGGAAATGCAAAATAAGAGCCAATCATAGTTGGCTCTTATTTCTATGGTAGCACGTATTATTCAATTTCATGATGAAGCATAGGCAACTTTACCAAGACATACTGCTTTTCTAACATTTCAAACCCTTGTTGTGCCACATCATATGTATTTAAATCTATTACTCGATCCAACTTGATATTGCGTGGCTCGTCTTCTTCGCCTGACCAACATGTATACAGTTCAAAATCTTCTGCATCGCCCCGATATTCTTCCATTAGTTTAAATAATTCACGACAGCATTTCAACGAAGCACGATAAGCATCTAAATCCTCATACTGATCTGGATCAGCTTCAATATTAAAGTCGCCTGATTCGGGAGAGATCATGTATATAAATGGATGGTGAAAATGTTTTTGCAGTACGCCAGCCCAGCGTGGAATTTCTTGAATAAAAATACCCGCGGCATCTTCTTGCGTCTTATACACAATGATATTTCGATCAGCAAATGTAGAAAAGTCCACAATATCTGTTAACGGAACCATACCATCGGCTCGTTGCTTTTCTTGATTGGCAAGATACTCTGGTGAAGTGATCCATTCGCTATACGGAAGGGTGTGAAATATACCTCCTCGCTCCCCTAAGGGAAGCTCATAACTTGATGCAATATAATAGAACCGACTCATTCAATCTTCCTTTCTATATTACGTTTCTTATTTTACTGTTGTAATGTCATTTCTTCTATTTGGTTATTCCATTCGATCGTTAACTTCATCGGCTTGGAAAATGGATCAGAAGTTTTAGGATTAGTCGAAATAGTAGTATTAAAAGGCAAGGAAGGAGCCGAATCTGTCCCACTTACACTTATGGCATCACTGACCAATTTAAATTTGAAATCATTGATTGAATCTTCTTTACCTATGTATTGAATCGTAGTTTGAACCATTTCTGTATTTTCTTGAGGCGGTATTTCAGTAACTTTAATATTCCAGTTTTTTGTGTTTCCAGAGACCTCTTGGTAATTAGAGCAACCGCTTATTAATATAGCTATTACTAAAATGATCATACATAATTTCATATAAATCTCCTTAGTTTGAATTTGCTATGATTGTATATTGTATATTGTATTTTATTTCATGCATCCTAACATTAACCTCACAAATTAACATAGCATACATAGAATCGGCTCCTCCAATCTTCCTTTCTTAGCTATTTATCAACTATACTGTATATATTACCAATAAAAAGGAGTAATACAAAATGATACAAGATGCAATATTTTGGAACTATGTCAAAGATGCTGAGCAAGAATTCAGTGGATGGGATTTCTCGTGGGTTACGGAGAATGGAAGAATGAAAGTACAGCCTTTGTCTTGGAATTTTGAACAGATGATCGTACCGCACATTAAGAAGTCTCAATCGATGTTAGATATGGGTACTGGTGGTGGAGAATTTTTATCAAGTTTGCAACCGTTTCCACCGTCAATTTATGCAACAGAAGCTTATGCTCCTAATGTGCTGATTGCTAGAAATCGCTTAGAACCGTTAGGTGTACAAGTTGTACAGATTGATAACGATGATGATCTACCATTTGCTGATCAACAGTTCGATCTTATTACGAATCAGCATGAAGCGTATAGTCCAAGTGAAGTAAGACATTTGTTACAAAAAGATGGATGGTTGATGACTCAGCAAGTAGGTGGATTGAATGATCAGCAGATTAATCAACATTTACATAAGCCTTTGAATCCAGAATTTATAGATTGGAATCTAGCAACAGCAGTCTCACAACTCGAACAGAATCATTTTGAAATAGTCTACCAAAAAGAAGAATTTCCAAGTGAACGATTTTACGATATTGGAGCATTGTTATATTATCTCAAAGCGATTCCATGGCAAATTCCAAACTTTCAACTTGAAGAACATATGGATGATCTATATGCTATTCATTTATTAATTCAAAAGCAAGGTTACTTTGAAGTAAAACAACATCGCTTTGTGATCCATGCACAGGCTAAATAGCTTAGTGAACGCCAATCTTTTATAATGAAAGAATATCGTTTTTCTTCTACATATGGAAGTTAAGATCTAACTCTATTGAAGTTGAAGGAAATAAGCATGAACAATAATTACGTTTACTAATGTTACTAAACCGCAAAATGGAAAACCAATTGATTTGTTTATTTACAACAATCGTGCTGATAAATTAATTACATCAGGAAACGGTGTTACTCTTTAGTTTTGAAAGGATGATATTAGTGAATAAAAGTTGGAAAAAGAGAAGTATTATTATTGCTACAATATTTGTTTTTGGTTCAGGTTTGTTTTTATATAATAATGCGAGTAAAGAAGCAGAAGCTGCTAATAAAGAACCTTCTGTTGTCGAAGTGAATTTATCTCCTGCATTTATTAAAGATGCTAAAGATAATGTTACGACTATCTACGCAAGTGATTATTATTATAATCTTACTTCTCAGCCAACAAATGATCTGCCAGCCGATCAAATTGCGTATGGTGCTGAAAATGCGAATAGTAATACTGTATTAATTATTGAAAATGATGGAAAAACTTATATTAGAGCTGGAATCGCTCAATACGAATGACATAACTTTAATAAATGTTAACTTGATCTTATATTCAAATGTTTTTATCACATATTGTGATCCATGCACAGGCTAAATAGCTTAGTGAATGCCAATCCTCTATAATGAAAGAGTATCGTCTTTATATGACTCAGTACGGTTAGAATGTGTTAAATAAGATACAACCCGTAATTATAACGCTTCATCCCACTGGAGGAATATCAATGACCAATATTCAAACGATAGGCTTGGCGAAAAGTAAAACAACGCAGTGGCAGACTGTGTTAGAAGATCATTATGAGAAATTTTTAAGTTATGGTCAGAAAGCGGTTAAAGATTTTGATGATGAAGATGTGCATCAAGCCCGGGTCAATTGTCGTAAGCTGATGACCTTGTTGCGTATTTTGAATGCTTCGGATCAAGCTGGATTGATTCCGTTATTGAAAAAATCGCAAAAAGCACTCGGTAAAGTAAGAGACGCTGATGTGATGATTGATGCTTTTAAAGAAAGAAAAGAAGATGCCAAAGCAGATAACCATAAGGAAGAAGCTGATCTGCTCAAAGCTGTGATCAAAGCTCATAAACAAGAACGTAAAGCATATCGCTCCAAGCTTGCCAAAAAGTTACCCAAACTACAAGGCAAAATACTTAAAAAGAAATGGAAAACACTTATAGAAGAACATCTGGAATCGCTGGCAGCTCAAGCCGATGTGAATCGCATTATGCGTGAACTTGAGATCGCTTATGAACAACAGAAGCGTACTTACCGCCAGACCGCCAAAACAGAAGGCATCGATTCAGTCGAAGCTTTACATGAATTGCACCAGTTACGGATCGCTGCCAAAGAGATTCGGTATACTGCTTCTGCTGCTGAATTTGCGCTCAGTTCCAAGTTCCGCGATTCGGAAGAAGTATACAAAAAGATTCAAACCCAATTAGGGCACATCAACGATAAGCGAGTATGGGTAGAGACACTGGAAGATTATAATCCCAAAAAGCTTAAAGTTAACGAAGAAGTCTGGAATGCATTTATAGAGCAATTACAGCAGGAACTCAATGAAGCTGTCCATGAACAACAATCATCATAATAGATGTATTTGTATAAATGAGTGACGATATACCTGTACTGAATCTTTAAGATACCTGTACTTTGTATAACATTAGTTAAAACGTCATTTTGAATAGTATTGCTTTTTGCTGAATAGATTCGGGTATATATAGAAGAAACGTTTTTTATTAAAGGAGCGATAGATATGTCCAAGCGATCATCGAACTGGGTACTTGCTACAGGAGATAAGATTGATCTGAAAAAGATTGATCCTAAAAACACTGGCGAGTACAAATCCAAAGAAGATACCGAAAAAGAAACCAAAGAACTGATGAAACGATTTGAGAAGCTACAAGACAAGCTATTCTCAAGTAAAAAGAAATCGCTTCTGTTTATTTTTCAAGGCATGGATTGCAGCGGGAAAGATGGCGTAATTAATAAAGTCTTTTCTATTTCTCATCCACAAGGTGTGCAGACGCATAGCTTCAAAACACCGACTCGCGAAGAAATGGATCATGATTTCCTCTGGCGTGCTCACAAATTAGTATCAGGCGTTGGCTATATTACAGCGTTCAACCGTTCTTATTATGAAGATGTGTTGATTACACGTGTGCATAAGATGATTTCAGATAAAAAAGCACAACAGCGCTTTAAACAAATACGACACTTTGAAGAAATGTTAGAAGATAATGGCGTTAAAGTGGTCAAAATCTTTTTGCATATTTCTAAAGAGTTCCAATTGGAAAAATTAATTGCACGTATCGAAAATCCGAAAAAGAACTGGAAATTCGATGAAAGTGATCTGTTAGAACGCAAATCGTGGGATACGTATCAAGCGTATTATGAAGACGTATTTGCACATGCAGCAACTAAAGATCATCCTTGGCATATCGTGTCTGCTGATAATCGCTGGTATCGTGATCTAGCAGTGTTACAAATAGTAGTGCGTACATTGGAAGATTTGGATTTATCATATCCTGATCCGAATCCGAAGTTACAAGATCACTTGCCGGACATGTATGCAGAGCGTGAAAAATTATTAAAAGATAAAAAGTAAGCTTATTTATACACTATTTACAGTGGAATAAGCTATTATGATGGTGATCTACAATAAAATGATGGATACAAACTTAATGCTGTGTTATATACTGTTGGATTTTACTAACAGTGATATGACCAGCATTTTTTAATCATACTCCGTTTATTTATAAGCAATCTATCTTATCCAGAAAAGAGGGGAATCCTATGGAACATTCAGATCAAGAGCGACAGATTATCGTAACCGGTGGAGCGATTATTCGAGACGAGCAAAATCGTATATTATGGCAAAAGCGTTCAGATTCTAACGATTGGGGTTTGCCTGGTGGTGGAATGCATGCAGGCGAGACTATTGAAGAAACGATGCTACGCGAGGTAAAAGAAGAGACAGGGTTAGAAGTGATTTCTTCTACATTGTATGCTGTGTATAGTGGAGAACGATTGAAGTATACGTATCCCGGTGGAGACGATGTAGTGTTTGTAATGTTTATTTTCGATGTGGTTGCTGATCTGGAAGGAAAATTAGCTGCGGATGGAAAAACGTTACGATTTGAAGATGATGAATCTGTTAAGCTTGTATTCTATAAGGTAGAAGCAATGAATATAGAGCAGATCAATCCAGCACAACGTCCATTAATTGAAGATTTAATGGCTGCAGATCAGCAGCAGGGCATATTGAGAAATTAATTTTAATACCATAACGAAATCGATAAGCTATGCAAATTCTATAGCATAAGAGAAAAAGCTCTGCCATTTCTACCATACCTATACCAACATAGGAATGAAGAAAGGGACAGAGCTTTTATTTGTTTACATTCTAGATATAGGGAGCATATTTATTACCATTTTAATGTAACAACTGATTTGCCCGGAACAGTGTAGTTAGTAGATTGACCATTCCACTGAACTTTTACTGTTTTAGTAGCTGTTTGAGAATTATACAATACAACTACTTTAGTACCATCTGGATTTTTAAAAGCTACATTTTGAATATCGTTGGATGAATTAGTATCAATACGTGTAGCGCCTGTCACTACAAATTTACTGAAATGTCCTAACAGGTAATATTGTTTGTTATACGTCACTTTATCTTCTGGATTACTGTTGCTGTTATCCGAGTTCTGGATCGTAACCATACCTTTGTTGGTATTGTTATCTCCGATCACACTAGGCCCATCTTTTTGATCTAGCGCAGCATTCCACAAAATAATCGATTTGGACCAGTTACGAGTAATCCCAATAAACTCATTGATCATATTATCGAATCCTTGAGTTGTTCCATCGACTTTATCATTCCAATCGCCAAATCCACCTTCAGTGAACCAGATGTCTTTATCTGGATGTGCATTATGCATTGAAGTCATAGCCGTATAATCGCCACCATAATGATGGAAAGCACTACCAGCTACAGCGCTAGATTTGCCACTATTTTTAAGCCCTGTAATGACTGTATTCGGATAAGACCAGTTATCATAGTTGTGGTCGTAAGTGATCACTTTTGTATTTAGACCCGCATTTTTAATTGCAGGGCTGAGGTAATCACCGATCATGCCAATCTGATCTTGCTCATTCATATTCATACCTGGATAACGTCCTGGCTCAAATAGTGGTTCATTTTGCGGAGTTACCGCATAGATAGGAATACCTTGCGCCTGATAACTTTGAATAAATTTCACAAAATAATTCGCATAGGTTGGATAGTATTGCGCTTGTAATTTACCTGTACCGTTTTTATCATTTGTTGTATATTTCATCCATGCTGGAGCACTCCAGGGAGAAGCGATGATTTTAAGATTAGGATTTTTGGCAAGTGCTTGTTTGGTCATAGGTATGATATAAGGAAGATCACGTGCAATCGAGAATTGGCTGAGCGAAGTATCTCCAGCCGTATCATCGTAAGTATACGTACTCCATGCAAAGTCGCTAGCACCCATCGTCTGACGTAACATGCTCATTCCTATACCTGTATTTCCAAACAGTCGTTCCATTACTTCAGCACGTTTGCCACTGCTTAACTTATAATTCATTAACCATGTCGATGAATCTGTCAAAGAAACACCAAAGCCATCCATCTTCTGATACGTTTTGCCTTCATTTACATTGATCGTATAATCGGCATTTCCTGTACTGCTACTGAAGTTGATATTAGCTTTTTTGGTAAGACGAGCGTTTGGACTGAGCCCTACAGCAGGTTCCGAGTTGGGATCGGCAGTTGTTAACCAGACTTCTACCGATTCATTAGCTGCATACGTCTGTGCAGGTAACGAGATCAATGGTGTAATCATCAACGAGCTTAACAAAACAAGATTAAGGCTTTTTTTGAACATAGACATGAACATATACACCCTCTTCGTATTTTTTTGTAAGCGTTTACTAATATTCGGATTGATATTAGCAAAATAAACCTTTTTTTACAAATGTTTTAGGTCGGTTATGTCACAAATCGTAGAAACGCACAGAGGATGAATAGAATTGCCTATACAATTGAAAATAAAAAAGACGACAAAAAACCTCTTTATGATCAAACGAATAAGAAAGTTCTTATATCGATTGATACAAAAGAGGTTTTTTTGCTAAGCACATATATTGTAGTGATATTCTTTAAAATATCTTTATATATAGCATCCTATCTTAACGAAGATATAGACACTTATTTAGCAGTTAATGCATATTGTGCGCGTTCTGTATTTAATTTAACATGAGTATCGTCTATATGATCGATCCGTAGATCGTGTAGTGCAATTTCATACGTATTTTGTGGCAAAGGCACATTGTCGCCATCTGCATTAGATGTAGAGCCTTCTCCATGTAAGATCAGAGAGCTTTCTACATAATCATCAATAGCATTGTCCTCGCTACGAATATCGACTTCAGTCACTGTGAAATGAACTTCATCTGTATCGTCAAGTTCATGCTTTTCAATAATGATAGTGCGTGTAAGATGATTGTTTAACCAATCTGATAGTGTTTGTACATCTTTTTCGTGTTCCATTATTCATCATCCTTTTGTATTAGAAATAGTATTATGAAGCAAATGAAGTGTTGTATTGCTTTATTTACCCTTTCTCAAGGGGATGGAATCTGGTGATATTTATTTCTGCAAATGCACGAATAGGCAATCAAGTGGGTCTTTTACCATATTTACACATGAAGCAGAATAAGAGATACTTTTTTTAGTCAGTCTTTTTGTAAAAGAATACATTAATGTACAACGTATAAATATAGTATTCACATTATGATTCAACAACCTGATAACAGAGTAAATTAGAGAAAGAGATTACGCTCTGGATAGATAGCTATCCGGGTAGGAGGTTAATCATGAACAATAAGTCTAATCAGGTATTTGATGAAGATATATACACAATGGTTGAGAAACATATCATGTATTGGAATCCTATGAATTTGATTGAATGGTGCTTACCCGATGAATACTCGATTGAAGTCGATCATATTGTCAAAATCCTTCCATATATGAAGTCTGCCGATGAATTAGGGAATCAAGTGTATTGTATTATGCAAAAATATTTCGGAAGTTATTTCAAACGTTCTTCTGAAGAATGTTATCAAATCGCAGATCGAATCTACAAAAATTTAGAACATATAAATAGCTTAAACACGTCTTTTGTCTCTTTTAATTTATACTTTAACTCTTTTCGAGGGATGCGTAGAGATTGAATATAGATTGAAGTAGAAAATAAGAGATCAGCGTAGAAGATAGACACCTATACTGTAGCTTGTTATGATAAACCCAACTGAGAAGTATAGGAGGGCGAATATGAAGCAGACTACAGATACAACAGCAACGAACATAGAACAATCTGAACAATACATTACATCTATTGAAGAATTGAGAGCATTTACTGGTGTTCCTCATGAAC
The DNA here is from genome assembly GCF_030433815.1 of Paenibacillus sp. PsM32. Lineage (NCBI taxonomy): Bacteria > Bacillati > Bacillota > Bacilli > Caryophanales > Paenibacillaceae > Paenibacillus > Paenibacillus sp. PsM32. The sequence goes on along the minus strand of NZ_JARUWY010000015.1, from coordinate 7,922 downwards.
ATATTGTCAAAAAGACCGTGGCGTCTATTGATCCGCATATTGCATACTACTTATCATTATCTTCGTTATTTTTCTTATCTACCTCAGATCACCAGGGCAGATGTGATGTGTCTCCACGCGGAGATGAACAAGGATTTGTCAAAGTGTTAGACGATCAACGACTTATTTTTCCAGAACGTCATGGTAATCGGCGTGCAGATTCATTGTTAAATATATTGGAGAATCCCAAAGTCGGTATGATCTTTCTAATTCCGGGTATGAATGAAGTATTACGGGTGAACGGTCATGCTCGTATTACCAAAGACAGTGAATTACTGGAACAGATGAATTGGACAGGGAAAACGATGGGACTTGGTATCATCGTAGAAGTAGAAGAGTGTTTTATCCATTGTCCGCGTGCACTCAAAACAGGTAATGCGTGGCAACCAGAAGCATGGGTCAATCCAGAACAACATCCTTCCACCAAAGATATGTTTATCGCTCATTTGAAAATGAATGGCATTGTGTTATAAAAAATATTGAGCAGACTATGCGAAATAGAAGAAGAATAAAATGAGCATCGTTTACTCTTTTTTCGATAAGAAGAGGACAAATAGGTTTACAGCTTACTTATTCTATGGTATTCTTGCGGAAATGAAAACTATGTCTTAATACCTATATTCTCGCGAAGCACGCGGATTATTCCTTTTATCGGGAGTAGTCCGCTTTTTTTGTATTCTTATCTTATTTTAAAAAGAGATGCTAACTAAATAAGTACTTGGAAGAATCCTATTTATCCCATATAATGATGCAAGTGGCACTTGAAGTAGGCGTAAATACCTAGATGTGTAATGCTGTGAAAAAGCTTAGATGTGTAACTGCTGTTGAGTACGTATAAACCATTATCTTACATAATAGAGGAGTATTTTAAAATGAAAAAAATAATCAGTTCGTTATTTGCAGTAGCTACCCTTTCAGTCATGTTAAGCCCGTTGATGCAGACTACCAATGCTACTACATTCAAAGATGTATCATCCTCTCACTGGGCAAAAGCAGCTATCGATGAAGCTGTATCAAAAGGATATTTTAAAGGATATGCAGATGGAACATTCAAGCCCGGTGCTCAAGTAACACGCGCTGAATTTGCTGTTTTGCTAGATCGTGTCTCTTCGAATGAGAAAGCTGAAGGCAAAGGTACTTTTACAGATCTTACAGGCAACTGGAGTGAAAAAGAAGTGAATGAAGCGATAGCGAAAGGATTTTTGACTCCTTCGGATTATCCAAACGGCTTCAAGTCTACCACACCACTTACACGTAAAGAAATGGCAAAATGGATGTCATCCGGTCTCGCAACATCTAGCGCAGATTACAAGCAAGCTCTAAGTGATACAGCAAATACTATTGTACCTGTAGCAGAATATTTCAAAAAAACTATGAATCCAAGCGAATATCCATATGTCTCTCTAATGATGGGCACAGGTCTAATGTCTGGATATGCAGATGGAACTTTCGGAGCTAGCAAAACCACTACACGTGCAGAAGCAGCAGTGATTTTAGTACGATTAGCAAATGTACAAAAGCAATCGGCTGATTCATTTGTAGGCTTGAAAGAGTTAAGAGCGGTAGGGACGACAGGAACGAATATGGAAGTAATTACGCCATTTAGTAGTGGAGTGACTTCTTTTAAAAATGTTCAAGGGAAAAAAATGAAATTCCGTAATGGAGCAGGTTACTCAAGTTTGAATTATTTGATATTTGTAGATAGCCGGGATTGGAACAACAAAAAAGGTATCTATGCACCTGTATTTTTAGGGAAAGAAGATGCAAAGTATAACTATAATAATGTCTATACATTATTTGAAAATCAAACTATTTACCCTACAGCTAATGATTTCGGACTATCTCATTATATGAATAGTAGTCTAAGTAAAATTGCAGTAGGCTCAGCTATACAAAATACTTTACCTAATAAATATGGATATGCAACTTTACCAGTATTTGAGACAAAAGAGGTATTCAAGAAATATATTAATGATAATAATGGCGCAAATTTATGGGTAGCTAATAATATTTTAATATCCAGTCCGGATGCTTCTTATATAACAACAGATGGATCAAGGTTTATTGTGTTAGATAACAAATAATTAAAGGCGGTTAATATGAAACCAGTATTTATATTATTTTTTGTTGTAATTGTATTTTTTTCTGCTCAAAATATAATATATTCGGCAGAAGAAACAAATTATCCAAATAATATTGAATTAGTACCAGAACAACCAGCGAAGCTTCAAACATTAAAGATACCCTTAAAAGGAGCATCTACACCGCTACCTAAAGTTATCTGGACACAAACAGACGATTATAAATGGACTGCTTCGAGAAATGAAGGTATGGACAACTATAAAGTAGAAGGAAAAGGAACCGGAAGAAATGCTCGTCCTGTTCCTACAGAAGTAACAGATAAGATTACTGTTGAAAAATATCCACCAGAGGATATGCATGATACACTTGGACAAGTTTATAATCAGAAGTATATTTCTGATTTAGGTTTCGAAACTATAGATGAAGTTCCAATTAATAGTTATAAGTTAAAAAGTCTAAAGTACAAAAAAGGTGATATTTTTGCAGTTATTTCTACTGAAACTGGTTATGATTATGTTAATAATGAAATTGGAGTATTTGCAAAACGCACAGATGATACAGAAAAACTGTGGGTAGCATACTATACTCCTTTAAATATCAATTACACCGGACATGTCATCGAAAAGAAAGAAATTCAAGTCAAATCGGATGCGACTTTACAGATTGATGATACCGAACAATTAACTGCTGAAGTGCGTACCAAAGCTTACAATGAACAAGAATTTACAGATAACTGGATTGATGTAACGCATCGAGATCAGACGAAATGGGAGTCGTCTGATCCTGCGATTGCAAGTGTGGATCCTGCTACTGGAGAAGTCACCGCCCATGCTACAGGAACAGCGCAGATTACGGCATATTGGACAAAAGATCCGTGGACTCTTAAAGATAGTGCTACTATCACTGTGGGTGCAGCCGAAGAGCCACCGACAACAGGTCCTTCAGCAATATGTACGGTTCCTCAAGCAGGTCAGCAATTAACTGGCAAATACATGGATCCGATGGTATCCGCGATGATCAAAGCTGATCGACGAGGAAGCGAAATGTTCGATGTTGCTCAAGGGATTCCTACTTCGGAAAGTCTATATGGTAATGTATTTGCATTGAATTATCTTTCTCAACACACCTTTACAGAATATACAGGCGAATGTACATATCGAATATCGGTTAAGCGAACGTACAAATTAAAATGGGATCATGGAGAGAAGAAAGATACCAAAAACGTCAATTACTCATTTAATATTCAGCGACCTTATTCATTTTGGAAAATAGATCAATTGGGAGTATACGGAATTAAGCAAGCTACGCTGAATAACTATGTTTTTGCAGATAATAAGATTATTATTTCTCCTAACAACTATGTAACGCCTTCTTATTCAGCGTTAACGACTGGCAATTACTATGCTCCTGAGAACCCTGGTAACCAGAATGGCGGTACCAAAAATATAACGAAAAGCGGCAGTGGTCGTCCTACAATTCCAGATGAAAGCAGTGATATGAAGAAAAAGGCAGAAAATGCTGTAGATGATGTAGAGGTCGAAAATGACTTTTTGAAATTTAATAATGAAGTGATTATGGATAATACACGAACGATCGAAAAAGGACCAACACCTAAAGCAATGCCTGCACCTACTATGATTGGGAAAGATATATTATATAGCCCCAACCATATGATACCCAAAACCAAAACCAATCTAAAAAACGCACCAAGTACCGGAACAATCGAATATGATGTGCTACCCGGTCATATTAAAGGAGGGGATAATCAGACGTTCCCGATCAATGGCATCAATCCGGTCACAGTGCATACACCTGTCGTCAATTATTCATTGGTATCTGATGATCAGAAGCATAATCAGAAAACAGTACCTGATATTTATCGTTCAGCTCTTATTTTGGATCGCCCTTTTTCTGTGCGTATTCCAACCACTGGACAACATACAAATTATCCAGGTTACGGTTATCGCAATTATGCGAAATATGTACGTACCAAGCAGGTTCAATTTCCTTTTGATGTCTATAACAAAGAGCAGACTACATTTATTCCCAAACATACGTGGATCGATGTACCTGTTAATCAATTAGACACGATATTCTTTTTACCTGTCTGGGTGGATGAGGGGAAATATGATGTTTTATTCCGAACGATTGCAGAAAATGCCCCTTCATCTTTTACTGTCCAACACCATGCTAACATCACTCTAGATAACCATGTAGCTGTTGAAAGTATAGCTGTAGAAGTGATAGGGCGGGTGTACGATTTTCATATTACAGATATTGCAGATTATGACTGGCAGATCGTATTTCGTCCATGGCAAAATCTAACTGTACCGCAAGGAACTTCGTATTGGGTAGGAGATAAAGGCATCGATGGAGAACCGCGCGGAAATACAGCGCCTTATGTATTGCCTGTACGTCAGGGGAGTCATCCTTTTTATCGAAATTTAGCTGTTAAAACAGGATATCATTTCAAATTTGATCTCAAAACGAAAGGTAATATGTTCGGCGAAGCAGATGGTATTCGAATTACACCAACATTTCGCTATGTTCCGCGTCAAGGAGGGACTTCTTTTCCTGTAGATCTATATTATTCAACAGATACAGACAATTTGATTCGAATGGGATCACCACAAGATACGGTACAACGCTATACTATTTTGAATGATACAACTCGCCATGTGGCTGAGGAAGAATTAAAAAATACAGCATTATATATGTATGATCTTCTCTTACAAGAGCAAGCCATATCGCCTTCATGCAGCAAAGGTAACAAAGCTCAATCGAGTACAGTTTCTCCTTCATTTTGGACTATCGTCTGGGAACGTGCCGCTTCTTCAATCTGGCAAAACCTAACCGGATTATCTTGGGAAATTGTAGCATCGAAGCGTGATCTATCGTCTTCTACTACGATCACTATTCCGACAAGTGCAGAAGAAGCGATAACGATGTTTGCAGAAAATAGTCGTAAGCGCAAAGTAAATATCGGCAATTTTACACATTTATTATTGACTCAGCCATTACGAACATTGATCGGGCCACAACAGCATTTACCTGAAGGAAACAATACTATGCGTTCTTTAGCAGCTGTACAGAAATGGTATGGAGAATATAGTTTGCCTTCAGATGTATATGTAGTTAAACAAGGAACTGCTTTGCAAGACATGGTAGGTTCCACGAATACCAATCGTCAAACATCGGCTGAAAAAAGTGGAGCACTTAATGAAGAGACTCATCCAGCTAGCAACAGTGCTAAAGGATTAGATGAACATTCATCGGTCTTTTTAAAAGATGGTTATATTATTGTGAATTTTGATATCGAAACGATCCAAAAAGGAGATACCGATCATCCTCATCTTCAATACATTCATGCACCTTTAATGAATCAATGGCAACTTGAAGGATTCCAACAACAGTTCAATGATCCGTGGGGATTTCAATTCCAATTGCAAGATGGAGATGTGATTTTTTATCATGCTAATAAAGGCAGTCGAGATGACTTCCAATCTTCAGTCACACATTAGCAGGTGTTAATTATTTATAAAGTATGACTAGGAATAACTAAGAAATAGAACGAAAGATTATAGAAATAACAAACGACAATGTTCGCTAATTTATGTTTATTATGCTCGAAAAAGATAATTAAAGAATGAAAAATCCTATTTATACGAACTATTATTAAAATAAGTGCTTGACCGTTCGCTTATTTTTCTGTAAGATACCACTGTAGCCTGTTGAGAGTGATATGCGCTACAGTGGTATTTTAATGTATAAATGTTATAAATTTCTTGCTATGTTTAGTAATCATTTTACATTATGAATATTATGGCAAAGTAAAATGTCTTACTTTGTTCGATAACTTGTTCATTATGATTTTAATCTTTAGTTATATCTTATATATTCGTATATCCCCGAAAATAAGGTTTGGGGGTTTCTACAAGGGACCATAAATTCCTGACTACGAATAGTGTGCTTTGGCATATCTATTCAACTGTCAGGATTTTTTGTGCTTTGACCCCATATTATGCATCTTAGGAGGACATTATGAACCATTATGATTGTATTGTTGTAGGCGCCGGACCAGCAGGAATTTTTGCATGTTATGAATTGACTCGTCAAGCACCGGATTGGAAAGTATTGCTGATCGACAAAGGGCATGATATTCATCGCCGTAGTTGTCCAATCATGGAAGAGAAGATTCAATTGTGCCCGCCGCCGGCTGGTAAAAAGGATTATGCTGGTTGTCTACCCGCTTGCTCAGTAACCGCAGGTTTTGGTGGTGCAGGTGCTTATAGCGATGGCAAATTCAATATCACTACTGAATTTGGAGGTTGGTTAACTGATTACCTTTCTCCTTCGAAAGTGATGGAATTGATTCGTTATGTGGATGATATCAATCTAGAACATGGAGCCACTCCTAATATTACTGATCCTACAACAGATACGATTCGTGATATCGAGCAACGTGGATATGCATCCGGTTTGAAATTGCTACGTGCTGAAGTTCGTCATTTGGGCACAGAACAGAACTTAGAGATTTTGAAATCGATCTATAGCTATCTGACTTCACGAATCGATATGGTGTTCAAAGCAGAAGTGGAAGATATTATCACGACCAAGATAGAAGGCAAGCACCAGATTACAGGAATCATGACCAAAAAAGGTGAAACGTATGAAGCTCCTATGGTAATGATTGCGCCCGGACGTGATGGTTCAGCGTGGTTAACTGAAATTTTGAAAAAGCGTCGTCTGAAAATGTACAACAATCAGGTGGATGTAGGTGTACGTGTAGAGACATCTGATGTGGTGATGCGCCAGATCAATGAACATTTATACGAAGGTAAATTTATTTTTAATACATCGGTAGGGACAAGAGTCAGAACATTCTGTAGTAATCCATCCGGTCATGTTGTAGTCGAGAACCATAGTGGTGTTATGGCAGCCAATGGTCACTCTTTCAAGGATCCAGTGCTAGGATCTAGCAATACGAATTTTGCTTTGCTAGTATCACACAAATTTACAGAGCCGTTTGATAAGCCTAATGAATATGCTCGTGAAATTTGTCGTCGTGCTAATGATCTTTCTAGTGGTGGAGTGATTGTACAGAAATACGGTGATATTCTTCGTGGTCGTCGTTCGACAAGAGAACGAATTAATGAAGGATTCTTAGAACCTACACTTAAAGAAGCTGTTCCGGGTGACCTAGGATTGGTATTGCCTTACAACACAATGAAAAGCTTGATCGAAATGGTCGAAGCGCTGGAAGGCGTAACACCAGGGATTGCTTCTGAACATACATTGTTCTATGGTGTAGAAGCGAAGTTCTATTCTGCACGTCCCAAGTTAGATGAAAATCTAGAAACCGAAATTGATGGATTGTATTGCGGTGGAGACGGAGCAGGCGTGACGCGTGGTCTAGCACAAGCAGGTGCAGCAGGAGTATGGATTGCTCGTAATATGGTTACTAAAGCAGGCACAACTACGAAAGTGCCAGCCACTGTTGTATAACATCCCAAGCAAATCGATAATCATAAAAACAACAAAATAAAATATGTAGAAACAAGTAAAGATCAGATCCCCTTGATATGAAGTGGATCTGATCTTTTTGCATGATATCGATTTTGATAGTACATCGCCTCTATGTCGGTTATATCTATGATGTATACATGTATTGTTAGAACTCATCGGTTATATCCATGATGTATACATGTATTGTTAGAACTCATCGGTTATATCTATGATGTATACGTGTATTGTTAGAACTCATCGGTTATATCCATGATGTATACATGTATTGTTAGAAC
>NZ_JARUWY010000014.1:0-108142 GCF_030433815.1 Paenibacillus sp. PsM32 | reverse complement strand
ACCTACCGCAGGATTTTAAGTCCTGTGCGTCTGCCAGTTCCGCCACCCCGGCACATGTTGAGATGAATAAATTCATCTTCATGCCTGTTGACTTTATCGCTTGTTGTGATTGTTTCGCCAACATTTAAGATCATACCATGCTAGATATCTAACTGTCAACACTTTGGATACGATTTTATTTTCAGTTAACCAAAACGTTGATTTTCTAAGATATAATATCTACATTTTCAAAAGAAATATACTGCGGCAACAATAAATTAAAACGAATAATCGTTCCTTGTTCTCCACTATTCATTTCAAATTCTCCATTCATCAAATGGATTAATTTTCGACTGATTGCCAGATTCAGACCGATACTACCGTATTGCTGATACCATGACATATCGTTAGCTTCTTTTAATGAATCAAATAACTGTTCTAACGTTGTGATATCTACAGTCATATGAGAATTATGAACAGTAACATCCAATGATACATTGTTATCAGAATCGCTTATTGCTGTTGACGCTGATAATGTTAATTGTCCTACAGAATTGAAACGCAATGCATTAAGCGTATTGATCAATATCTGTCTCAACCGCAATGCATCTCCATAAATCAACGGAAGTTCACTGGGGTTAGTGTTCATTTTCAATGCGATTGGATTGTCATCCAAAGGTGTGCCGAGTGAAGTCACCACTTCATGAATAGTATGCATGAGATCAAATGGTTCTTGATCAATCTTCGTTGCGCCTTCTTCCATATGACTAAAACTCAAAATATCTTCTACCAAAGTCAACATCGACTGATTACTGGATTCAATTATATCCATATAGACTTGTTGCTGTGGATCTATCTCTGAATCCATCATCAGATCAGCTACACCTACGATATTGGTCATCGGTGTGCGAATTTCGTGTCCCATAATAGCTAAAAGGTTCCGATTCACTTGTGCTGACTTTTCCGCTTTTAGACGGGCTTGTTCTAATTCAATTTCTTTTTGCTGAAGATCGGTTACCATCTTCTCTAGCTCTACTACATAAGCTAAAAAGATCGTCATCGTTTCTAACGTTTGAATATCAGCTTCACTGAACTTGTACGTATTGCGATCCAATGCACAAATCGTTCCATAAATACTACCATCACGCAAACGTACCGGTAATCCTATAAAAGAACCACCACCTATAGAACGTGTTACATCCATATGGCGTGTTAATTCATTTTCATTGGTATTCTCGATAATCAAAGGCATATTACTTTTTGTTTTTTCATTATTGATCACCAGACTGCAATAACTTAATTCTAAAGGAAGTATACTTCCCTCTTCTACAAGATGTTCATCACGATTGTAAGCTCGCATAATCACATTATTGAGACCATCATTGCTAGCGATAAAAATAGTATTAATGTGGATAAGTCCACCTATTATTTTAATAATGTGGTCTGCTGCATCGCCCACATTTTGATATAACATATTACTGATTGAAGAAGTATTCATTATGAACTCCACCGTCTTTCATTAAGAAAATATTAGATATAGTTCTATATACCCAAATTATACTTAAATGTATTATATATTAAATTTTAAATAATGTATTGTGAATTTTTGTACTTTTTTATGATTGTAGAATATGTTTGGATACACATATCAAATCAGTAAAAGTTTATATTTGTGATTCATCTGACGTCACAATGGTTTATTTCGATAACATAGCCTTTATATTGATTTACAATATGATTATATCTATTATGTCGAAAATAGCTAGATAGACGAAAGGATGACTTCATAATGAGTAAACCGGATGAGTACAAAAACCATGAAGAACGTGGAGCGGGTGTAGATCCTATACCAGATCCAGATTCTAATAAAAATCATTCCGCAGAAAATCTGCTAGAAGAAGCAGTGAGCGAATCGGTAGATAAAGTTAAAGAGGACTTCAGTAAAGATTCTAAAAAAGACTCTTCGACGAAAGACTCTTCTCATCAATAAAAATAATTCTGATTCTTTTGAACTACTTAATCAGGGTTAAAGCTTGGAGGTAATATGCTATGAAATTTATTCTAATTGTTGTTATTGTTGTGCTATTAGTCATGTTATTTATGCGACGTAGAAAAAGATAATATCACTACTTATAAAAAAAGACCCTTACAGATGTAAGGGTCTTTTTCTAATGGGCCCAGAGGGACTCGAACCCCCGACCAACCGGTTATGAGCCGGTAGCTCTAACCAACTGAGCTATAGGCCCGCATCTCCAAAAGAACGATTTCAATTGGAATGTAATATAAACAGCGACTCAATTAATATACCGTATTTCACTATTTCACGTCAAGTTAATTTTCTGCATATCTTGTATAAGCAGATGCTTCACTTTATCATGATCGTGTTTACATTTTACAAAATATGTATGTTTATTAAAAGGTAAGGGTACACTGTAGGCAGTATACCCTCTTCTATATGATATCAAAATATATGGATTTTATTTTACCACTATCGCGATGTAGTATCGTGATCTAGATCTACTTATTTACCAAAAGCAGATGGATCTTCACGCCATGAGCGCAACAGTTCTAAATCTTCTGCTGGAATTTTGCCCAATTCTACTGCTTTGTCGATCAAGGCTGTATAGTTAGAGAGAGTCTGTAATGGCAGATTAGCTTCTGCAAAAGCGTCTGTAGCTTTGTCTAATTGATAACTAAAGATCGCCAGTACTGCTAATGGATCGGCTCCTGCTTCACGCACAGCCTCTGCCGCTTTGATCGAACTTCCTCCTGTAGAGATTAAATCTTCGATCACAATTACTTTTTGCCCTGATTGAATCAATCCCTCGATCTGATTATGTTTACCATGTCCTTTGGCTTTGTCACGAATATAAGCCATTGGCAAATCTAACTTTTGCGCGACCCAAGCTGCATGAGGAATACCTGCTGTAGCTGTTCCTGCGATCACTTCTGTAGCCGGATATTGCTCACGAATAATCATAGCAAACGCATCTGCTATCTGATCGCGTATGTATGGATAGGACATCGTAAGACGGTTATCACAATAAATCGGTGATTTGATACCCGATGTCCAGGTAAAAGGTTCTTGCGGGCTTAATGCTACCGCTTCAATCTGTAGTAATGCAGATGCAATATGAGCTGGAATCTCTTCAATGGTTAACATGTAAACTCATCTCCTCTATAATCTGTTGTGTCGCTTCTCTAGGATCATTTGCACCGGTAATCGGACGACCGACGACTAAATAGTCGCTTCCACCGGCTATCGCTTGCCCTGGCGTTAATATACGCGTCTGATCCCCTATATCACTACCAGACGGACGTACACCTGGAGTAATCGTAGAAAATGACGCTCCGCATGCTTGATGAATCATCGCTACTTCTAATGGAGAGCATACTACTCCACCCAGACCACTTTGCTGTGCTAAGCGTGCGTAATGAACCACAGCATCTTCCACTGTTCCTTGAATACCAATTTCTTGATTCATCACTTGTTGTGACGTACTGGTTAACTGCGTAACAGCAATTAATAAAGGGCGTTCTAATTCAGTATCTGCTATTAGGGCAGACTCCATACCTTCTACTGCCGCTTTCATCATCTGTACTCCACCTGATGCATGTACATTAAAAATATCTACGCCAAGTTTGGTGATGCTATTAGCTCCACCTTTAACAGTATTCGGAATATCATGCATTTTCAAATCCAAAAAAACTGAATATCCTTTTGACTTTAACTCACGAATAAAATCAGGTCCTGCACTGTAAAATAATTGCATGCCTACTTTGAGCGTACATGGAATGTCTTGAAGATGTTCAATAAATACTCGTGCTTCTTCTACATTAGGATAATCTAGCGCTACAATCAAGCGCTTAGCTATCGATGGGGAGATCGAATGTGTCAACTGTTGTACCTCCTTGAAGATATCGTATTTGTGGTTGATACGAATATAACTATACAAGTCGTATAGACCGATTATATGCACACAAATGACGGCGGACACTAGAATGGTCCGCCGTACTTTAGTTTTGTGTGATGTAGTCGCTTATTTTTAGCTCAGAATCGTTTCCTGATCTTCCAATTGACCGACTACGATATCGTTAACAACGTCTTTTTTCGGATTTGCAGTGACTGTATTAGTCAAAGACGGCATAGCGTAAGAAGAGAAGTTAATCGTATCTAACATTGTGAGCAATGCTTCAACCGTATCCAGTGATGTCATACATACCACACCATTTTCAACAGCTTCACGGCGGATACGGAATCCGTCACGAGCAGGCGTTTTCCCTTTCGTGAAGGTATTGACTACAAAGTTAGCTTGTCCACTGCGGATCAGATCCAGAATGTTCGGCACACCTTCTGTCAATTTATGAATCACGGTTACTTTGATTCCTGCTTCTTCTAATGCTTTTGCTGTACCACTTGTTGCAATAATTTTGTATCCTAGACGGTAAAATCCTTTAAGCAAGCGAACCGCTTCTGGCTTGTCTTTGTCTGCTACAGTTGCAATCAATGCTCCGGTTGCCGGGATTTTCATACCTGCTCCGATTAGACCTTTGTACAGAGCTTTGGCATACAGTAGATCGCGTCCCATAACTTCACCTGTTGATTTCATTTCAGGTCCTAGCGTAGGTTCTACACGGCGTAATTTGGCAAAAGAGAACACTGGAACTTTGACCGAGATATATTCGCTTTCTTTCCACAATCCTTCGCTATATCCTAAATCTTTAAGTTTAATGCCTAGAATCGCTTGTGTAGCAATCTTCGCCATTGGAATATCGGTTACTTTACTCAAGAATGGCACTGTGCGTGAAGAACGTGGATTCACTTCAATCACGTAGACTTCATTTTGGAAAATAACGAATTGGATATTTACCAAGCCGACAGTTTTAAGCTCTTTAGCTGTACGGATCGTGATATCGACCACTTTTTGCTTCAATTCTTCTGAAAGATGTTGTGGAGGATACACTGCGATGGAGTCACCGGAGTGAACTCCTGCGCGTTCGATATGTTCCATAATTCCTGGTACAACGACTGTTTCGCCATCACAGATCGCATCCACTTCTACTTCTTTACCTAGCATATAACGGTCAATCAGAACCGGATGCTCTGGATTTACTTTGACTGCTTCTGCCATATAGAGCAATAATTCTTCATCAGAGTATACAATCTCCATTGCACGTCCACCCAGTACATAAGAAGGACGAACCAGTACCGGATAACCTAATTTTTGCGCTGTTTCTACCGCTTCATCTATCGATAGCACTGTGCTACCTTCAGGCTGTGCAATATTAAGGCGAGACAATAAAGCTTCGAACTTTTTGCGGTCTTCTGCTTCATCAATACTTGCCAAGCTTGTTCCTAGAATTTTAACGCCTGCTTTGCTTAATGGAGCTGCAAGGTTAATCGCTGTTTGTCCACCGAACTGTACGATAACTCCGATCGGATTTTCCTGTTCGATAACATTCATAACATCTTCAAAGAACAACGGTTCAAAGTACAGTCGATCTGATGTGTTAAAATCTGTTGAAACCGTCTCAGGGTTGTTATTAATAATGACTGCTTCATAACCGGACTCTTGAATAGCCCATACCGCATGTACAGTTGAATAATCGAACTCTATCCCTTGACCGATACGAATCGGACCCGAACCTAGCACTACGATTTTTTCTTTAGGGCTTTCGATTACTTCATTTTCCGTCTCAAATGTAGAGTAATAATATGGTGTAGTAGCTTCAAATTCTGCGGCACAAGTATCTACCATTTTGAATACAGGCATCATATTATTTTCTTTACGATATGCACGAATGCTATGTTCGTTATTAAATGGATCTTCTGGATGATTGATATTGCGTAACTCCGCAATCGAACGATCTGTAAATCCAAGACGCTTCGCCATATATAATGTATCATCGCTCAATGTATCTTCTGATGAAAGTACAGATTCATATGCGACAATGCGTTCAATTTTATCTAAGAACCACCAGTCAATATTGGTAAGTTGTTGAATCTGTTCCAAGCTGTAGCCACGACGGAATGCTTCTGCCACCAAGAATAGACGCTCATCATCTGCTTTTATTAACCGTTCATCTAATACACTATCTTCGATATGTTCTGCATCTTTTAGATGAATACGATGAACACCGATTTCAAGCGAACGTACTGCTTTGTGAATCGCTTCTTCAAATGTACGTCCAATCGCCATTACTTCGCCTGTTGCTTTCATCTGTGTACCTAATTTACGGTTAGCACTGATAAATTTATCAAACGGCCAGCGCGGAATTTTAGCAACGATATAATCTAGTGTAGGTTCAAAGCAAGCATATGTTTGTCCTGTAACAGGGTTGACGATTTCATCCAATGTATAACCCATTGCAATCTTCGCTGCCATTTTCGCAATTGGATATCCTGTTGCTTTGGAAGCAAGTGCAGATGAACGACTTACACGTGGATTTACCTCGATCACATAGTATTGATAACTTTGTGGATCAAGGGCGAACTGTACGTTACATCCACCTTCAATATTCAGCGCACGAATAATTTTAAGAGATGCAGAGCGTAGCATTTGATATTCACGATCAGAAAGCGTCTGGCTAGGTGCAACTACGATACTATCGCCGGTATGCACGCCTACTGGATCAAAGTTCTCCATGTTGCAGACTACGATACAGTTATCGTTTGCATCACGCATGACTTCGTACTCGACTTCTTTCATACCTGCGATACTTTTCTCTACCAGACATTGTCCGATCGGGCTATAACGAATACCTGCTTGTACCGTTTCGCGTAATTCTTCTTCATTGATACAGATACCACCACCTGTACCTCCTAATGTATACGCAGGACGAACAATAATTGGATAGCCAATCTCATTTGCAAATGCTAACGATTCTTCAAGTGTGGTTACGATCACACTATCAGGAACAGGTTGATCCAATTCGCGCATCAAGTCACGGAATAAGTCACGATCTTCCGCTTTTTCGATCGATTCTAATTGAGTTCCTAGCAACTTCACGTTTTCGCTTTCTAGTACTCCTGCACGTGCCAATTCTACAGCCATATTCAAGCCTGTTTGTCCACCCAATGTAGGTAGTAGACCATCAGGACGTTCTTGACGAATAATTTGAGTGACAAATTCAAGTGTAATAGGCTCGATGTAGACTTTATCTGCCATATTCGTATCAGTCATGATTGTTGCAGGGTTACTGTTGATGAGTACAACTTCTACCCCTTCTTCTTTGAGTGCCTGGCAAGCTTGTGTACCTGCATAGTCAAATTCAGCAGCTTGACCGATAACAATAGGTCCGGAACCAATAACGAGTATTTTTTTGAGTTCATTATTTCTAGGCATATCAGTTAGCTCCTTTCACAGCAGCCATCATTTCGGCTTGACGCGTTTTTTGAGGGTGTTGTTCTTTATATTCACGAATCATTGTTAAAAATTGATCGAATAGATAGCCGTTATCAAAAGGCCCTGGTGCTGCTTCTGGATGATATTGTACAGAAAATGCTGGATATTTCTTATGCTTCAAGCCTTCAATCGTTTTGTCATTGTTGTTGATATGAGTTACTTCCAGTTCTGTTCCTTCGATTGAAGCTTCTTTCACTGTATATCCGTGATTTTGTGAAGTGATATAACAACGACCTGTTTGCAAATCTTTGACAGGATGATTACCACCACGATGTCCGAATTTCAATTTATCTGTATCTGCTCCGCAAGCCAAAGCGAACAACTGGTGTCCTAGACAAATACCGAAGATTGGATATTCTCCAAGCAATTCTTCAATTACTTTGACAGCAGCTGGTACATCTTTCGGATCTCCTGGACCGTTAGATAATTGAATACCATCTGGATGTAAGCGGCGAATCTGTTCTGCTGTTGTATCTTGAGGTACAACAACCACATCGCAACCACGTTGAGATAACTCACGTACAATCCCTGTTTTTGCGCCGTAATCAATAAGTACAATACGTTCTTTTGGACCCGGACTTGTATAAATATGAGAAGTTGATGTATGACTTACTTGGTTGGTAGCCGATACGCTACTGTTTAGACGCTCCATCAATTCTTCGGTCGATAATGATCCGCTTGTCAAAATGCCTCTCATTGTGCCTTGATGACGAATACGACGTGTTAACATGCGTGTGTCGATATCGCTGATTCCGATAATGCCATGTTCGCGTAGCAACTCATCAATCGTATATTGAGCACGCCAGTTACTAGGTACAGGCTCATGTCGACGAACAACGAATCCATTAATATACGGACGAACCGATTCAAAGTCATCACGGTTAATACCATAATTGCCGATCAGCGGATAAGTCATTGTTACGATCTGCCCGCAGTATGAAGGATCAGATAGTACCTCCTGGTAACCGGTGATTCCGGTATTGAATACAACTTCTCCAGTGGTTTCGCCTTCTGCTCCGAAACTACGGCCTGTAAATAATGTTCCGTCTTCTAATAACAATTTTGCCTGCATCCCGTTTCACTCCTCTATCTATCTTAAAAGTTAGTTATATTCAAATGAATATTTTTATCATTTTTTAGTATATTTATGCTTTGGAAGCCGTAGCTTCCTGCGACCACACGACTTGACCGTCTACGATCGTTGTCTGTGGCCAACCTTGTAATGTCCAGTTGGTAAATGGGGTATTTTTTCCTTTTGTTGCAAATGTAGCTGGATCGACCGTTTGCTCTGTTTCCAGATCGATTAATGTGATATCTGCTGGAGCCCCTTGCTCTAAGCGCCCTGTTGCCAAACGGAATACTTTAGCTGGATCAGATGTCATCCGATCTACAAGCATTTGTAATGTCCAGCGTCCTGTTTGGACAAATTTGGTATACAACAATGGAAATGCGGTTTCGAATCCAACGATTCCAAATGGTGCTAATTCCATTCCTTTTGCTTTTTCTTCTTCACTATGAGGTGCATGATCAGTCACAATGATATCGATCGTTCCATCTTCTAGTGCTTCAATACAAGCTTCTACATCACGTGGTGTACGTAGAGGTGGATTCATTTTCCAATTCGCATCCATACCCGGAATATCTTCATCGGATAAGATTAAATGATGCGGGCATACCTCAGCAGTTACTTTGATACCGATCGATTTGGCTAAGCGAATCAATCGAATCGATTGCTCTGTACTCACATGACACACATGATAATGAACTCCTGTTGCTTCTGCTAGTAAAATGTCGCGTCCTACATGGATTGCTTCCGATTCATTAGGAATCCCTTTCAGACCATGTTTGCGAGCAAATTCGCCTTCACTTACAGCCGCTCCTACCACCAGTGAATCATCTTCACAGTGTGCAATAACCGGCATATCCATCGATGCTGCAAGCGCCATTGCATTTTTCATCATTTGTGCATTTTGTACGCCTACACCATCATCTGTGAATCCGATAGCTCCAGCCGCTTTGAGTGCTGCAAAATTGGTTAATTCGCGTCCTAACTCGTTGACTGTGATGGCTGCATAAGGCAGTACTTTGACACTCCCTGCTTCTGCTGCTTTGTCCAGTACCAATTTCACTACATCGGCATTGTCTGTAACCGGTCGTGTATTTGGCATACAAGCGATAGTTGTGAATCCACCTTTTGCCGCTGAAGCTGTTCCGGTAGCAATCGTTTCTTTATGTTCAAAACCAGGCTCTCGTAAATGTACATGCATATCGATCAATCCTGGCGTAACTAACTTGCCTGTTGCATCGATCTCTGTTACTTCTTGTCCTGCTCCATATTGTTGAAGCAATGCTGCTGTATTTTGATCTCCTGCAAAAATGTGCTCAATCTGACTGCCTTCTACCCATATATGTTTGATTTCCAGTTCATTTTGTCCGTTCAATACGTTTGCATTTTTGATAAAAAGTGTCATTGTTAACCTCCGAAATTGTATTGTTGATTATCGTAGTGCTTAGTTACGTAGGGCTCTTTCAATAACAGCCATCCGAATCGGTACACCATTTTGCATTTGTGGGAAAATTTTTGATTTAGGACTTTCCACCAGTGCATCATCGATCTCAACATTACGATTGACTGGAGCCGGGTGCATAATAATCGCATGCTGTTTCATCCGGGCAGCTCTTTCTTCGGTCAATCCATATTGTAGGCGATATTCTTCTGCTGACTTGAGCATGCCTACAGCATGGCGTTCAAGTTGCACTCTTAACATCATCACTACATCTGCTTGTAACGCTTCTTCCATACTGATATAAGAAACTTCTCCGATATCATCAGCGCGCATATTGCTTGGTGCACAGAAGCTTACTTTGGCACCCATTGTCTGTAAAGCCCAGAGATTCGAGCGTGCTACACGACTATGCAAAATGTCACCTACAATCGCTACATGCAGACCTTTTAACTCTCCAAACTCTTGACGCATCGTGTACAAATCAAGCAATCCTTGGGTTGGATGTTCATTGTTACCATCACCCGCATTGATTAAAGGTACATTCACTTTTTCTGCTAATTCTTGCAATACTCCTGAGGGCTTCAAGCGAATGATGCCTGCATCAATTCCCATACTTTCAAGTGTTCGAACGGTATCGTAAATGGATTCGCCTTTTTCTACACTTGATACTGCCGAGGTGAAGTTCAACACTTCTGCACCCAAGCGCTTTTCAGCCATTTCGAAAGAAAAACGTGTACGTGTACTATTTTCAAAAAACATATTCGCTACAAAGCGTGATTGCAAAACAGACACTTGCTTCTCTGTATGTGCATCCCAATAAGCTGCTCGATCGAGTATTGAAACTAACTCCGGTTGACTCATACCTTTGAGACCCAGTAGACTGCGTTGTTTCAATGTAGTAGTTGTCATAATCATGCAGTCACCTCACGATGTTGCATAATATTGACTTGATCGCTACCATCGATTTCGCTTAGTCGTACTTCGATTTCTTCCAGTTTGGAAGTTGGTACGTTTTTGCCGATATAATCCGGGCGAATCGGAAGTTCACGATGTCCTCGATCTGCAAGGACTGCTAATTGAATCATTTCAGGTCGTCCGCAATCCATTAGTGCATCCATAGCGGCTCTAATCGTTCTACCTGTGTACAGTACATCATCGAACAAAATAATTTTTTTGTTACGAATCGTTAGATTAGCAGGTGTTAGCATCGTACTGCTATTCATATCTGTAGGACGTCCATTGTCTTGATCATCACGATATCCTGTAATATCCAGCTCACCACAAGGAACAGGTTTACCTTCAATTTCTTGAATACGTTCTGCGATCCGTTGTGCCAGGTAAATACCTCTTGTACGAATCCCAATCAGAATACAATCTTCAATCCCTTTATTTTTCTCCAAAATCTCATGTGCAATACGTGTAAGTGCGCGGCGGATTGCTGTTTCATCCATGATAATGCGAGTCTCTGTGCTCATTATCGTTAGCCTCCTCAGGTTGTGTACACCCTGGGCCCCGTGGTCAACATCATAACGCGTGTCTGGTTCATACTCTTGCTTGACTCTATTGCACGTTCTTCGGTCAGGGTATAAAAAAGACTCCCTGCCCTAAAACGGCAAGGAGTCTGTAGTCATAGACACACGTCATGACAGTCATACTCAGACGCACTGTAGTATGCACCACTCCACACAGAGGGTGTCCTACAGTGAACATCGTTCACGTTACCTTGCCAGTCTCACGGGACTGAATTAAAGGTGCTTATTCATCTGAAATGAATTATGACAGAAACAACACTACCTGTCAACCGCACAACTTACCGTGGGATGATGAAGAAATGATTATATAGTTGTAAAAGAATAGTCATACTTTGTTTCAATAATCATAATTATACAATATATACGAATAAATATCCACAATTATAAGTAAATATATCATTATTATCATTTTTTATTCATAAATTATTCATAGTGATTAACTTTAACCTTAAACATTTTTGCTCTTTTACATATGCATAGATATAAAAAAGAAGCCAATCTGAATATCAGACTGACTTCTAAAATGAAAATACTTATTAACGATTACGCAATGATAACAATATTTGTTCCAGATCATCAGGGATAGGTGCTTGAAATTCTAAATATTCCCCTGTAGTTGGATGAACAAAACCAAGTACAGCCGCATGCAGAGCTTGTCCATCTAGTGTAGAAGCTTTGGCTCTTACACGTCCATACATTGGATCAGCAACTAACGGATGATCGATAAATTTCATATGCACACGTATTTGGTGAGTACGTCCTGTCTCAAGACGAAGCTCTACTAATGAAAAATCGCCAAAACGCTCTGTCACTACAAAATGAGTAACAGCATGCTTACTATTCTTCTCGGTAACGGTAAACATTTTACGATTTTGGCTAGAGCGACCAATCGGTGCATCAATAGTGCCTTGATCATGTTCTATATTACCATGAACCAGTGCAATATATTTACGGGTAACGGTATGATTTTTGAGCTGTTCTGATAATGAAGCATGCGCTTTATCATTTTTGGCAGCCATCAATAATCCAGTTGTGTCTTTATCAATACGATGCACAATACCGGGACGAACTTCGCCATTAATACCTGATAAGTCTTTGCAATGATACATCAAAGCATTAACCAACGTATCAGAAGAATGACCGACTGCTGGATGAACAACCATACCACGAGGCTTATTAATTACGATTACATCTGAATCTTCATAGACGATCTCAAGCGGAATATCTTGTGCTTCGATTTCTACAGTAGATAGACTAGGAAGTTGAACAACAACCTGTTCATTTTCTATCAATTTATGATTAGCTTTGATCACTTTGCCATCTACTGTGACTAAGCCATCGGTTATCCACTGTTGTACTTGAGAACGTGAGAAACCTTCTGGCAATAAGTCTGTAATGTATTTATCGATACGTGTTTTAGCATCTTCTGCATCAATCGTCCATTCCATCACTTGAACAGCACCGATCTCTGTCTCATCTTCGCCTGTTTCTTCCGCATGTTCTAGATCAGGTAATTCTTGCTCTACCCAGTCTTTATCTTGAACTTCATTCATCTCTGATTTATCTTGCTTACTCACTAAACATTCTCCTCTTCATGACCGGCAGTTTGTTTCTTCTGACGGCTCATATCCAACAGTGCGTCTATAATAATCAATGCAACCCCAACTACAATACAAGAATCAGCTACATTGAAAATTGGAAACGTATAACTGCCAAAGTTAAATTGTAAAAAGTCCACTACTTCACCCATACGTGCACGATCAATAAAGTTACCAATCGCTCCACCCAAAACAAGTGATAAAGCAACAGGCAATAATTTATCCGGTTGTGATTTCACTTTTTGGATATACCATATAATCGCAACAACGACTATTAACGTAATGACGACAAAAAACCAACGTTGATTTTGCAAAATACCAAAAGCAGCGCCTTGATTACGGTGGGAAGTAATCAAAAAGAAATTGCCGATCACTGAAATCTGATCTCCTCGTTCCATTCCAGTAGCGATCCAGTATTTGGTTAACTGATCTACAATAATCGCTATAATTGCAATCACATAATATATCACAATAATCCTCCACCCTATAGATATCTCGTCCATATGCTTAGTACGATAACCTCACTAAACATAGCTTTGTTTATTGTAGCACAGCCTAGAATCAGTCGTCTATTGAGAACCTTTATAATAAAAAAACATGGGTATGATCTTCCTACTATAAAAGTAGATAGATCATACCCATGCTTATGTTAGATCAGATATATGATCTGCTTCATCCTGTCTTTTGTTACGAAATACGGATACCTACATTTTGTCCCATCAATTCAACTTGTTCCATGCCTTCTTCAGTAGCAAATGCTACATCGTTAACCAATACATTTTCACGTAATACATGATCAAATGTTTGGATTGCTTGACGAAGATCATCGTTCACAGATAACGTTAAATTCACGTATTTTTCGATAGGTAGATCTAATTTTTTACGATAGTCTTGAACCGCACGTACAATTTCACGTACCCATCCTTCTTGCTCAAGTTCAGGTGTTACATCTGTATTGAGTGCCACTGTTAGACCATACCCTGAAGCAGAAGCAAATCCAGACTTCGCTTTTTTCTCTACTAATAATTCTTCATTCGTCACTTGTAGCTCTTCGCCTTCTGGTGAAAGAATATGCAAGAATCCATCTTCAACCACTTTACGTGTTTCTTCTACAGACATGCCTTTGAAGAAGTTTTGCAAGAAGCCTACATTTTTACCATATTTTTTACCGGCTACTTTAAGGTTTAATTTCAATGTAAAGTCTACAAATCCAGAATCATCGGTTTCGGTATGAATACCTTTCACGTTGATCTCGTCTTTGATGATTGATTCATAGCTGGTCAAATCAAAATCTTTGTCCAGCGACACGATCAATTCAGATAAAGGTTGACGTGTTTTGAGACCTGTCTCATTACGTACATTACGTGCTAGTTCGACAATGCGACGAGCTGTTTCCATATCACGTTCTAACTCAAGATCGATCAAGTCTTCATTGGCAACAGGATAATCATCCATATGCACACTTTCGCCACTGCTGAGGTTAAGATAGATATCTTCCGCTAACATTGGTGTAAATGGTGCAATCAATTTAGCTGTCGTTAATAGGACTTCTGTTAAAGTACGGTAAGCATCTAATTTGTCTTCTGTTAGACCACTACCCCAGAAACGGTCACGCGAGCGACGGATATACCAGTTACTCAATTCATCTACAAAAGCTTCGATCGCTTTGGAAGCATTTAAGAAATCATTTACAGCAAGCCCTTTTTCAACTTGCTTGATTAAGCTGTTCAGACGAGATAGAATCCAACGATCCAACTTATGCTCTGACGGTTGGAAAGGATGTTCTGCTGGATCGAATCCATCAATCGTTGCATACAATGTCATAAATGCATGTGTATTTACAAGTGTATCCACCATTTTGGATTTCGCTTCACCTACGATACCTTTAGAGAAACGTTTACTGTTCCATGGCGCACTATCAGATAGCAATGCCCAGCGGAAAGCATCTGTTCCGTATTCATCAATGACTTCCCACGGATCGATTACATTTCCTTTAGACTTGGACATTTTCTGTCCTTGTTCATCTAATACATGACCTGTCGCCATAACTGCTTTGTAAGGAGCTTTGCCTGTGATTAATGTAGATACCGCAAGTAGACTGTAGAACCAACCACGGGTCTGATCGATACCTTCACAGATCATATCTGCCGGGAATTGCTCTTGGAATGTATCTTGATTTTCAAAAGGATAATGCTGTTGCGCAAATGGCATTGATCCACTATCAAACCATACATCGATCACTTCCGGTGTACGGAACATCTCATATTGACCACATGAACTACGTACTTTGATATCATCTACATACGGTTTGTGTAATTCGATATTTTCAGGCACATCACCAATCGCGCGCGCGCGAAGTTCTGCAATACTGTGCGGTGCAAACTGTTCACCTGTTTCTGCACATACCCATACGTTAAGCGGTGTACCCCAATAACGATCACGACTGATATTCCAGTCCACCAAGTCTTCCAAAAATTTACCAAAACGTCCATCACGGATATGACCTGGATACCAATCTACTTCTTTATTGTTAGCGATCAATTGTTCTTTAACGGCTGTCGTCTGGATAAACCAGCTATCCATTGCATAGTATAATAGTGGTGTATCACAACGCCAGCAGAATGGATACGTATGCTCATATCTTTCTTTGCTGAACAAACGATCTTTTTCAGACAACAAACGCACGATATCGATATCGCAATCTTTTACAAAACGACCTGCAAAATCAGTCACTTCAGCTACAAATTTACCTTCTAGATCTACCATATTCACAAAGCTAATACCATTTTCACGACATACACGGTAATCATCTTCACCATGTGCTGGCGCCATATGAACAATACCTGTACCACTTGCATCGGTAACAAAGTCTGCTCCTAGAATGATGTTCGCTTTTTCTGCTGTAAAATAGTTAAATGGCGGAGCATACGTTTTGCCTACTAATTCTGCACCTTTTAATGTGCTTAGTACTTCGTATTCGCCTTTACCATCTTTCATCACATCGTCTACCAAATTTTTAGCAACGATATATACACTTCCATCTTGACTTACACGTACATAATCCATATCTGGATTAACTGCTAAAGCAACGTGAGAAGGCAATGTCCAAGGTGTTGTTGTCCAAGCAAGAACATACTCACCGCTGTCATCAAGCTTGAACTTCGCTGTTGCGCTCAAATCTTTGACATCTTTGTATCCTTGAGCAACTTCATGAGAACTCAGTGTTGTCTGACAATCAGGGCAATATGGACTTACACGGTGTCCACGATACAATAGACCTTTATCATGAATCGTCGCAAGATTGTTCCACACACTTTCGATATAGTTATTTTCAAGCGTTACATATGGATGATCTAGATCAGTCCAATATCCAATCCCAGATGTAAGATCACGCCATTGTTGCTCATATTCAAATACACTTGCTTTACATTCTTGAATAAATTTCTCTACACCATACTCTTCGATTTCATGTTTGTGAGAGATTCCTAATTTTTTCTGAACACCTAGTTCAACAGGAAGACCATGTGTATCCCATCCTGCTTTACGAACAACACGGTATCCTTTCATCGTCTGATAACGACCTACAAAATCTTTGATGACACGTCCCAAAACGTGACCGATATGTGGCTTACCATTTGCTGTTGGTGGACCTTCATAAAAAACGAAGTTAGGCTTACCTTCCCGATTCTGAATCGAACGTTGGAATGTATTTTCCTCATTCCATTTATTTAAAATCCGTAAATCACGTGTGCGTGCTTTTTCTTTGACATCGACTCTTTGCATGATTTTGTCATCCTTCCCCATCTATTAATATCGAATGCACTCTAACTATCCCGTATGAAAACATCAAAAAACCCCATCCCATAAAAGGGACGAGGTTGCTCGCGTTACCACCCTTGTTTCACTTCGACCTTTATACATCTATACAAACTAAAATTCAGTATTTCTACTGTTTTGTCTGTATTCAGGTGAAGTGACACCTTAGATCCGCACAAATGATGCGGTGCCTCTGTAACGGTTGGCACTCCGGCTTGGCTTACTTGATGCTCGTTCAGCCTCGCTTCTCCAGGGGGATATTCAATTATACGATGTTCATTGGCTTGCACCAACCGCCAACTCTCTGTGAACACGATGTATAATTTACTGACCCTATCAATGAATGTTGATGTTCATATTTATATTCGTCTACACGAATCAATTGAAATAAAGTTATAGAATATTTATAGCGCTTTAGACTATAAATGTCAACTTAGAACCTGTAACCTTAGTACAAATCACCTGAACTATGTTGTTCTTCGTTATCGCGGTCTCTATCACGATCTCTGTCTCTATCGCGGTCACGATCGCGATCTTCTAGACGATCTCTTTCACGATCACGTTCATTGCTTGTGCGTTGAAGTTCACGCGTTTGATTTTCCAAAGCATCCCATCCATCTTGGCTAAGTAGCTCTAATTGAGCTTCTACCAATGTACGGAAACGTGTGCGGTAAATAGAAGCTTGTTTTTTGAGTTCTTCTACTTCCATCGAAACTTTGCGAGATTTGGATAAAGACTCATTGATAATACGATCCGCATTTTTCTCGGATTCTTTAATAATCAATTGAGCTTCTTTTTTCGCATTGTTACGAACTTCATCTGCCGCTTCTTGAGCAACAATAATCGTTTTGCTCAACGTATCTTCCAGATTTGCAAAATGATCCAGACGTTCTTGAATAGACATTAACTGACTTTGCAGTTCTTTGTTTTCACGAATCGCCCCTTCATAATCTTTGATCACTTGATCTAGAAATTCATTCACTTCGTCTTCGTCATAACCACGCAAACGACGCGAGAATTCCTTATTATGTATATCCAGCGGGGTTAATGGCATGTTGGACACCTCCTGTAATGTTTAGGCCGTTGAATTGCCTCGTTATTGCTATGATACTTCATTTCGACGCATAAGGATATATCCCTGCCAAAGACGTTAAAAAATAAATAAATTTGCTGTATATTCACGATTTAAATAGAAGCCTATTCTATTCTTTATCAAACAAATTTACCTACTTTGACTCGATATCTTCCTTTTTTTGTAATTCCATCCATTTCTAATACTTTAAAGCGACCAAGCCCCTGAATAGAAATCATATCGCCTTGTTGCAAAGCATGAGAAGGATTTTCTTCTACTTTCCAATTCACACGGCAACGTCCCGCTTTGATTGGCACCAGGATTTTACTACGGCTTAGTCGGTATACATCACTTGCTATCCCATCTAAGCGTAAAGAAGCTACAGTTAGCTCCATCGATTGCAATTCTGGAGTAGCGACCTGTAATTCAGTAATCGGTAAAATCTCTGTCATTACATGCAAGCGATGAACTTGTGTTAAATTTAAATGCAAATAAGAAGCAATCTCAGACGATACCACCGTATGACAACCATCCGCCAACGCGTGGATATCTCCAATTTTACCTCGCTTGATCCCCAGTCCCAAAATAGAACCCATATAATCGCCATGTTCCAAATCAGCGAATTTACGCCCTTCTGGCGTGATCGATAATACTGATAACTGCATATCTTCGTTATCCAAATCCATATAATCCGGTCCGATGACGGCACGTTTACGTTCTGAATGTTCTGATCCTCCATCCAAACGAATATGCACATCTAGATTACGAGCAGCGAGAATATTCAGAATATAAGCTTGACGTGGATCTAAAAAATCGGTCAGCTTTAGCTCATGATAACGGGCTGCGTTATCGATCCACTCCGCAGCCCGTTCCACAAACTCTCGCTCATCTGGATGAAAATGATGATAAATATTGCTTTGCATGATGTTGTTCATACCTTTCATATTTAGAGCAAGTGTAATAGATTGTTTGTTACAAAATAATTAAAATTAGTAAATAAGACTTCTTAATAAAAATACTAATCCGCTAAATGCCAATTGTAATACGAATAAAGCTACAATCGGAGATATATCAATTGCTCCCATAATCGGTGGTATAAAGCGACGGAAAGGAGCAAGATAAGGTTCTACTAATCGTGCCAAAATTTGCCCAAAAGAACTTTCACGCGCGCTAGGCAACCAGGACAGCAAAATATAAATAATAATCATATACGTGTAGATTCGATATAAAGCATTTAAAACTGCAAAAGCCGTTTCCAAAATTGCGTCACCTCATCTTGTTATATTCGTAATCTTCGCCTAAAATTTCAGCGATCGTGCCCTCAATTTCGACGGTATCCGGTGTACACAGAAAAATGTTGCCCCCGATTTTTGAAATACTGCCTCCAAGTGCATAGACGGTACCGCTCATAAAATCAATAATACGTGTCGCTTGATCGATACGAACACGCTGTAAATTGACGATAACCGATCGGTGAGATCGCAAATGGTCTGCAATATCTTGAGCCTCATCATAACTGCGCGGCTCATTCAAAATCACTTTTACATTTTTCTGAGAATGAATACTAACTACATTGCTGGCTCTATTGTTCTTACGTAATTCTGTGCCAGAGGTTTCACGAGGTTCTTCATCATCATCCATAATCTGTTCGCGCTCAACAATTTCCTCTTCTTCTTGAAGCCCTAAGAAGTTCATAAAGCGATTCATTACTCCCATCGTTAATCCTCCTCTTTCCCTACTAATATGGAACCCAGTCGCACTAGTGTAGCGCCTTCTTCTATAGCAATCTCAAAATCACCCGACATGCCCATAGATAAATGTGTTAGTGGATTTTTAGTTAATCCACGCTTATTGATATCATCTTTTAATTCACGAAGTCCTCGAAAAACAGGACGTGTCATTTCTGCATCATCAACTTCTGGAGCCATCGTCATCAAACCTACTACTTCTAGATTTGAGAACGAAGCAATACTTTCAAAAAACGAATTCACTTGCTCCGGTGGCAATCCATATTTGGATTCTTCACCAGAGATATTAACTTGTACTAATACTTTAACACGAATATCCATAGAACTTGCTTTTTTTTGTATTTCTTTTGCTAGTGATAAGCGATCTAAGGAATGAATATATTCAAATTTGCCAATTACATCTTTTACTTTATTGGTTTGTAAGTGACCGATAAAATGCCACACTCCACGTTCGTGTAATTGATTCCATTTATCTTCAGCATTTTGCCAGCGATTTTCTCCTAGATGTAATAGACCTGCATCTAGTACCTCCGCCGTTTTGGCAACAGAAACATATTTGGTTACAGCTACAAGCTGAATGTCTTCACGCTTGCGTCCGCTTCGTTCACAGACTTGATGAATTCGTTGTTCGACTTGCTCTATTCGTTCTTGTAATCCCAACTGTATTTCACTCCGTTTCTATACCTATCCAACTCGCCATTCTGCCGGTTGTTCCTCCGTCAGCTCGATACGAGAAAAAAAGATCATGGTTACGGTAAGTACACCAATTACTCATTTCGATATGGTCAGCAGGAATTCCTGCAAAAATCATGAATTGTCGATTTAATTGTTTGAGGTCTAGCCAAGTTTTACCATTATCACCCGGACGGGCATAAAGAGGTTGTTCACCATTACCCATTAACTTGCTTTTCCAAACGTTTACGGCATCCATCACTTTATCATCGACTTCATAACTTTCCCCACCGATAGAAGGGCCTATCGCAGTATGGATATCAGATATAACACTTCCATATTGCGTTCTCATCGCTTCGATCATTTCACCTGCAATATTAGCGACAGTGCCTTTCCAACCTGCATGAGCAAGCCCTACGACCTGTTGTACAGGATCTATAAAGTACAGCGGTACACAATCTGCATAAAATGAAGTTAACAAGATACCTGGTACATTCGTGATTAATCCGTCGGTATTTTGAAAAGCACTTTCTCGATCAAGCCAACCTTTGCCTGCATGTTCTGCTGTAACGATCTCTATATGATTACTATGTACCTGTTCACCAGATACCCAGTGAGTATAATCAAACTTTAATTCATCGCATAATAGTTTGCGATTTTGCAATACATCTTCCGGTTGATCTTCTACATGATACGCTAAATTAAAAGAATCATAAGGCGCTTGACTAACTCCACCTTTACGTCCGGTAAATCCTGCTGTGATTCCTTGACTATAGGCAGAAGTATCTAACTCAAATAATTCAGGTCCGCTATCTATCATACGGCTTACAAACTTCTCCATGTATACACCTCATAGTAAACAAAATATTTTAACTATATTGAATATAACTGTATCTTACTTCAATCATACAACTATTCAACCTGTAACTCATCTTTTCAACTTATTCCATCAAAGAGAATAGCTGTAGATTCAACTCCACATATACTCAAATGAAAAAGACCTGTTTTCCGTAGAAAACAAGCCCTTCGCATAATCATTATATTGCTAGCACCTAATCGTTTTTATGACGAGAACGATTGCGTAGGAATGTTGGAATATCCAACTGATCTCCACTAGGTTGTGTAGTATTTGTATTGTTGTACGGACGTGATGTCGGAGCTTTGTCTTCTGCATTGGTTGGTGCAGCAGGTGTAGATTCATCGACAGGCTGAGACGGACGACGTACCGGTGGCAATGGTTGTGCTGGTTTGTGTTCAAATCCTGTTGCGATAACAGTAACTTTGATCTCTTCTTTGAGGTCTTCATCAATAATCGCACCGAAGATCATATTTACTTCTGGATCAGAAGCTGAAATAACGATCTCTGCTGCTTCATTGACTTCATACAAGGAAAGGTTGTTACCGCCAGTGATATTCATAATCACACCACGTGCACCTTCGATCGAAGTTTCAAGCAATGGACTCATAATCGCTTTACGTGCTGCTTCTGCTGCACGATTTTCTCCTGTAGCTTCACCAATACCCATCAAAGCTGAACCACGCTCAGTCATGATCGTTTTTACATCGGCAAAGTCAAGGTTGATTAGTCCCGGTACAGCAATTAGATCAGAGATACCTTGTACCGCTTGACGCAACACATTATCTGCTTCACGGAAAGCTTCTAACATCGGTGTCTTTTTATCTACAATTTCAAGCAAGCGATCATTAGGAATAACGATCAATGTATCGACTTTTTCTTTCAATCCTTCGATACCTAGTTCTGCTTGTGAAAAACGCTTACGTCCTTCAAATGTAAATGGACGTGTTACCACACCTACTGTTAATGCGCCACATTCTCTAGCGATTTCAGCAATAACCGGTGCTGCACCTGTTCCTGTTCCGCCACCCATACCCGCAGTAACGAATACCATATCTGCACCTTTAAGAGTGCTCATGATCAGGTCACGAGATTCTTCAGCTGCTTTTTTACCTACATCTGGATTAGCTCCTGCACCCAAACCGCGTGTCAGTTTATCACCGATTTGCAATTTGTGTTCAGATTTAGCCAAGTGCAATGCTTGAGCATCAGTATTAACTGTTATAAATTCCACGCCTTGAACACCATTCTCAATCATACGGTTAACAGCATTACTTCCGCCGCCACCTACACCGATGACTTTGATCTGGGCTAGGCTTTCCATTTCGAAATCAAATTCTAACATACTTTCCCATCTCCCCCTCGTTGTCCATGAATAGCTTGTTTCAATATAATATTGAACTCTAGCTTATATAAACTCACTGAACATATTTTTTAACCGTTCAATCAAGCCCGGCTTGGCACTGCTTTCCGGGGTCGAGGTTGTTTTGTTACGTGCTGGTGCTTTTTTGTTAGCTCCAGCCGTGCTTCCACCACCACGGATATTGCGGATGACATTGTACAAAATGCCTACCCCGCTTGTATAAGCAGGATCACGTACACCAATATAATCAGGAACTGCTATTCTTACAGAAGCTGCCAGTTCTTCGCGAGCTACTTCCAAAACGCCCGGCATTGAAACTGTACCTCCTGTCAGTATATAACCACCAGCAAGCTCTTGATAACCGAGTCTTGTGACTTCTTGACGAATCAGTTGAAAAATTTCTTGCACACGAGGCTCAATAATGGCTGCTAAATCTTGCTGTGTAAATTCTTTGTCTACGTTACTGCCAATACGCATAACTTTGAATACTACATCAGATGCAGCATCATCTATCAATGCACAACCATATTTCAGTTTTACTTTTTCAGCATGCTCTGTTAATGTGCGTAATCCATAAGCGATATCGTTCGTTACAAATTCTCCACCAATCGGTAAAGTTGATGTCGCTTTAAGCGAACCTTCTTCAAAGATTGCAATAGTAGATGAACCTGCACCAATATCAACTAGAATCGATCCCATCGATTTTTCATCTTTGGACAAAGCCAATTGACCTGCACCTAATGAAATCAATACAAGATCTTTGATACGCAAATCTGCTTTTTCTACACAACGAAGAAGATTATGGATCGAAGTTTTAGCACCTGTAATAATAGTAGCTTCTACTTCTAGACGAACACCAATCATTCCGCGCGGGTCTTGAATTCCTTCTAACCCATCTACCACGTACTGTTTAGCAACAACGTCAATAATTTCCCGTTCAGGTGGCAGAGCGATTACTTCTGCCGCTTTCAAAACACGTTCGATATCTTCTTCACCAATCTCACGATCTTCATTGGATACGGCAACTACTCCGTGGCTCGTTTGAAGTCCGATATGATTGCCTGAAATACCAACGATAACTTCAGATATCTGAATGCCGACCATACGCTCAGCATGATCAACAGCACTACGGATGGATTGCACAGTTTGATCAATATCTACGATCGCACCTTTGCGAATTCCTTCCGAGTCGGCAGATCCAACTCCAATAATATTAAAGGTTCCATTGTTGATTTCCCCGATAATAGCACGAACTTTGGATGTACCGATGTCCAAACTAACAATGATGTCATTGTTGCTCAAGCCCTAGGCACCTCCCGCTATCCTGTAATAAAAACGGTGTATTCGAATATTTTAGAATCACACCATTATGTGTTGGAAATTGAATTTCCGAAATAAATTGTTTCCCAAAATTGCTCTCTACATTAATATTCAACATTACATATGCTTTCCCTCTTTTTTCTCCAAACTTTTTGAACACTGGTTTGCATTATAAAAAGGTTGAAGAAAAAACGATCAGGTAGGCTATTTTCACCGTAAATTTTTAAAAGTTTACAAAACTTTAATATCTACAACTTTCATTCTAGCATCTTTCGGTCATTGCAGAAAGTATTGTATCTATATGATTTTACAAAACGTTCGCATTTATCGATTACAAAAGGCTAAATCTTACGGTGCAACTTCCTGATCTGCTACGTCTTCCGGGTTGAAAGGCGTATAGGCATCTGCTTCAAGCATTGTAATGACACCTGGCGGTTGAGTCTCGATAACCTGATTTAGATACTCTACTTTGTCTGCCAAAAGTGACACACTTGTGATCACTTCAAAGCGAGAACGTGTATAGATTTTGATCCGGTCTGGAAACGAAGGCGTTGGTGAAGGACTAATTTCAGAAATATCAGAAGACAACTCATTAGGAATAGTCCCTAATACTTTGCATAATTGCACTTTCTGAGCTTCAAAATCAGACCATCCTGTAAGCACAGGTTTTTCAACAGCCACTCCGCGTGTATCTGCTCTTACCAAAGCTCCACTTTGTAAAATAGCTGTGAGTTCTCCTGAATCTTGCAGTTCATAAGCAACTACAGGATATTCTTTGATCGTCACATCAATTTGACCTGGAAAATGCTTGATTACTTCTGCATCTTGGATCGAACTGATCGTTAATAATCGCTTTTCGATCGTTGTAGCCGATGTACCAAAAAAAGCATTTCCTTTCGCCAATCCACTTACATTTAACAAATCGGTTTTGGCTGTAAACGTATTTCCTTTAAACGTGATCTGAGATATTTTACCAATAGGCGAAAACCAAAATACAATTCCGATTACGACTAAAAGGATAAGCGACAATAAAATAATCAGTCGCGTTTTACGAGTTATTTTTGGATTAAAAGAAGGTCTCCGATTGCCAGCCGGTTTGTTATTTGGAATAACAGTTAATTTTTGCTTTACCATAGCGATCTCCACAAATCTTTTTTAGGTTTTATTCAATATAGTCTTTTGTACCAACTGAATTCAGTCATCCACTTGTCTGAAATAAAGTCTTTGTCATTATATCATGCAGAATGCTGAATACCTAAATGTGCTTTGGCTACGGTTTGATACGGTTCACTTTTACTTTTCACCCATCAGATATACTTCAGGTTGAAGTTGTACGCCAAACTGTTTAGATACTTCTTGTTGCACATGTGATATTAACTCTAATACATCAGCTGCGGTACTTTGTCCCACATTTACAATAAAGTTAGCATGTTGAGTCGATATTTCGGCTCCACCAATCCGGTACCCTTTGAGTCCTGCTGATTCGATTAAGCGAGCAGAATGATCTCCAGGTGGATTGCGGAAAACACTTCCTGCTGAAGGTTGCTGTAAAGGTTGTGTAATCCGTCTACGATCTTTATGTTTATTCATTTCAGCCATAATGGTATCGCGATCGCCTGTTTTCATTTGAAATGAGGCTTCAACAACGATTCCAGGTTGTTCTTGCAAAATCGAATGACGGTAAGCATATTGCATATCTTCTACGCTATAGCTCACGATTTGTCCATCATGAAGAACTATTCGAGCAGACTGCAAAATCTTAGATGTATCTGATCCATGAGCTCCTGCGTTCATATAGACAGCGCCACCTACAGACCCCGGAATACCGCCAGCAAATTCAAGACCAGACAATCCTTTTTTAGCAGCTAAAACACAAAGTTTGACGACAGAGTGTGCACCACCTGCGATAATCCGATCTTCTTCAAATCTAGCGTAATCAAAACCTTCGCCTAATTTGATAACCACTCCGCGAATTCCTTTATCTGCGACTAAAAGATTAGAACCTCGTCCTAGCTGTGTCCATTGAATATCATGCTCATGCAAAATAGTCATAAGTGTACTTAGCTCATCTTGATTGCTGGGTATCACCAGTACATCAGCAGGGCCGCCAATTCTCCATGTTGTATATTTTGCTAACGGTTCATTGATAAGAACTTGACCGACAGCATGCTGGGATAAAAGATTCATCCACTGCTGCATTTTGTTAACTTCCCCCTTCTAGCGGGACAGAACACCTGACAAACGCTTCATTTCTTCAACAATCAAAAATGCAGATTGAGGTGTACCCAAGCTTGTTGCTGCTTTGGACATGTTCTGTCTAACCTCTTCATCACTCATTACTTTATCTATTCGAGCTAACAATGATTCCCCTGTCAACTCACGCTCTAATAATACTTCTGCTGCGCCTGCTTTTTGTAAAGCCCAAGCATTAGCTTCTTGATGATTATTTGTAACATTAGGTGACGGTATTAATATAGATGGCGTACCTAATGAAGTGACCTCAGCCAACGAAGAAGCACCTGCACGACCGACTAACAACGAAGTAGCTGCTAGAACTTCGGGCATATTAGGAATATACGGAAGTACATGAAGATAATAAGGAAATGATCCTACAGCATCTCGAATACGTTCACGAATTTCTTCGTAATAAATTTCGCCTGTTACAAATACATAATGTACTGCTGGATTGTTTTGTTTGAGCAAAGGAGCAATTTGAACCATTGCTTCTACAAGTGCTCTAGCGCCCCTGCTACCTCCTACAACTAATACAATCTGTGCATCAGCAGGTAGACCTAAGGAAGCAAGTCCACGTTCACGATTTGCATTTTGTACCATAGTCGCCCGCGGGTTGCCTGTAAACATCACATGCTTTGAACGCGGAAAACGATTCACTGAATCTTGAAAACTTACAGCTACTGTACTTGCATATCCACTCAAAAATTGATTCGTTAATCCAGGAATCGCATTTTGCTCATGTACAATAGTTGGTATTTTAAGCTTGGCAGCGGCATATACTACAGGTCCACATACATAGCCACCTGTTCCTATGACTACATCAGGCTTAAATTCTTTAAGTAACTGTTTTGAAGTTTTCACACCCTGAATGAAGCGATTTATCGTTTTGAAATTTTCTAAAGAAAATAACTTGCGTCTAAAACCGGTAATATCAATAGATTCAAAAGGGATTTTTTCTTCAGGAACAATTTTGTTTTCCAATCCTCTTTTGCCACCAATATACAAAAATTCAGCATCTAATCCTTCGGTCTCACACTGCTGAGCAATCGCAAGTGCTGGATAGATATGACCACCTGTACCTCCGCCGGTCAATACGACCCGCATGATAAATCACCTCCTTAATTCAAATTTCATTATTGTTATTTATTCGTTAAGTAGCTGAATGATCTATTGTAAAGTAGATGTACGTTTTATGCTACTTATCTCAGTTGAACCTTATAGCTGGTGTACAGCTTCTTTAAAAGCACGACCACGTTCTTCATAAGACGAGAACATATCCCAGCTTGCACATGCAGGAGATAATAATACAATATTATCCGGTTCAGCAAACATTGCCGCTTGCTCTACTGCTTGCTTGATAGCTAGTTCTGGTTGCTCTGATTCTTCGATAATTTGCACTTTTGTAATTCCTGCAAGTTCTGCTACTTTAGCTAATTTGTGACGGGTCTGTCCCAAAACAACTAACGCTTTAACCTGTTGCTGAAATACAGGTAACAAATCCTTATAATCAGAACCACGATCCAGACCACCAGCAATCAGCACAATGCCTTTATCTTGAAAAGCGGATAATGCTGTAATCGTTGCTTTGGCATTGGTTGCTTTGGAATTGTTATAATACTGCACTTGATCATGTTCTTTTACATATTCTAAGCGATGTTCTACACCTCGGAAATCACGTAAGACATCAGCCAGATCTTGAGGACGACATCCAGCTGTAATAGCAATCGCACAAGCTGCTAACGCATTGGCTACATTGTAACGACCAGGTATACCCAATTCATGTACAGGTAAAATAGCCACTTCTCCATCTTGATCACAATACATCATTGTACGCGGTAATTCATCTTCCATTTCTGGAATATAGGCAGGAGATACGTATAACCCTGCTGATAATGGTGAATGTGTAGCTGAAGCGGATGGCTTGGCTGCTGTTATATAATTGCCCAAGTTCTCTGTGATCGAAAATGGAATTAAAGTACCTGCTTGAATATAAGGCACAAGGCTACGGCAATAACTGTCATCCCAATTAATGATTGCTGTATCGTCTTTGCCTTGATTTTCAAAAATTTTACGTTTGGAAGAAACATAATCATCCATCGAACCATGATAATCCAGATGTGTCTCTGCTACATTTAACAGACAAGCGATTTTCGGATTGAAATCACGTGTGCCTTTCAATTGAAAGCTACTTAATTCGGCTACGATCCAATTCTCTGGCTGAGCGTCACTAACAGCTTCACATAATGGAATCCCTATATTACCACCTACGATAGGATGAAGATGATTAGCTTCCAACATTTTGCCT
The DNA here is from genome assembly GCF_030433815.1 of Paenibacillus sp. PsM32. Classification (NCBI taxonomy): domain Bacteria; kingdom Bacillati; phylum Bacillota; class Bacilli; order Caryophanales; family Paenibacillaceae; genus Paenibacillus; species Paenibacillus sp. PsM32. Next base: position 79,733 of record NZ_JARUWY010000014.1, on the reverse strand, counting down.
ACCCATGTTGTTGTGGTCGTTTTACCGTTAGATCCTGTAATCCCAATCATAGGCACATCAGAGATACGATAAGCTAATTCAACTTCTGTGATCACTTCTATCCCTAAATCGAGTGCTTGTTTGATTGGAGGAGCTGTATAAGGAATACCTGGATTTTTGACCATAAGAGCGATCCCTTTATGAATCAAACCTTCAGGATGCCCTCCACAAATCACTTGAATATCCAAAGCTTCTAACTCTGCTGCTTCTGGTGATTGTTCTCTTGGCTTCAAATCGTTAACCGTTACGATGGCTCCCAGACGATGCAAAGCTTTGGCTGCTTCTACGCCACTTCGTGCTAATCCGATTACGATCACTTGTTGTCCACGATATGTCTCAGGATCATTCATGTATTACAACCCCTTGCTCAAATAAATTCCGATCACTGCTAATACTAGACTAACTGCCCAGAATGTAGTTACTACACGCCATTCAGACCAACCTGACAATTCAAAATGATGATGAATCGGCGCCATCTTAAAGACTCGTTTCCCGTTTCTTGTTTTGTAAGATACAACCTGTATTACAACAGACAGCAATTCAATCACGAAAACAGCACCAATAATTAAAAAGAGCAATTCGCTTTTGGTTACAATCGCTATGCCACCAATCGCTCCGCCGATACCTAAAGAACCCATATCACCCATAAATACTTTAGCTGGATGCATATTAAATATTAAAAATCCGATCACAGCACCGATCATAGCTGCTGCACATACTGCTGCCGCAGGTGAAGTCGCTTGAACCGCTACTACTGCATACGCTGCAAAAGCTATCGCACTTACCCCGGACAATAATCCGTCTAATCCATCGGTAAAGTTAACTGCATTACTGATCGCCAGCAACATAATCACAATAAATGGATAATAAAACCAAGGACCCCAATCAAATGAAAACGATGTAGCAGGAATACCTAGTGCTGTGCTATGTCCGCTTTTGAGCAAAATATAACAGACAATTGCAGAAAATAACAACTGTCCAAACAACTTTTGTTTTGCTGTTAGTCCAAGTGAACGTTTCAAACCAATTTTAATAAAGTCATCCAAAAACCCTACTAACCCGAATCCAAGTGTAGCCACCAATAACACCCAGAAGTTAGTATCTACTACAGAAAATTTTACGTACGCTAATGTAAAAGCAATCATAATGATAATACCGCCCATAGTCGGCGTGCCTGCTTTTTTCAAATGACTCTGTGGGCCATCATCACGTACTTGCTGTCCAAACTTCATACGGCGCAATACCGGAATTAAAAGCGGTGCAGCAATCACTGCCAATACAAATGAAACTGCTGCTGTTAAAAATAATATTCGAAAATCCATGTCGTTTTACTCCTCCAGCGCCTCTGCGTTACTTGTTGAATCAGGCATCAGCGCCTGTACGACTTCTTCTAACTTCATCCCGCGCGATGCTTTAAATAAAATAGCATCTTTCTCCTGAGCCATTTGCAATAGATCGTTAATCAGTTCTTGTTTGGAAAGATAAGAATGAATCTGAGAAGCATCTAATACTTTAGCAGCTCCATTAGCTATCTGTTGTCCAAGCACACCATACGTGAATAACAGATCTGCTTGTCCATCGATATATTTTCCTACTTCCTGATGATATATCGCTTCCTCTTCGCCCAACTCTAACATATCACCGAGTACTGCAATTTTACGATGATATCCTTTGAGATTACCTAATACGTCTATAGCGGCTTTCATTGAAGTAGGACTTGCATTATAAGCATCATTTAACAAAGTGATTCCATTACGACCTTGAATGATCTCAATTCTCATTCCTGTCAGTTGTAGCTTGGATAAGCCTTGACGGATCTGTTCTGCTGTGACCCCATAATGTTGAGCTACTGTTATCGCTGCTAAAGCATTAGTCACATTGTGCATACCTAGCAAAGGCAATGTCCATGCTTCGTCTGCTTCACTATTTGTTGTGAAAACAGTATGTTTACCTTGAAACATTACGCCTGTTGGATACACATTGTTCGTATGATCTAGCCCAAATGTTATTTTACGCATCTCTTTTTGCTCAAATGCGGGTTCCGCCAAAATTTGTTTTAATAAAGGTTCATCACCTAAATAGACAAGTAAGCCTTCTGAACGTAATCCACTGACAATTTCTAATTTCGCACGTGCGATTTCTTCCCGACTGCCCAATTGCTGAAGATGAGATTCACCAATATTGGTAATAATCGTTGTCTCTGGATGAGCGATATTTGATAGCAGTTCAATCTCACCGCGTCCACTCATACCCATTTCTAAAATCAAGATTTCAGTCTGTTCAGGCATTGCTAATATGGTCAAAGGCAATCCTATATGATTATTGAAATTACCTTCTGTTTTGTGCACTTGATAAGCTTCTGCTAGCAAAGCATAAACGATATCTTTTGTTGTCGTTTTACCATTCGAACCTGTAATACCGACTACTTTCACACCTGTTTGTTGAACGTACGCTTCAGCTAGTTGTTGTAGTGCTTGCAAAGTATCTTGAACAATGACTATATTTCCAGACGGTGGCGTTCCATGATTATGTTGCCATAATGAAGCTACAGCTCCTTCAGTTAAGGCTGATGTCACAAATTCATGTCCATCGAACTTTTCACCAACGATAGGAATAAATAATCCGCCTTCAACCAATTGACGGGAGTTAATACTAACGCCTTTTAAACGAACATCTGCTGAACCTTGAAGCTGTCCACCACATATATCGGCTATTTGACCGAGTGTTGTATTTATCACTTGTAAAGACCCCTTATCGCTTCTTTGGCTACCAACCGATCATCAAAATCCAATGTTTGTTGACCGATAATCTGATACGTCTCATGACCTTTTCCCGCAATCAATACTACATCTCCTGGCTTAGCCATTTCAACCGCTTTTTCAATCGCTTGTCTGCGATCAACAATAGATTCGTATTTGTCTGTAGCAATCTGTTGCTCTTCTAATCCTTTTTGAATATCTTCCAAAATAGTAGCTGGTTCTTCTGTACGCGGATTGTCTGAAGTTATCAATACATAATCACTATATTTAGCAGCAATCTGTCCCATCAAAGGTCGTTTGCTCCGATCACGATCACCACCGCATCCAAAAACAGTAATAATATTACCTTCTGCAAATTCATTGATCGTACGCAATACATTTTCCAATCCATCCGGTGTATGAGCGTAATCCACAATCACTGCAAAAGGTTGACCGCCATCTACAGACTCTACACGCCCATCTACACCAGCAATCTGTTCAAGACTAGACTTTATGTGTTCTAACGGAATATTCTCAATGAGAGCAGCTGTGATCGCTGCTAAAGCATTATAAACATTGAATTTACCGACCATTTGAAGTGTGATTTCTGTATTGCCTTTAAACGTATCCACTTGGAAAGTCGTGCCTTGAGATGTAATTCTAATCTGTGAAGCATATACATCAGCAGGATGATCGACTCCATATGTAATCACATCTGCCGCTGTAATTTTACGGAAATATTCAGCAGCAGGATCGTCGTTGTTCAAAACAGCATATTTACGCTTTGCAGGATCTATTTCATAACGGTTCCCCAAACGTGCAAAAAACAGCCCTTTGGCTGCAATGTACTCTTCCATCGTCTCATGATAATCGAGATGGTCTTGACTTATGTTTGTAAAAATAGCTGTACGGTAATCTGTTCCTTTTACTCTTCCTTGCTCTAGAGCATGAGAGGATACTTCCATCACACAACTTTTTACATTTGCTTGCACCATTTCGTGTAACAAACGTTGTAATTCTAACGCTTCTGGTGTTGTACGAGGCATAGGTGTTGCTGTACCGTTATAACGCATTTCAATAGTTCCAATCAACCCTGTATTGATATGCGCATCATTCATAATACGCTCAATCAGATAAGAAGTTGTGGTTTTACCATTTGTTCCTGTAATTCCGATCATATTTAACGTTCTACTTGGATATTCAAAAAAATGATCAGATAATACAGCCATCGCGTGACGGCAACTACTAACGATCAATTGTGGAATATCTAATTCAAGTTGACGTTCTACTACTAAGGCAGTAGCACCTTTTTGAATCGCTTGAGCGGCATAATCATGTCCATCTACTGTAAAACCAGGCAGACAGATAAACAGATCACCTGACTTCACTTTGCGAGAATCAATCTCCATACCGGATATTTTTGTGTGAACATCACCTAGCACTTGAGATGTGATCAGCAGATGTGCTGCTTCTGACAAAAGCATAGTTTTACCTCTTTTCTAAATATTAATAACGATACCCGACAAATAGCAGACAAAAGATAGAGTCAGTTGCACTCTATCTTTGCTGATGATGCCGGGTGATCGTAGATTACATTAATTCGTTGGCGCCCCGGTAGGCTCTGGAATTTTAAGACTACTTGTAGGGCTTTGCTCTGTACTGCTTTCCGATTTACCCTTACTACCCGTACTGCTTTCAGTGGTAGTGCCAGAATCTGTTTTGGTATCGGAAGATGTTGTATCTTTTGATTCTGTAGCATTTGGATCTGTAGAAGTATCTTTGTCTGTTGAAGACCCTTCAGAAGATGTAGATTCTGTACTGTCTGTTGCTCCATCTTTTGGTGTGGTGGCTTCAACTGAAGTCGCTGGATCTTCTTCTGTATCATCGACTCCTGTGACTGTTGCTCGAGCAGATTTAAGTGTAAGTGTTACAGATCGTCTACCACTACTAGAAGACTCTACCTGTTCAGATACATATCCTTCGCCTGTCGCTGTTACTTCTACTTTCATCAACGATAAGATTTGCAGAGCATCCCGCAAAGATTCACCTTTTAGATCAGGAATACTCATTTTGGTTGGATCTTCTGTCATCAAATAAATGGTTTGTCCGCCTGTCATAGCTGCTCCACTAGCTGGATACTGTTTGACGACTTTTGTACCTGATCCTACTGTTGTATAGGAAATACCATCTGCAAGCAATTTTTTCTTCGCATCTGCAAGCATTTTACCTGTTAGTGTAGGAGCAGTATAGGAAGCCATTAGTTTTTTAGAAGCCACTTCTGCTTTAGGTTTTGTTTCACCATCGTCAAAGACTTTGGAAATACCCATATACGGCAATACTTGACTCACGATTTTTTTAAATACCGGAGCTGCTGCTGTACCTCCGCCTAGCTTCGAATCTGACGGTTGGTCAATCACTACGATCATAGCGATCTTAGGATCATTAGCAGGTGCAAATCCTACAAAAGATACCACTTGCTTCGTATAATCATACTTACCATTGATAACTTTAATAGCAGTACCTGTTTTACCTGCAACACGATAACCATCAATATAAGCATGACGACCTGTTCCAATTTCCTGATCCGAAACGACCTGTTCCAGATAACCACGTACTTTTTCAGAAGTTGCCGGGTCAATCACTTGACGAACGACTTTAGGCTGTGTATTTTCAGTGACACCTGTATTGGGATCAGTGATCGATTTGACTAGATGTGGTGTTAATAATTTCCCACCATTGGCTACCGCAGAAATAGCGGCTAACTGTTGAATGGGTGTCACTTGTACCAATCCATGTCCGTAAGCAGCGGTTGCTACTTCTGTCGGAATATTAGGATGGAAGTTTATTGCACCTTTAGCTTCACCAGGCAATTCGATGCCTGTCTGTTCTCCAAATCCAAACGAATCGATATATTTACGCAAACGTTCTGCACCAAGCATTTCATAACCAAGCTTAACAAAAGCTACGTTACTTGAACGTTTCAATCCTTCCAAGTAACTAATCGGTCCCCATCCGCTATGATTCAAATCATGTAAAGTATATCCACCTACTCGAATAGAACCTGATTGATATTTAGCATTAGGATTGAATAAATTTTCTTGTACTGCTCCAGAAAGAGTAACAATCTTAAATGTAGAACCTGGTTCATAGATCGCTTTGATAGCCAGATTACGGAAATCTTTAGGATCGGTAACTTCATTAAACTTATTAGGATTAAAAGTTGGCATATTTGCCATACCTAGAATTTCCATCGTATTAGGATCTGCTGCAATCACTGTAATACTTTCAGGTTTCAATTGTTCATAAGCATCTTTCATAGCTTGTTCAATATAATACTGAATTGTCTCATCAATCGTTAACGTCAGATTATCTCCATCTTTAGCAGGAGTATAGACATCTTTGGAATCTGGTAATTTATCTCCTTGTTTATCACGAAGATATTGAATATGACCATCTGTCCCTTTAAGCTTTTCATCATAATACGCTTCAATTCCCGCAACAGCGTTGCCATCTTTGTTCGTAAAACCTATCACATGAGAAGCAAGTTCATTTTTAGGATAAAAGCGTTTGGAATCAGCGCTTAAATACACACCTACATCCCATTTTTGACCAGTTTTTTCTTTTAGCTGTTTGATAAAAGCATTGACTTGATCTGCTTTTTCTTGATCGATCAGACGACCACCTGAATTAAGCTCACGCCATGTGAAGAGTTGACCGATATTATCACCACTGGTTATAACCGAAGTGGCTTGCTTTTCAATTTCTACTTCATCAGTGCCTAAAATAGCATGAAGCTGACTTACAACATCACTTTTAATCCCATACTTAGCGATGATTTTAGGATTAAGAGCAACATTATAAGCCGGAGCATCCATTGCTAGATCATTACCATTACGGTCTGTAATCGTACCACGCTTAGCTGAAATATCGCTGTTAGCTGTCCATTGTTTAATAGCTTTGTCCGTCCAAACACCTGTTTGAACCACTTGTAGCCAGAATACTTTAATAATCAGTACAGCAAAAAAGAGGGTAATACATCCCCCTATAAATAAAGTACGAAGTTTTATTCTCTTATTCACTGTTGTTTCCCCCGTTTTACTTGCCTTGTGTCTCATCCGTCGTCGAGGTTGTTGCTTCTGTTCCCTTTACCCGAGATACTTGGATCGGAGCCGTATCCGTAGGCTCTATGTAACCTAGAGCAGTGGCACGTTCAACAATTTGATCTTGTAACGAATATTTGCGAATTTCGTTTTGTGTCGTTTGCTTTTTAATACTTGCCGTTTCACTATCCATACTTTGAATATTTTTATTCACTTCATAGATATGTGCATATTGAAAAACAATTACACTTGCTACTGTCGCACAAAAAATGATAGTCATCAAATAAAGCAGCTTTTCTTTCGTTGGGAGTGCGCTACGACGTAGGACTACCTTTGTAGTCTCACGATATCGTCGAGCAGCTTTTTCAGCCGATTGTTCTTTGACAGCTAGATTGCCGCGCGTATAAGCCATTGATCCGTCTCCTCTAAATTAAGTTTTCGTTTGTTTTTCCACCTTTTCGGCAACACGCAATTTAGCCGATCTTGCACGCGAATTTTCTTCCAATTCTTCTTCCGAAGGAAGGATTGGTTTGCGATTAATCAACTTCAGTTCTCCACCAGTACTAACGTAGACTGGAAAACCAGGTGGTGAGACGTTTTTTTCCACATATTCCGCAAAAATTTGTTTGCAAATACGGTCTTCTAAAGAATGAAACGTGATAACCGCTGCTCTTCCCCCAGGCGTTAGACAACGTACTGCTTGATGAAGAGCTTCTTCAAAAGCACCTAATTCATCATTTACAGCAATACGAAGTGCTTGAAAACTCCGTTTCGCAGGATGTCCCCCTGTTCTTCTTGCTGCTGCTGGAATGCCTTCTTTGACAAGTTCAGCCAGTTCCCCCGTTGTTTCGATCGGCTGGATACTTCGCTTGGCAACAATGACTTTAGCAATCCGTCTTGAAAATTTTTCTTCACCATATCGATATAAAATGCGGGCGATTTCTTCTTCCGGCCAAGTATTCACTATAGTTTTGGCTGTGAGTTCGGCAGATTGATCCATTCTCATATCCAAAGTTGCATCATGGTTATAGCTGAATCCTCTGTCACCGTCGTCGAATTGAGGTGAAGAAACGCCAAGATCGAACAAAATGCCATCTACTTGCGGAACTCCATCTTTGACCGGTACTCCTGCTGCCAATAGCGACTCTTCCAATTGACGGAAATTGCTTTTGATCAACGTTACTCGATCTTCATAAGGTGCAAGTACTATTTTCGCATTGGCAAGTGCCGTATCATCTTGATCAAAAGCTATTAGTCTTCCGCCTGCTCCAAGTTCAGCAGCAATAACTGAACTATGACCAGCTCCCCCGAGTGTGCAGTCAACGTAAATACCATCAGGCTTAACCTGAAGTGCTTTTGTCGCTTCTTCTTTTAATACTGTGATGTGATGAAACAAGATGTAAACCTCCCGGACGATTACAGGTCGAAATCAAAATCAACCAGCTTTTCTGCAATTTCATTAAAAGATTGTTCAGAAGTATCATAATACTCTGACCATGTTTCTTTACTCCAAATCTCTACCCGATTCGAAACGCCAATAATAACACACTCTTTTTCGAGTTTGGCATACTGCCGTAAATTTCCCGGCAGATTGACTCTGCCCTGCTTGTCCCATTCCACTTCGGTTGCACCGGAGAAGAAAAAACGACTAAATGCACGGGCATCCGCTTTCATCAGCGGTAGAGATTTGAGCTTTTGCTCAAGGAGGGACCACTCCTCCATAGGATAGACGAATAGACAATGATCCAATCCGCGGGTGACTACAAACGAAGTTCCGAGTTGTTCACGAAATTTGGAAGGAATAATAATCCGACCTTTTTCATCAATGCTATGTTGAAATTCTCCCATAAACATTGACGTTTCACTCCTCTTAACCATAGTCTCCCACTTTGTCCCACTATCCACCACTACCATAAGCATAATAGATTCGACGCAGAAAATCAAAATCCTTTTTTAATATCATTTTTTTTAGAAAAATACTGAAAAATTTTATTTTATGTAAATCAGCCAATTCATTTGCAAAAATAGGCATAAAAAAGAACTGATTTCTCTTTATCGGAAAAATCAGTTCTTTTTGTTATGCATGAGTAACTTTTATTTTATTTTTTAAATATATTAAGATTGCTTACAGATTATGACCAGCTATCTAAATATAATTTTTGTTCTTCAGTCAATGTATCAATATGAATACCTAGACTTTCTAGTTTAAAGCGTGCCACTTGTTCATCCAGTTCGTAAGGCACACTGATCACTCCTGCTTCCAACTGCTCATAGTGTTCGCTCACATAACGAAGACCTACTGCTTGCAAAGCAAAAGTCATATCCATAATTTCAACCGGATGACCATCTGCTGCTCCCAAGTTAACCAGACGACCTTCTGCAAGCAGATAAATACGGCGTCCATCAGTCAATTTGTATTCTTCAATATTTTTGCGAACTGTACGAATCGATTGAGAACGAGATGCTAGATCAGGCTTATTCGCTTCAACGTCAAAATGTCCAGCATTTGCAATCACAGCGCCATCTTTCATCACGTCATAGTGCTCGCCTGCAATAACACTTTTATTTCCTGTTACTGTAATAAAGAAGTCACCATGCTTGGCAGCTTCATTCATCGGCATCACACCAAAGCCGTCCATATGTGCTTCTACCGCCTTGATTGGATCAACCTCGGTTACGATAACATTAGCACCCAAACCTTTAGCACGCATCGCTATACCTTTACCACACCAGCCATAACCTACTACTACAACTGTTTTACCTGCAATAATTAAGTTGGTTGTACGAATAATACCATCAAAAGCGGATTGTCCTGTTCCATAACGGTTATCAAATAGATGCTTACAATACGCATCATTTACAGCAACCATCGGAATTTTCAGCGTTCCTTCTTTTTGTAAAGCTTTTAAGCGGATGATTCCAGTTGTGGTTTCTTCTGCTCCACCACGAATTGTTGATAATAGATCAGGACGTTCTCCATACAAAAATGTAATCAGATCGCCACCATCATCAATAATCAGATCAGGCTTCGCTTCTAACGCTTTTAAGTTTAAGCTTTTATATTCTTCAACACCTGGATTATATTTTGCAAATACAGTAATACCGTCTTCTACCAAAGCTGCACATACATCATCTTGTGTAGACAAGGGATTGCTACCTGTAATAGTGACATTAGCTCCACCGGCTTGGATAACTTTAGCCAAATAAGCGGTTTTAGCCTCCAAGTGCAAACAGATCGTTACATTCAAACCTTTGAAAGGTAAATCTCTTTCAAATTCTGCTCGAATACGATTTAATACCGGCATATGAGAAGATGCCCAATCAATTTTAAGATGTCCCTCAGGAGCAAGTGCCATATCGGCAACAATACTTGCTTGAATAGATGATGTCATTGTACAGTTCTCCTTTGTTAGTTGGAATAGATAACCTATTTTTATAAATAAACAAGACGATGCGAACCGTTAAAATCAGGCTCAAGGGTTAACAATTGATCGATCCAGCGCTCTCCGTAACGTCCAAGATAGTAATAGCTGTTGATCGTACGTTCTTGCGGCTTGCCAAACGGATACAACGCATACGCGATTCGATCCAAACGTTGTAATCCTGTCTGATGTTGACGTGCTATCGCATTTTGACTTTTGCGGTACAAATAATCAATTTGCAAATCAATCTTATGCTGAGTCGTTTCTCCGAGATGCGGTAATGAAGGATCGATCTCATGCAAAGAGTCTACAAAAGGCGCATACAATTGTTGAAATTGCTCGCGGAATGTAGTGAATCTTTTTTCTAAATGATAATCTTCTTGCTCACTTAACCAGGTCTGACGAATATCATCAAAGCGTTGTCTGACATCATCAAATGTTAATTGATACTGTTGCATCAAAATTTTAACTTTTTCTTCCACCATTGTAAATAACATTCTAGGAACAATCGGAGGCATTTGTAGATTCAAGACAGGAAATGCTTGTTTTGTTAACGCCCAATATGCAATCTCGCCTGTTCCCAAAATGGTACTAAGTACAGGGAATAATGAATCCTGCATCAAAGGACGTGTTAATACATTGTTGCTAAACCGTTCTGGATATTGCTCTAACAACTGTAACAACTCTTGTTTGGTAAAAACAACTAATCCTTTACGATCTGTAAACATCCCATTGCGTTTGAACAATAACAAACGTTCGTTGGTATATACTTCATCACTATGGATATAGAACAAATTAGCACTTTCTTCATCTACTGTCGCTTGTTCTTCATATCCATACTGTCTTACTTGCTCAGCAGCAGACATATATGCTTGCGTCAATTTATCATTATGTTCTATCAATTGACGAAATACTGGAATTTCTAAGCGACGAATAGCAGCATCATCTGAATCGATGAGTACCAATCCAAAACGGCCAAATAAAAGACCCAATTGTTCAGCAAATGCACTACTCAAATCTGTAGCATGCTCCATAATATTTCGCAATGTCTGTGTCCATTGATTTTTATTTTCAGTATCCGGTAACAGACTTTCAAATTGATTCAAAATATGTTCAGTATTCTGTTCATGAATAAATGTACGACTCACCGGTGAATGTCCACCACGTTCATGATCTAAGCGAATTTTCACAGCCGCTCCATCTTGATCAGGTAGATACGTATGATTCACTTCATCCCAGTCATGATCTTCACCTGCTATCCAGAATACAGGTACGATTGGACGTTGTAGACGCTGTGACGCTTCACGCGCAGATGCTAACAATGTAATCACTTTGTAAATGACTAACAGTGGCCCTGTAAATAGTCCGCTTTGTTGTCCACCTACCATCACAAGTGCTTCATCTGTTCGTAGTGTTGCTAAAGATTGCTGTACAGCTTCATGATTATTGTACTTACCGTTATATATGGTTAAGCAGTCAACTAAAGCTCCACGGTCGATTCGGCAGTCTTTACTCTGATCCAGCCATTCTGCACGTTTGATCCATGTTTGTGGATCAGAGACATTCATATTATACAAACTGCTTACCGATGCAAAATCATTGATGTACCGCTCAGCGAGCGGCTGATTCGCGGGTAGGCTCTCCGGAATCACATTCATGGGGTGAAGTCCTCCTCATCGCTATTGCTTTTGATTGTTACTAATCGTAACTTATTAAATCTTATTTGATTGTAACGAAGTTAGTACTGTTTAGTCAAAAGCTATTCTTAAAATATTTGAATATTTTTAGTAACAACCAAAAAACCGCCAGCAAATGGCGGTTTTTTGATTTGAAAGTATAAATTAAGCAGAAGGTTGAGAAACCCAGTGACCTTCAGATACTTCGATCAACTGAGAATTTTCTAAATTAAACGGATCTTTAGCTGCCAAAGTTGCTGCTGCTTCTTGAGAAGCGGCAAGATGTTCTTCAGGCAATAAGATTCTACGTTTATTTGCTTCTACTTCTGGATCAGGAATAGGAATCGCAGATAGCAAAGTTTTGGTGTAAGGATGTAGAGGATTAGCATACAGTTCTTCACTTTCAGCCAATTCTACAATTTTACCCATATACATAACCGCTACACGGTCACTGATATGTTTTACCATGGATAAATCATGCGCAATAAACAAATAAGTCAATCCAAGACGTTGTTGTAGTTCTTCTAGCAATTTAACAATCTGTGCTTGAATCGATACGTCCAAAGCAGACAATGGCTCATCACAGATAATAAATTTAGGATCTACAGCAAGTGCACGAGCAATCCCGATACGTTGTCTTTGACCACCGGAGAATTCATGAGGATAACGAAGAGCATGACTTGGGTTCAAGCCTACCATATCCAGCAATTCTTCTACACGTTTTTTACGTTCAGCACGGCTATTCACCAGACCATGAATATCTAGAGACTCACCGATAATGTCCATAATATTAAAACGAGGGTTCAAAGAAGCATATGGATCTTGGAAAATCATTTGCATATCTTTACGCATGTTTTTCATTTTGCGTGGAGACAGATCATAAATGTCTGTTCCGTTAAACTTCACACTACCACCGGTAGGTTCGTATAAACGAAGAATCGTACGACCTGTTGTTGATTTACCACAACCAGATTCTCCTACAACTCCAAGTGTCTCACCTTCGTAGATGTTGAAGCTAATATCATTAACCGCTTTAAGGATATTACCTTTACCTAAATTAAAATGCTGTTTTAATCCTTTTACTTCAACCAACGGTTTACGTGGGTCTAGATTAAGTTTAGCAGACGCTAATTTAGGTTTTTTAGGCTCATCCAAACGTGGCAATGCATTAAGCAAACGTTGTGTATATGGATGTTGAGGGTTTTTGAAAATTTCAGCAGTTGTTCCTGTTTCAACAACATCGCCTTCTTTCATAACAACCACGCGATCACACATACCTGCTACTACACCAAGGTCATGGGTAATCAAAATGATTGAAGTACCCAATTTTTGTTGCATATCTTTCATCAGATCAAGGATCTGAGCTTGAATCGTTACGTCTAGTGCTGTTGTAGGCTCATCCGCAATTAGCAATGATGGACGACAAGCTAGAGCGATTGCAATCATCGCACGTTGGCGCATACCACCAGAGAATTGGTGAGGATATTGATTAAAACGAACATCAGAATTTTTGATACCAACCAGTCGTAACATTTCAAGCGCACTTTCTTTAGCTTGAGCAGAAGACATATTTTGATGTTTACGCAATACTTCTGTAATTTGTTTACCTACTTTGATTGTTGGATTCAAGGAAGTCATCGGATCTTGGAAAATCATACCGATATCTTTACCACGAATTGCTTCCATTTGTTTATCCGTTTTAGCAAGTAGACTTTGACCTAGGAATTCAATCTCTCCACTTTTGATCTTAGAAGGCGGAGAAGGAATCAGACGCATAATTGTTTGAGCTGTTACACTCTTACCACTACCGGATTCCCCAACAATACCTAGCGTTTCGCCTTTGCCAATTTCAAAATTGACATCTTTTACCGCATCAAATTCACCAGCACGCGTTTGAAAGGATACGCTTAAATTCTTTACTGTTAAGATTTTCTCCACTTGTTCCACCTCCTATAGATTTTATTTTCTCAATTTTGGATCCAATGCGTCTCTAAGACCGTCGCCTAGCAAGTTAAATGCAAGCATTGTCAAACAGATTAGAGCAGCCGGGAACCACATACGCCAAGGATACAAATTCCATCCTGTTAATGCATCATTGATCATAGAACCCAACGAAGCGACAGGAGCCTGTACACCTAGACCCAAGAAACTCAAAAATGCTTCAGAGAAGATAGCACTTGGTACAGAAAGAGTTACAGTAACGATAATAGGACCCAAAGCATTAGGCAAAAGATGTTTGAACAATTGACGTCCAGCACCTGCACCCATAGAACGAGCTGCTAATACGAAGTCTCTACTTTTCAGTTGCATAATTTCACCACGAACGATCCAGGACATCGTAATCCAACCTGTTACAGTCAAAGCAACGATAATTGTTCCCAAACCTGGCTCAAATACAACCAACAATAGAATAACAACTAGCAAATAAGGAATAGAATAAAGAATTTCGGAAAATTTGTTCATAATGTTATCTACACGGCCACCGAAGTAACCCATGATTCCACCATAAATAATACCGATAATTAAGTCAATTGCTGCTGCTGCCAAACCTACGATAAGAGAGATTCGTGCACCCATCCAGGTACGAACCCACATATCACGTCCAAGGTTATCTGTACCAAACCAGTGAACTCCAGAAGGTGGCTTATTAGTATTCATCAAATCATTAGAGTAATAGTTAAAAGCAGAGATCATTGGTCCAACGATCGAAGCGATAATAATAAGAATCAAAGTACCCAAGCTAAACATAGCTACTTTATTACCTTTTAAACGAATCCAAGCATCCTGCCATAAAGAGATACTTTCCTGTTGCAGTGCGATTGGTTCGCCGACCACATCTGTAGTCGCATTTTGATTGTTTTTGTTTCCGCTAGCTGACAACGTTTAGCTCCCCTTCCGACCTGATAATTTGATCCGCGGATCTACCAGCACATATAAAATATCTGTAACAAAACGAGCAAGCATCAACAACACACCATAGAAAATAGTTACTCCCATAATCATTGTATAATCACGGTTAGTAATACTATCTACGAATACTCTACCAATACCGCCGATACCGAAGATTTGCTCGATAACAACAGAACCCGTTACGATATTTGCAGTCATAGGACCTACATACGTAACTACTGGAAGAATACCATTACGTACAACGTGTCTAGTCATAATGGTAAAACCATTTAGACCTTTTGCTTTAGCTGTTTTGATATAATCTGCATTCAATACTTCTAGCATACTTGAACGAGTTAATCGTGCTATAAATGCAATCGGTTGAACAGCAAGTGCTATAACTGGAAGTACAAAGTCACTTGGTTCATTAAAGCCCATAACATCAAACCAACCTAGTTTTAGAGCAAAAATATACTGGATCAATGTTGCCAATACAAAACTCGGAACAGCGATACCTAATACAGCAATAATCATAGCTACATTATCAATTAATTTGCGATGGTAAAGTGCAGCGATTAATCCCAATACAATACCCGCTACAATCGAAATAATAATAGCGAAAATACCGATTTGTAATGAAGGTGAGAATGTATCAGCAATACGTTGTGTAACCTCCTGATTTTGGTATTTCATCGAAATCCCCAAATCACCTTTAACTAAATTTCCTAGGTACTGTAAATACTGTTCAGCAATTGGTTTATTTAATCCATACTGCTCCATTAGACGTTCTTTGATTTGAGGCTGTACATTTTTTTCTGACATAAACGGATTACCAGGTATAGCTTTCATCAGGAAAAATGTAGCTGATGCCAAAATGAACAATGATAACAGCATATACAAAAATTTACTGGCGATATAACGAACCATTTCCCCAAGAACCTCCTTTATCACATTTTCTAGTTTATTGAATATGTTTAAAAACAGCTCGTCATTATTCAACAACTTTTTCATTTTAAAACTTCATCTAATAGATAACAAGTAGAACTTGAAATTATCATGTTTAGAATAGCAATATATGGAAAAATGATAAACACGCAAAAACGGGATATATATGGATGGAGAATCCACACATACATATCCCGCTGCAATCATTAAACCGAAATCTTACTTAATTATTGGAAATAAGCACGAGTAAAGTCAATTGCACCACTAAAGTCTACAAATATACCTTTAAGATTTGGTTTAACTAATGAAACGCTAGTGTAGTAATAGATTGGCATCATAGCCATATCATCTTGCACTAGAATTTTTTCTGCTTTAGACATATCATCCATACGTTTAGCATTATCTTGAGTTGCTTGCGCATCTTTCAACAATTTGTCATATTCAGGATTGCTGTATTTTGCATCATTGTTGCCATTACCAGTCATCCACATATCCAAGAAAGTCATAGGATCGTTATAATCCGCTGTCCAACCTGCACGTGCGATTTGGTAGTTACCACTTTGACGATTATCCAAGAACACGCTCCACTCTTGGTTTTGTGTTTTAACACTTACACCAAGATTGTTTTTCCACATATCAGCAATTGCCAAAGCAATTTTTTGGTGAGCTTCACTAGAGTTGTAAATCAAAGTAATTTCAGGAAGAGTAGTATAACCTTCTTCTTTCATACCTTCAGCTAGCAATTGTTTAGCTTTAGCAGCATCTTCTGTGAAGTAGCTATCTTTGTACTCTGTACGGAATTCTTCGTTGTTACCTTTGATTCCTGGTGGTACATAACCATAAGCTGGAATTTGTCCACCCAATGTTACGTTGTCTACAATCGCTTGACGGTTGATCGCCATAGAGAATGCTTGACGGATTTTCAAGTTGTTAAATGGTTTTTCTTTAACGTTAAACAAGTAGTAGTACGTACTTGCAATACCTTTAGCTTGGAATTGATCTGGGTATTGTTGTTTTGCAGCTGGAATTTGGTCTGTTGGAATTTCACCAGTAGGTGCTCCAGCATAATCCAATTGTCCACTTTGGTAACTTGAGAACTCAGTAGCTCCAGAGTTAACCAATGAAGAAGTGATTGTATTTAATTTAATACTAGAAGCATCCCAATACTTAGCATTTTTTGTCCAAGCCAATTCTTGACCTGTTGTCCAAGTTGTTAAGTTGAATGCACCGTTAGTAATCATTGTATCCGCTTTAGAAGCCCATTGTGGGTTAGCTTCTACATTCTTTTGATTAACAGGGTAGTACGTGTAGAAAGAAGTCAATCCCAACCAGTAAGAAGTTGGATTAGCCAAAGTCACTTCTAGTGTTTTGTCATCTACGACTTTAACACCAACATCAGCGAAATCTTTAACTTTTCCTTCGTTGAATTCTTGTCCATTTTTGATGTAATAAAGTTGGTAAGCGTACTCAGATGCTGGAGTTGTTTTTGGGCTTAGAACGCGTTCCCAAGCATAAGCGAAATCTTTAGCTGTTACAGGTTCGCCGTTACTCCATTGTGCATTATCACGAAGATGGAAAGTATATTTCAATCCGTCTTCAGAAACATCCCATTTTTCAGCAACGCCTGGAACAGGATTACCATCTGTACCTGGACGTGTAAGACCTTCATACATTAGTCTCAAGGCAGTATTTGTTTGACTATCTTTTGCCTGAGCTGGATCAAACGTTGGAGGCTCAGCGCTCATGTTAATGTGTAAGTCTTGAGCTGCTGCTGTAGTGCCATCTCCTGATTCTCCACTTGTTCCTGTGTTGCTAGAACCGCTGCCGCAAGCTGCAAGCAAAGTTCCGAACGCCATGACAAGCGCCATAAGTACTAACCAACTTTTTCTCTTCATCTAGCAGTTTCCCCCTAAAAAATGTGGTATATGCTTTTAAATTATACAACCAGTGGTCAAAAAAATCTATAACTTATATTTAAAAAATCATCTTTTTTTCGTTATTTTATATAAAACTGTCACATTTAAGCGTATATTATGCTTCACGTCACGGTCGAATACCTAACATCAAGCAAATATATTCCATTTTTCGACAAAATTATTGTGTTATGTATTGCAGAATACCAGTAATCAATAAAGCAATGTAACCTATACTCAACAATAAAAAAGAAACACGCCAAACGGCACGAAATAATCGTTTGTAGTCCACTTTTCCTTTTAATCGGTTTTGTGCACCACCAATTAGACCAATCCCTAACAATAAAATCAATAAGAAAATATAGAATCCTGTTTTGGTATTGAATGTATTATTGAACAAAGCGGCTACAGAAATATATAAAAAAGGAGTGGTTACATCCATAGCCATACCTATCGCTGGTTTCTTTTCTTTACCTTTTAGCCTATTAATCACATATGTTAATACAAATGGAATAAATGGAACTAGACTTAAAAAGATAAACCCGTTCAATAATAATCCCAAAAATACCCCCATCAATTATCCTCCTGTCTATTCATAGCCTCAACTAAATGGTATACCCAGTAATTTGCGGGTGTGGCTATACCGTAATCTTGACCCATTTTAATAATACTACCATTAATCCACTCTATTTCTGTTGTTTTACCTTGTAATACATCTGCAAGCATAGATGATGTATTGGTAGATGTAGCACGACATACTTCTAAAATCTCTTCCCACCATAAAGAAGAACTCTCTATTCCTGCGGCTTGATATACTTCAATAACTTCATTATACAATTGCTGCATTACAAATAGTCTCTGTTCAGAAACAAGTAATTCACCATTCATTATACGCCAAATCGCTGTTAATGGATTGATTACAGCATTTATAATAAGCTTCCGATATATATCTTTATCGATATTATTCGACAACCGAATATCAAATCCTGCTTGTTGTAGTTCGTTTAGCAAAGGTTGTATTAATAGTTGCTCTTCTTTATCTATTGATTTGGTCTTATTACCTACTCTAGCACTAGAAAGATTACTTCGACTACCTATAACCGTTTTTCCTATACCGGTATAATGGACTTCGTTTATAGACATTCTTTTAGCACCCTCTGTGGTAATTGCTGCATAAACCTGCCATGGTGAAGGCCATAAGCTATCGGTTCGTACTCCATTTTGTAGACAGATTATACGAGTATGTTGCCCTGCTCGTTGCTGAATTTTACCAACTAAATCTGCTGTTATATCTTTCTGCTTAACCGTGACTAATATATAATCCGCTTTGGGTATATGAGAATAGTTATTTAATTCATCGATTGCATAAGCATTTTGTGTAGCAGATGGAATCCATAACTGTGGTTCACTATGATGATCTATAGTAGATGTTTGGATCGTTATACCTTGTTGATTCATAATAGATGCTTGTTCTACGGTACGTGTCCACAAATGAATAATAGCTGAAGAATCATTACTTATTAATTTGCTATAAAAAAGTAATCCTATAGCTCCTGCTCCAAAAATATCAATAATCAATTTTGTAACCTCCATGCATTTTAAAATAGGTATAATTAGACTCATATTCAACAGTAATACGTACGATGCTATAATAATGATAGATTATGCATTATTCGGAATAATATTGTAAAAAATTGCGCTTAGATATCCAAGCGCTAAGGAGGGGCGATCTATGAAATACTTATATTCGGTTAAAATCGTCTGCTTCTGTTTGACTTTAGCTCTAACTTCGCAGTGTTTGCTCTCTTCGGCGCAAGCACAAGCATTAGAAGCACCACCACAATTAGACGAACCAACACGACAGTTATTAGAAAATAGTCTATCTGTGAATGAATTAGATCAAGAAATCAAACGGATTACAGATCAGCAACATGTAGCTCAAACGAAATATACTCAATTAGAAAAAAGTTTGAATCATCAAGAAAAGCTATTGTCACAAGCAAGGCATCAAGCAGATTCTGTGCTTGTTTCTTATTATACAGGAGAAAGAGATGATTTTTGGGCTCTTTTTTTATCTACAGGTAGTCTGTCGGGAATGATCGCTTTTTACGATTACTATCGAATGATTATTGATCATGACCAGTTGCTATTAAGTGATTATCAAGAGCAGTATACACAACTTACACAACAAAAAAATGAGTTATATGCTACAGCAACAGAATTAGGAGAGATTAGCAGTAATTTATCTAATCAGCGTATACGTGTAGCTAATTTGCAACAATCGATTCATCAAAGTCTTGCTACAAGTTCTAATCCTGAAATTGCTCGTCAATTAATGAATGAAATGAATGAGTATTGGAAAAATATTGGACTGTATGAAGTTAAAAAATATTTCAGAGCTATTGCTATATCGATGCAGCAGTTCCCGGATTACTTGAAATCACAGCCCGGGGCGATCCAGATTAGTGGAACACATTACACCATCTCTATTGATGAGCAGCAACTGAATCAATTTTTACATGTCCAAGGTCAGTTACCAGAATCATTTCAATTCAAATTTGCACAAAATCAATTGAGTATTCATGGCAAAGAAGGCAATTTAGATTTGGATATTACAGGTCATTACGAAATCGTGAATCAGCCTCAAAATGCAATCCAATTTTATGTAGACAAGCTTGTTTTTAATGGTCTGCAATTGCCTGATACCACCTGCCGGATGCTTGAAAACGAATTTGATCTTGGTTTTTATCCACAACAAATTATAGCTTATTTAAAAGCTACTGCTGTAACTACAGAACCACAACTCATGAAAATTCAGCTAGAGCTATCATTGAATTAATCGGACAACATGTATGTACTGGACAGGCTGGATGTGAAAGGATTTTGTATATGATTAACGAAGCTGATATTTTAAAGCTATTCCAACTCTATACCGATATGGCTAGAGAATTATGTGCTTCTATGCAACAAGTAATTCCCGATCATCAAAAATCTTTGTTATCGAAGCCACTTACATCTACTAATTTCGAATGGTTGTTTGATCTTATTTATGATGTAGAGCCAACCGAGGAATTTGTGTTTTATTCGGGTATGCAATGGACATGGCATTGGCACGGTGAACATTGCTTATTCGAAAGTGAGCAAGGAACAATGATCGAAGCCAATATCTCTAATACAGACTTTGTAGATATCGCTTTTTTTAATCATTTTATCCAAAGTTATGATGGTGCTCAGTATGTATTACAGTCTATCGATCATCTAGATTTTAACTTTACTGCTAGTTTATTTGATCAATTTGCTGAAAAGAATCTTTTACATCAGCAAAATGGTACTGAATTTACTCTAGTGAATCCTTCAGATCATTAAGACATATATTTACGAGTATAGTAATAGATAATAAACAAAAGACTCTACTGTGCTACTAATGCACACTAGAGTCTTTTTTAATAAATTAATAATGACGTTATAGCAAATCAGCAGCCAGTTGAGCCAGTTTGGAACGCTCTCCTTTTTCCAGCGTAATATGACCACTGATTCCTTCTTGTTTG
Organism: Paenibacillus sp. PsM32; assembly: GCF_030433815.1. Lineage (NCBI taxonomy): Bacteria > Bacillati > Bacillota > Bacilli > Caryophanales > Paenibacillaceae > Paenibacillus > Paenibacillus sp. PsM32. Next base: position 58,463 of record NZ_JARUWY010000014.1, on the reverse strand, counting down.
AAATGCTCTACGACATGCGTTAATCCATTACTGATTGAATCGAGATAAGGATGATCTATTTGATCGGGATCACCAACCAGTACAATTTTACTACCTTCACCTACACGCGATACAATCGTTTTGACTTCATGACGGGATAGATTCTGAGCTTCATCAATAATAATAAATTGACCCGGAATAGAACGTCCACGAATATACGTTAAGGCTTCAACCTGAATACTACCCAGTCCCATCAAAATTTTGTCGATATCGCCTGCTTTTTTGGTATCAAATAAAAACTCTAAATTATCGTAAATCGGTTGCATCCAGGGACGCAATTTTTCATCTTTCTCTCCAGGTAAATAACCAATATCTTTACCCATAGGTACAACAGGTCTTGCAATGAGTAGCTTTTTATATTTTTGTTCATCTTCTACTTTGGACAATGCAGCCGCTAAAGCAAGTAACGTTTTACCTGTTCCTGCTTTACCTGTAATTGTGACTAAAGGAATATCATCATTTAGTAACAATTCTAATGCCATTCGTTGCTGTGCATTACGAGCAGCAATTCCCCAGATTGGATCATTACTCAAAAATAAAGGTTCCAATTTGCTAGCATCTGCATTTACTTTAAGCAATGCAGATTTGGCACTACCCAATTCATCTTTTAAGATCACAAACTCATTGGCATAAAAAGAATGTTTAATATTTAGAGATTGGATAGGTAAATAGCGGTTACTATAAAATTCATCAATTACTGCAGGATGTACTGTTAAGGTACTATATCCTGTATACATTTCATTAGGATCAGCTGCTCGATCAGAAAGATAATCTTCTGTATTAACACCCAATACATCTGCTTTGACTCTAACCAATACGTCTTTACTCACCAGCACGACTTGCGAGCGAGACAGTTGACTTGCTTCTTTTTCCTGTTCTTCTAATTCATAATTCAAAGCTACTGCCAAAATACGATTATCGTTCGAAATTTCTCCAAACATATCTTGTACTTTAGCAAAGCTACGATGATTTAATTCTACGCGTAACGTACCACCATTTTCTAAGTGGACTCCGTCATGTAAATATCCGGATTCTCTTAATGAATCAAGAGAACGTGAAATACTGCGGGCATTCCGTCCAATTTCATCTGCATTTCGCTTTTTAGAATCAATTTCTTCGAGTACGACTGCGGGTATAATAACATCATTTTCTTCGAAAGCAAAAATGGCATTTGGATCATGAAGAAGCACATTGGTATCCAGTACAAAAATCTTTTTCATCGAGAGTTCCCCCTTGAGTAGAAAGTCTTATGATCTCTGATGCCATTTACTTTATGGATAACTATGCTTATCCCTTCTTGATCAGCCAAGCCTCACCCTCCTCTTAATACACAAAAACCAGACGCTACATAGCATCCGGTTTTTTTATAAGATCATACACGTATAGACATACTCCATCAGACACCAGGGTACATAACAGTATAGAGCCTCTCCGGCACATACGTTCAACATATAGCATACGATCAAGCAACATGGATTCCTGCATCATCGAGACCTCCAATCACTGGCATGAATATACTGGTGTTTCTTCATTATAGCATAGGTCAAATTCATTTCAAATCTATAATCTGCTGACCCTTATTCGCTGTCCATATGCAAAAAAAAGAGCCTTCGCCTGAACGAAAACTCTATCATTTATTTCTACATTATAGTTCACTTTATTTATTACAAAATGAATATTATTGACTCTGTTTGCTTGTACTTGCTGGCTGATCAAATTGATCCGTATGCGTAGCTGTACCTGCTAATTCATCTTGTAGTGCTTTTTTAGCATTCGCTAACTCTGTTTCATTAATGTAGACATAAGGACTTTTCCAATCACCTGTTACTGGCATGTATTTGATATTCTGTTTCGGAATATCCCAATAGGTTGTCAGTAAGTTTTTAAATTGTTCGCCTTCAATATCGGTTTCCATATTTTTATCTACAGATTCGATAATAGAGCCCAATTTAGTCACACCGCTAAACGATTGAATTTTGTCTACAACAGCATTCAATACTTGATTTTGGCGTTGGTTACGGCTAAAGTCGTCTGATCCTTGTGTACGAGGACTACAATTTGATTTACGGTAACGTACATAATCTAGAGAGTTTGCACCATTTAGATGTTGTTGACCGGTAGACAAATTAATATTCGTACCATCTGCTTTATCTACATAACACATTTTCATATCTACATTGATATCAATACCACCTACTGAATCGACAACATCCCGGAAACCCTGGAAGTTCAACACAGTTGTATACTCTACATCTACACCCAAATATTTACCAAGCAATGTTTTCATTTCACTCATCGCTAGATCTGTACCATCTTTTTTATCTTTCGCATAAAACTTCGGATAATAAGAGTTCAGTTTATTGGGAATATAACCTTCGAGTTGTAGGTACGTATCACGCGGCAAAGAAACAATCGTGGCTGATTTGGTATCTGGATTCAGTGTAGCTACCATAACAACGTCTGTTAATCGTGTTCCTGTTTCTTGACGATAATCAGTTCCCAAAAGTGCCATCGTAATCGGTTTTACTTTTGCTGATTTTTCAGGAGCGACAGGTTGACTAATAACAGTACCGCCACTATCTTTTGGACCTACACCATTAAACATACCTTGAACCTGATAATATAAATATCCTGCATAAGCCATAACCCCTACAATTGCCAAAAGAACAACAATCAGCAAAATCTGCATAAATCGTTTAAAGCCACTGGCCTTTTTCTTTTGCTTTTTTTTGGGATTAGGATTACCGGATTTTTGTGTTTTGGATTTGGTTCCTGCACGCGGCGGAAGCCCACCTGTTGTCGTACTCATTGCTCTCAACACCTGTTCCATCATTTTAGATAATGAAGTTATAGTCTTCAATTATGTTGCCTTATCATACGTTCAGCTTATGCATCTTAGTATGTAGTGGCATGTACTGTTGTCATCCGGTCAATACGAGATTGACCGGATATCCAAACAGTATTTAACCTGTTGAAACAGGTACTTAAGCGCAGTGGTCTATCCAACAATATATGATATTACGATTGCATTGCAGATTTACGTTGTTTTTCCGCACGTTCGCGCTCACTCTTATTCAAAATCTTTTTACGCATACGAATTGATTTTGGAGTGATTTCACAATACTCATCTTCGTTCAAATATTCCAAAGCTTGCTCTAGAGAGAAGCTACGAGGAGTTTTCATTTTAACTGTATCGTCTTTTGTTGCAGAACGAACGTTAGTTAATTGTTTTTCTTTACAAATGTTAACAACGATATCGTTATCACGAGTATGCTCACCAACGATCATACCTTCGTAAATTTCAGCACCTGGCTCAAGGAACAAAGTACCGCGATCTTCAACAGACAAGATACCGTACAAAGTTGAAGAACCACTTTCACTTGAAACCAATACGCCTTCATGACGTCCGCCTACTTGACCAGCAGCAACTGGACCATAGCTATCGAATGAATGGTTCATAATTCCGTAACCTTTAGTCAATGTTAAGAAGTATGTTCCGTATCCGATCAAACCACGAGCAGGAATCAAGAATTCTAAACGAACTTGACCACTACCGTTGTTAATCATATTTACCATCTCAGCTTTACGTGAACCCAAGCTCTCCATAACTGCGCCCATGCTTTCTTCAGGCAAATCAATTAGTAGATGCTCGATAGGCTCCATACGTTTACCATCGATTTCACGTACGATAACTTCTGGTTTGGATACTTGCAATTCATAACCTTCACGACGCATATTTTCGATCAAGATACCAAGGTGAAGTTCACCACGACCAGATACGATATAAGCATCAGGGCTATCTGTTTCGTCTACACGTAGACTTACGTCTGTTTCTAATTCTTTGAACAAACGGTCACGAAGACGGCGAGAAGTTACCCATTTTCCTTCGCGTCCAGCAAATGGACTGTTGTTTACAAGGAAAGTCATTTGCAATGTAGGCTCATCAATTTTAAGAACCGGCAATGCTTCTGGGTTTTGTGGATCAGCAATTGTTTCACCGATATTGATGTCTTTAATACCAGCGATAGCAATAATATCACCAGCACCAGCTTCTTCGATCTCAATACGTTTTAGACCTTGGAAACCAAACAATTTCTCAATACGAGCTGTTTTCTTTTGGCCTTCACGGTTAATAACTGTTACCGATTGACCTTGACGGATAACACCACGGTTAACACGACCTACCGCAATACGACCCAAATATTCGTTATAGTCCATCAATGTAACCAAGAATTGCAATGGCTCATCGATTTTCTCTTTTGGTGAAGGGATATGTTCGATAATTGTTTCGTACATAGCTTGCATTGTTTCGTCTTGTTTTTCTGGATCAAGACTAGACGTACCATTCAAAGCAGAAGCGTAAACAACCGGGAATTCCAATTGCTCGTCACTTGCACCAAGTTCAATAAATAGATCCAATACTTCATCAATAACTTCTGTAGGACGAGCAGCAGGACGGTCAATTTTGTTTACGACAACAGTAGGAGTCAAATTTTGCTCCAATGCTTTACGCAATACAAATTTAGTCTGAGGCATACAACCTTCATAAGCATCAACAATAAGAAGTACTCCGTCTACCATTTTCATGATACGTTCTACTTCACCACCAAAGTCGGCGTGACCCGGTGTATCCACGATATTGATTAAATAGTCTTTATACGTAATAGCTGTATTTTTTGCAAGAATCGTAATACCGCGTTCACGCTCCAGATCATTGGAATCCATCGCACGCTCCTGTAAAGTCTCGTGATCCCGGAAAATACCTGACTGTTGCAACAATTTGTCCACTAGCGTTGTTTTACCATGGTCAACGTGGGCAATGATTGCGATATTGCGAATTTGTTCTCTTGATTGCATAAATTTCTCCAAATCCTCTCCATAAAAGGAGCGTCGGTCAACTAAGCCGACGCTCTACTATTTGTTAACACAGTGTTCAAAAAATCGGCATCCATAATCTTGCTTATTATAATTATACGTCATTGTTGCTATAAATCAAGCAAATTCGCATTTTATTACCAACCTGTTTTTGAATTACTCCGGCTAGCTAGTATCCATAATCCAGATAAGATCAACAGTAGCGCAATAAAATAAAAAGCAAAATTTCCTAATAAACTAAAAATAAGCAGAATTACTGATAACCAAGTAAGTGCAATTGAAGCAAAACCAACGTTGCGTGATACTGGTGAGGCTGCACATACATAATACTCATACATTCCTATAGCGACTCCCAAAATAAGCACAGGCCATAGATATCCCATGAGCCACCATCCCCAAGTATTGCAAAGGAAGAATAAGGCTCCATATACTGTAAGTATTCCAGCCGGAATCAATATAATAGCAGGTGCACTACGGCTAAAATACAGTAATTGTAATATAATCCCTGGCAAAAGAATCGCCAGTGGCCAGAAAATATGACCAATAAAACTGAATACGCCCAATTTGCCAAGTAGGATAATCAAACCTGCACATACAATAAACAGTCCGATTAACCCTTGATTACGATTGGTCATTCCAGCTTCCTCCTTCATCGATCTGTCCCTATTTATATCGGTTTTCATTTTGGCATCATGAAGATATAAAAGGTAATCTAATCTTCTTTAAAACCAATCTTCATTTATAACAGTAGAAGCAAGCTGTAAAGGGCTTCCTGCTTCGATCGTTAACACTTCTGTCTGCTCTACAGCACGTTCAATCATCGGCTCCAGTTCCAAAAACGATTCTACTTTTTCAATAATTCTCAAATTAGGATTGGTTGTCGGTGATTTCGGGATAAATAGTGTACAGCAATCTTCATATGGCAAAATCGATAAATCATATGTGCCGATTTCTTTGGCAATTTGAATAATCTCATCTTTACCTGTCATGACTAACGGACGCAAAATCGGTAACTCTGTAGCACGTTCGATAGCGTTCATACTAGATAATGTCTGACTAGCTACCTGACCCAAGCTTTCCCCGGTGATCAAAGCTAATCCTTTTTGCTGTTCAGCGATCTTAGTCGCAATCCGTAACATCGCCCGACGCATCAAAGTAATCATTAAATTATCTTGTCCTGTAGTCGTAAAAGCAGTCTGGATCTCTGTAAAAGGTACTACATGCAATTTGACGACTCCTGCATATCCTGCTAATACACGCGTAAGATCAACGACTTTTTCTTTAGCACGTTCACTGGTAAACGGGTAACTATGAAAATGAATACATTCCACTTCAAGTCCGCGGCGCATCGATTGCCATCCTGCGACAGGGCTATCGATCCCTCCAGAAAGAAGCAACATTGCTTTACCATTACTTCCGCGCGGGAATCCACCTACTGCTGGAATCAATTCACTATAAATATAAGCCGCTCCATCTCGAATCTCTACTCGTAATTCAATCTGTGGTTGTCTTACGTCAACTTTGAGTAATGGATATGCACGTAATACAGGTGAACCTACCAAATGATTCATTTCTTGCGATGAATGAGGAAACTCTTTCCAGACTCGCTTCACAGATACTTTGAATGTAGTAAGTTGGTCAATATGTTGCTCTCCGATTAATTCAATAGCAGCTGCAATAATGTCATCTAATTGAGGTAATGTCTGCTTGACTGGAATAATATCCATAATGCCAAATACATTTTTTAACACTTGAATTAATGCTTCTACCGATTCTCCACCTGTTTCCACATACATTCTACCGTACTCACGACGAACATGTGCTTTAGGGTAAGGACGTAAAACCGCACGTACATGTTCTGAAATTGTTTTTTCAAATCTGGATCTATTTTTACCTTTGAGTGTAATTTCACCTAATCTTAAAATCAAACGATCTATATTTTGCATACTTAACGGGTTCTCCTCTCCAATGGGCGAAGCTGTGTAACAGTCTGACGAAGTGCTGTGATTAAATGTTCAATATCTTGCTTTGTATGTTGATCGCCCAAGCTGATCCGTATTCCACTTGCAGCATGTTCTCGCGTGATCCCCATCGCTACTAATACACGACTTGGTTCAGCTTTACGGGAAGAACAAGCAGACTGTGTAGATACGATACAACCTTGCTGTTCTAGACTATGCAATATTACTTCCGATTTCATACCGGGATAACAGAAATGAATAATATGCGGTGATGCTATAGCAGGATTCGTTAACACTAGTCCATCTATCGCTTGAATTTCTGTTTTTAACAATTGGCTAAAAGCAGTTAATCGTTCTGCTAGTGCATATTGTTCTGTTGCTGCTAGACGTAGCGCTTTGGTCATGCCTACGATACCGGCTACATTTTCTGTACCCGAGCGATAGCCATTTTCTTGTCCACCACCTGCAAGTAATGGAAAAAGTTCAGTGCCTTGTTTGATATATAATAATCCAGTTCCTTTGGGGCCTCTTATTTTGTGAGCAGATAAGCTATATAGATCGATATTCCATTTTGCTAATTCTACAGGCAATTTGCCGAATCCCTGTACACCATCGACATGCATCAGTGTACGAGGTTGTACTTTTTTCAGCCATTCTGATACTTGTTGCACAGGTTGAACAGCGCCTGTCTCATTATTCACATGCATCATACTGACTATAATTGTATCTGCTCGTAAAGCATTCTGAATATCTTCCAATAATACAATGCCGTCAGGTGCAGGATCGATATAACTAATTTCAAATCCTATCTGCTCCAATTGACGACAACACTCATACACAGAAGGATGCTCAATACTCGTAGTAATAATATGTCCCTGTGTACGTCCGCCACGCATCGCTGCTCCTTTCAGAGCAAAGTTATTACTTTCTGTAGCGCCTGATGTCCAAATGATCTCGTTTGGTTTGACTCCAAGTAGTTGAGCGGTGACTTCTTTGGCATGTCGAACCAGTCGGTCTGCTTCTTCTCCATATTGATGCAAAGAAGATGGATTGCCAAAATGCTTTTCCATAATCTCAGCCATCGATCGTATCACTTCAGGATAAGGAGGAGTCGTAGCGGCATAATCAAAATATTTCATTATTTGTTCCTCCCGTTCCTATACTATTGGCTTAATGTGTAGCTATCCAACTATCGTTCTATCAAAAAAAGATCAAAAAACGGAACCTACGCTCCGCTTTTTGATCTATCTCATATTGATATATCGTACTCATATATGATGATCAAATCTCTATATCGCTAAAACGTTCGTGTACTATTATACCATGTACTTAGGTACTATGAACGTTAATTATGATTATAATTCGTATTTGGCTTGAGCATTTTCAATCTTACCAATATAGCGCTGTGTTTCTTTTGGCAATTGGCTTAATTTCGCCATTAATTCTTCATCATTTGAGATACCCAAACGTTGTAATCGACCTGGGCCTGCATTGTACGCAGCAAGGGCTGTTTTCACATTACCATCATAACGCTTGATCTGATAAGACAAATATTTGGTACCGCCATCTATATTTTGCGCCGGATCAAAAGAGTTGCTTACTCCCAGACCAGCAGCTGTTCCATCCATTAATTGCATTAATCCTTTGGCTCCTGCGGAAGAACCTGCATTGGGATTAAAAGAAGATTCGGTATCAATAACAGCTTTGATCAATGATTCAGAAATACCGTATTTGCTACTAGCTGCACTGATTAAATCGTTATAAGCTGTTGGTTTACTCGCACCTGTACCTGTTGCTGCAATAGCAGAAGAAGGATCTGCTCCTCCAATACCTGCTGTGTCTGTAGATGGAAGTGGTGTATTCACTTTAGCCGTTGTTGTAGATGTACTAGGATCGACAGGAGCCAGTTGATCAAATTGATACCACGGATCACTTTGTCCTGCACCACTTGTTGCATACGTATTGCCTGTAACAGAACTTGAATCTACATCTCCGACACTTGCAGCAGAAGGCAACACACTGGCAAGACTCACTGGATTTATATTTGAACCTTTTGTTTCAGCCGTTGTTCCTATATTTTGTTGCAACATCATATCAAATAATTTGCTACTATCATCGGTATTGGCTGTCAATTGGTCTGCACTACCTACACCAGAAGTATTCAAATATTTTAGTTCTATTAACTGTTTTGCCACTTTTGCATCAATTTGCATTCTGCTCGTGACTCCCATCTATATAATGTATTCCATCGCCGTTATCTATATGCTATCTATACTATTGATTATAGTTGTAAAAGAACGCCTATTCTATAAGAAACAATACTCATAACTGCCTCTTCCTAGCAAAATAGGAACAATCTCCTTTTGTCTTGGTAATTATGAACGATTCCATAAGTTATACGTATGAACATGCTCAAATCCTAATTGCAGAGCTAATTGATATGAGACTGTATTCGATAGAGTACAATCCCAAATCACTTTTTGTTCTTGATTTAATCCATGTTCAATAAATGCTTTTGCTGCAATAGAAGCTAATCCAAGACCACGATGATTGGTATCGGTCTGAATATCTATTTCTACTGACCACTTATTAGCAAAGATCGAAGTACATTCACACACAACCTCATCTTTGTATATTATTGCGTAACCAAAACCGTTCGTCACATAATTAGAAATAGAATTCCAATACTCTCTATAATACTTTTCGTCAAATAAGCGACTTTTGTGAATAACAGCTTCATTAATTTTTTGTAGTGAATATCCTGGAGGCAATGTTTTATAGATGTAAGGAGGCTGAGTTCTTTTATATAGCAAAGATTTTCTAGTCGTTTTTTGAATACTATTTGTAAAATGAGTATTCAGAAATTGATCCCAATCATTACAATCTGAAAATACGATAAATCTTCCAGCTTGCTCTAAACGTTGCTGACATCTTATTTTGACAAAATTGCAAAATGCATCTGATGTTGTATCCAGATGACCACGTACATAACAAAATCTTTTTTCGGATTCTACCCATAAAGGTAAAGATTGTATTTTTTTATCTGTATCTATATCTTTTAACATATTGTATTGTTGCTGATTGATATCATCAGTGTAGATTTCTCCTGAAAGTACCCCTGTAGCAATAGAATGAACAAAAGTAGGAACATTATTAATCTTTTGAATAGATAATGGATCATTATATTGCTTCATGATTTCCACCTTTTATATGTAATATTTTATATCATTTATCGTTATATTATATATGTACACAAATAAAAAGATGCCCTTCAAGGACATCTTTTTTTATCATTTCGTATCTAATAAAAATTAAGCGTGACGTTGGTTCATACGACGTTGAGTTAAATAATCACTTTCGTAATAAGCTAGATCATCGCGTAATTCTTCGTAAATTTTTGTAATTTCTAAAATAATGTCTCTAACCGGTTTGACAGGAGTCTGACGGAAACGAATCGCTTCCTGACCTGTATAAGCATAACGTCCATCTTCAGAGTAGCACTCATTTTTGGGATAAAAAAAGCTATTGATACAATGGTGATACGCATTATAAAGTGCTTTTTCTGCAAAATCCATATCGAAATTCGCACGACGGATCACTACACCTAATTTTTCGTAAGAAACTTCGGAAAACACAAGCAAATGACGTAAATCGGACAAAAATCCTTTGTAGAAAGCAACACTATCGACACCATTTTCAGCTGTCAATGCTTGTAAAGAGTATTCGTTTAAGAACTCTTCCATCTTCTCAATTGCTGGTTTCAATTTTTCCCTAGTGCTTTCACTTAACTTTTGGACATTCGCTGCTAACATGTCTGTAGCTCCCCCTTAAAATTGGTTCCTTAGAGACTGGGATGTGTCTTGAGAAAGACAACATTACCCTGATTTTTAATTACAATCCTACCACAAAAATAATACTTATGGTATCTCTGATGTGTACAAAATCTTCTTAACTTCATTTTAACCACTTTTTAAATATTAAAAACGTTGGCTTGTGAAACGGAATCTCATTAATATTCCCATCCATGAATGGTTTATTATCATATACATTACTTCGATTTTTACAAAGAAGCAAGTTTGTTACAATTAAGCAACATTTGATCGCATCAAAAAGCGGCGTGCTCTCCAAAGATGGAAAGACACACCGCCTTCTTCCAGCGGATATACAACCGGTACAGAGTGTCTATCTCTCTATATCGGATTATGATAAATGCTTATGAATGGTATTCTGTCAGATATACAAAAAAAGTAGCGTTAGTGGGGAAAGCTTCTCGTAAGCCGGGTTCTGTGCCTTTTGTGGTTCAGACGGGAACTACCCTCCCACTTTAGGCGACAATCATCTATCTAGGCCAAACATTACTGTTTGGCTCCAGCGACCAACCTCGATACACCTCGGGCAAAGGCTGCTTTTCCGAAGAAAAGCTGTATCTCTTTAGGTCTTGCTCCAGATGGGGTTTACCAGGAACGAAGTCACCAGCGTTCCTCGGGGTCTCTTACACCCCGGTTCCATCCTTACCTGTGCATAATTTCCAAAGAAATCAGCCATCGGCGGTCCATTTCTGTGGCACTATCCTTCAACTCGCGCTGACTGGATGTTATCCAGCACCCTGCCCTGTGGAGCCCGGACTTTCCTCCCGTGACGATAAGTCACCGGCGATTGTCTGTTTAGCTTTCCGCGAACGCAACACTTCACATTATATAATTATTCTATAAGAGTGTAAAGCATACATTACACTTTTTAAAAGTTCACATTACAAAAATGCAGATTTGATTGTATTCTCTAGCTATTTCGATGTATTTTGTACAGTACATGTTGTAAAGCACAAGATAATTAACATAAAGGGATACGGTCTCAAATCTTTAAATACAAAGATTGATATAGCTTTTGTACCCCATTACCTTTTATACAAACTGAAAAGGTTCGGTGTTGATGGTAGACGCATGTACTTTGGTATCGTATTTATCTGCTTCCAAACGCTTGCGAATCACTTCAGCAAGTCCTGACTTCATAATCTTCTCTGTATTATGACCCGGATCAATAATCGCTATTCCAGCCATCAGTGCATCCTGAGCCGTATGATAATCGATATCTCCAGTGACAATCACATCTGCGCCTTTGAACAACGCTTGATTGACATAGCGACTACCTGATCCTCCAAGCACAGCTGCCTTTTTGATCGTGCGTTTAAGATCACCTGTTACACGTACAATCGGTACATCTAATCCTTGTTTGACTGTATCTACGAATTGAGCAAGACTCAATGGAGCATCTAATTTACCGACACGACCTAATCCATAGACTTTACCGCTATCTGCCAAAGGATATAGATCATATGCTACTTCGTCATACGGATGAGACTTAATCAGTGCTTGAACAATTTTATTCCGTAGACTGGAAGGAACAACTGTTTCTAATCGGACTTCAGAGACAGATTCTAATTTACCTGTAGTGCCTATGTAAGGCTCACTGCCTTCTTCTGGTTGAAAAGTACCTGTCCCTTCTGAAGTGAACGTGCAATGGCTGTAATCCCCAATATGACCGCCACCCGCAGCAGTTATCGCATGGCGTATCCCTTCTACATGAGAAGCTGGCACAAATGTTACTAATTTGAATAATGAATCAGTAGACGTCTGTTCGATAGGAACTGTATGACGAAGCCCTAGAGCATCAGCCATCCAATCATTGACTCCGCCTTCTGCAATATCCAGATTGGTATGACTAATATAAACAGCAATATCATGCTTGATAAGCTTCTCATATAATTTGCCCATCGGTGTACTGGTATTAATACTTTTGAGCGCACGGAAAATGATGGCATGATGCGCAATAATCAAATCTACATCAAGCGCAATCGCTTCATCTACGACTTCATCAGTCACATCAAGAGCAACCAGAATATTACGAATATCTTTTTGAAGTGTTCCTAATTGCAGACCGATACGATCATCAGGTACAGCAATACTTTTAGGTGCAAATTGCTCCATATATTGAATTACAGTTTGTCCTTTTGCAAGCATAATAGAACCTCCTTCACCGTTTGTAACTGTTGCCGAAACACAGCCGATTTAGCTTGTGCTTCTTCATTTTCAGATTTACCTGTTGAAGCAGCTACTTTTTCAAGCTTATGGATTTCTTGAGACCATTTATATTGAAAAATGGAAGACCCTTCTTGGATCAAATACGGTCCAAAACGCAACAAACTATCTCGATCCACATCATAACCATGTGCCTGATTGGTCTCACTATGAGAAGTTAAAGTTATGCCTTTATACAATTGTTGATTCAGTTCTACCGCATCAGGTAAACGATCTGCTGTCAAAATCTCATAAATACGTCCGTCTTCTTCTAAAATTTGCTCATGACTCAAATACCAATTATGTTCTAACAACCAGCGACGTACATTTTCTTCGCCGACATTAGGTTGAAGAATAAGGCGCTGTACTCCTTCTAACTTATCCAGTCCTTCAGATAAAATAGAGACGATCAATACGCCACCCATACCGGCAATAGTTACTACATCTACTTCACCTGGCTGGATCACAGCAAGTCCATTGCCTAATCTTACATTGATCTTTTCTTTCAGCCCTGCTTCATTAACCTGACGCTGAGCCGCATCGCGAGGACCTACATTGACTTCCCCTGCGATTGCTTCTGTAATCATTCCTTTACGCATAGCAAAAACCGGCAAAAGGGCATGATCGGAACCAATATCCGCCAACCGGCTTCCTGTCGGAATTTGCTCTGCAATTTTTGTTAATCGTATTGATAATTTCATGCAGCCACCCACGCTATCCATTTTTTTCGAAGTACAAATAAAATAATACATATTAAAGCTACTTTGACCATACAAAATAATGCAAAAGCTTCTGGCATCTGTCCACGCAGAAACACTTCATCAATTTCAGGCATAAACCAGACAGCCAGACTGGTTGTAAAATAAACAGCCGCCAATTTTTTGCCACGATGATGCACAAGCCAGCAAAACCACATTAATAACAAACTAATAGGTAACCACAGCCCTTGTAACATCAACCATGAAGCTACAGGTTTAACCTGAGCAAAGAAACCTGCGTACAGTAATACAAAGGCACCAAACCCTATATACAATAACACAGGGCTCGAAATAATATAACCGAGTATACACCAAATGAGCGCACAACCCAAAACCAATAGCGTTATAAATACACGTTCATCCATACCATGCTCACGAATTAAAAAGATGCCTAACCCTAGCATCAACAGACTACCTATCGCTAGTAAAAAGGCTGATGCCAGCGAATTGCGTGTGCGTAAACGAATTCCGCCAGTATAACATAAAGCAGTAAATAACGGGATACATACCAACTGCACTAAAAATGGAAACGTAGCAAAATACAGAATAGTTAAACAAATAAAACAGACTACAATAAATGTAAAAATCCATGTCCGAATATTTCCTTGTTTTAACGAGTTCATCGATAGCACTTTTTTGTCGCCACGTTCTTGATCCACATCATACAAATTCATTAAAAAATCGCAATAATGCCCTGGAAGTAAGCGATTTTCACGCCAGTATTCAATTTCATCTAAAATAACTTCCCGTTTCCCCCGATCCACGACTTTCCCACTCCCTATTCATCACTAGGCAATTGCTTGATCCACGCTCTGCCAGCCGATTGAAACCGTTTATTGGATATTTGTATACAGCTATATTTTTTATTATAGCGTGTTCTGTTCTTCTATAGTTATATATCGCTTAATTGAAGCCAAAAGTAAACCCCATACATCATACATATGTAAAAAAGAAAGCGTGCTACTATAAAAAAGAATGACACTATTATATAAAAAAAGAGACCTTACCGCTATAAGCAGAAGGTCTCTTACTATCATTCTATTCTAAGAAGTCTTTCAGACGTTTGCTACGGCTTGGATGACGAAGCTTACGAAGTGCTTTTGCTTCAATCTGACGAATCCGTTCACGCGTAACACCAAATACTTTACCTACTTCTTCAAGCGTTCTTGTACGTCCATCGTCTAGACCAAAACGTAGACGAAGAACATTTTCTTCACGCTCTGTTAAAGTATCCAATACATCTTCCAACTGTTCTTTTAACAATTCATAAGCAGCAGCATCTGCTGGAGCCAAAGCATCTTGGTCTTCAATAAAGTCTCCCAAGTGAGAATCATCTTCTTCACCGATAGGCGTCTCTAAAGAAACAGGTTCTTGAGCAATTTTCATAATCTCACGAACTTTTTCGACACTTAGTTCCATTTCAGCAGCGATTTCTTCCGGTGTAGGTTCGCGTCCTAATTCTTGTAGCAATTGACGGGATACCCGGATTAATTTGTTGATCGTTTCTACCATATGCACAGGAATACGAATCGTTCTTGCCTGATCGGCAATCGCGCGTGTAATCGCTTGACGAATCCACCATGTTGCATACGTACTGAATTTATATCCTTTGGTATGATCGAACTTTTCAACTGCTTTGATCAGACCCATATTTCCTTCTTGGATCAAATCAAGAAACAGCATTCCACGTCCTACATAACGCTTAGCGATACTTACTACGAGACGTAAGTTAGCTTCAGCCAATCTACGTTTTGCTTCTTCATCGCCATCTTCAATACGTTTAGCCAATTCCACTTCATTATCTGCTGATAATAGAGGAACACGACCGATTTCTTTCAAATACATACGAACAGGATCATTAATCTTGATTCCTGGTGGAAGAGCAAGATCATCGTCGAAATTAAATTCGCTATCAGAACTTTCACGATCTGTATTCGAACGCATCGTAATTTCTTCGTCGCCTTCATTGACAACCTCGATGCCCATATCACCTAATTGTTCGTAAAACTCATCAATTTGCTCGGAATCCTGGTCAAATGGAGCCAGTCTTTCCATAATATCTTTGTAATTCAGAGAGGATCTTTTTTTGCCGACCTCTATTAGTTGTTCTTTTACCTGGTCTAATGTTAATTCAGTTTCTAATTCAGTATGCTGATCGTTCGCCATCTTTCGACTCCCTCCTCCCTAGAACTATCCGTACAAGACAATTACTGTCTTTCTAGGGCGATAATCTCACTTGCAATTTGTGCAGCACGTAAAAAATCACCTGATTTTTCAACGCGTAGCATTTCTTCTCTTTTTTGCTCTAATTGTTTCTGTTGTGGAAACTTTTTGATCTGTTGAATACAGTCTTGCAAAACCTGCGTACTGTCACCATGAGGTGTATCCATCATCAGGATTGAAGTCGCTGTTTTTTCTAACCGATCATCCTGAAGCGACGAAATAAATCGGCTTACATCGGGTGGCTTACCTTGTGCATAATAAGCATAAATATAGGAAGCAATCGCAGCATGATCAGCAATATTAAAAGCATCTCCCAAATGTTCTGATACATAAGTTGCTGCTTCAGCATCTTGTAGCATCATCGCAATCAGACGACGCTCTGCCGCATGATAAGCCGGTAACAGAGTAGGCGTGCCCTGAGCTTTTCTTGAGTTACCGCCTGTAGAACTACGATTTCCATTTTGTCCTTGCGGACGAGTCCTATTCAGGGTTTGGCGCATTAAGTTACAATCTTGCTTAAGACTTTCAAGCGATACGCCT
Organism: Paenibacillus sp. PsM32; assembly: GCF_030433815.1. Lineage (NCBI taxonomy): Bacteria > Bacillati > Bacillota > Bacilli > Caryophanales > Paenibacillaceae > Paenibacillus > Paenibacillus sp. PsM32. The sequence continues at coordinate 41,993 of NZ_JARUWY010000014.1, read as the reverse complement.
ACCTCGGTAGATAACTCTCTAAGGTATACTTCTCGCTCTGTCGGTGAAGAAAGCTGAGCAATCACTTTTAATGCTTCTTGAGCATAGGACGCTTTGCCATCTTCTTCTAACAAGTTGTAATTTCGTTTTACATAAATAAGCCTGAATTTGGTTGTCGACACCGCTCCATCAATCACTTGGCTTGCAAAACGTTCCGCCCCATATGTTTTGATATACTCATCTGGATCAAGCCCATTTTGCAATAAAGCGATCTTGACGCGCATGCCTGCTTCTTCCAAAATAGGAATACTTTTGAGTGCTGCTGCTTGCCCGGCATTATCACCGTCATAGCAAATCACTACTTCTTCTGTGAGTGTTCTCATCAACGAAGCATGATTTTCAGTAAGCGCTGTGCCCATTGTCGCTACACTATGTTGTACCCCCGCATCCCATGATGCAATCACATCACCGAAACCTTCCATCAATACCAGTTGCCCTTGCTTGCGAATAGCTGACTTGGCAAGATTGAGATTATAGAGAGTTCGACTTTTGTTAAATAAACGACTCTCCGGTGAATTGAGATACTTGGGTTGCCCTTCTCCCAAGATTCTACCTGCAAATGCAATAATCCTGCCACTGCGGTTCATAATTGGAAACATGACTCGCCCGCGAAACCGATCTACATATCCAGAGCCATCTTGTTTGGAAGAAAGCAACCCGCCTTTTTCCATTTCTTTGAGATCAAAAGAGCGCTTTTCAAAAAATTGAACTAGCGTATCCCAACGATCAGGCGCATAGCCAATTTGAAATTGATCAATCAGCTTATCCCCGAATCCACGGGCACGTAAATATTCCATTGCTGGTTTGCCATGTTCCGTATTTTTCAAAAGGTAATGAAACAACTTCGCTGTCCATTCATGAGCTTGTAATAAACGCTCAAGTTCTTGATCACGAGGAGCCACGCCACCGCCTTTACCATCCTGGAAAGGAATATGTGACTCTTCTGCCATCAACTTCACAGCTTCTGGAAATGAAAGCCCGTCAATTTCCATTCTGAACTTGATTGCATTGCCACCTGCGCCACAACCATAACAATAAAAGATCTGTCGATCAGGTGTCACTGTAAACGAAGGCGTCTTTTCGGAATGAAATGGACAGAGGCCTTTCATATATTTCCCCTGTTTGGTCAAATGAACATATTTGCCTACCGTATCAACAATGTCATTGTGCTGAAGTACAGCTTCAATAACCTCGTCAGGAATACCACCATTATGTCCGGTGCTCATTGCTACCACCTTCATCTCTTTTCACACGATACATAATATTCGATAACTAGGAGTCGATCTCCTGCAAATTTGTTAAAAGTTTTGTTAATTGCATCTGAAAATTTTTCTTATCTTCTGTTGTTAAAGGCTTAGGACCCTTACCATACTTACCACTACGACGTGCTTTGGCTTGTGCATGACGACGTGCTAACAGAAATTCTATATTGTCTTTATCAAATTCCATTCCGCGAAAAGAAAGGATACGACATTGCTTGGCAAGTGCAATCGTCGCCAAACCATAATCTTGCGTAATCACAATATCTCCTGGACGTACATGATTCACAATATAGAGATCAGCACTCTGATCACTACGATCCACTTGCACCACAGATACGCCTTCTTCGGCATATATCTTATGATCAAAGGAAGACACCATCAATACAGGTGTATGAAACATTCGTGCAGTCTCAGCAATTTCTGCTTTGACAGGACAAGCATCTCCATCCACCACTATCGTACGCGGGTGGAATGGCTTGTTACTTTCCAATGTCCATCCCCCCTCTCATTGGGACTTCATGTGGAGCATACGTTCGTTTATAAAAGTAGAAAATACGGAACGACAAGACATAAATGCCGTCGTTCCGTATAGCTGTATTTAGTCGTTCATTTAAAGTTATATCCAGAGTGCACGTTGTCTTTCTTTTATTTAACCAGCTTCGAGAAGTCTGCATAACTACGAATATCTTGATCTACTGCTGCTAATAAAGCAAGACGATTTTCTCGTACTGCTTCATCTTCAGCCATAACCATCACCTGATCAAAAAAGGCAGTGATTGCTGGACGTAAAGAAGATAATAACGCTAATGCTTCTGCTGTACGATTCGCTGTTAGCAGTGTACGATACTCTGTTGTTGCAGCTTGCCATGAAGCGTATAATTCACGTTCTGCTGGCTCTACAAACAATGCAGGTTGTACAGCAACACCAGAAGATTTAGCTGCAAGATTAGATACACGTCCAAAAGACTCGATCGTCAACTTGAAGTCTGGCGTATGTTGAACTACTTTCATTAAATCATGACCACGAGCAACAACAGAACCAATATGATTAAATCCTGATGCGATCACTGCATCAACCACATCATAACGAAGATCTTCAGACAACAGTTTTTTTACACGAAGTCCGAAGAAGTCATATAGTTCTATACGTATTATATCGCAAGAACGTTTCATATTCCTTAAATTTTGATGAATATTTAACGCAATATCAAATAATTGCTCTAAAGTTAGTGATAATTGGTGCTCAAGTAAGATTTGCACGATTCCTGCTGCTTGACGACGAAGTGCATATGGATCTTGTGAACCGGTAGGAATAATACCGATCGAGAAACAACCTACAATCGTATCTAGCTTATCGGCAATACTGACAAGTGCTCCGGTTAATGATGCTGGAGAAGCTTCGCCTGCAAAACGTGGTTGATAATGTTCAAAGATCGCGCGCGATACTTCTTCACTTTCCCCAGCTTTGCGTGCATAATCTTCACCCATAACCCCTTGCAATTCAGGGAATTCATAGACCATTTGAGTAACCAGATCGAATTTACAAATATCTGCTGCCCGGCTAACCGCTGTTGCTTGCTCAGGCGTCACATGAAGTTGTAGCGCTAATTGATCTGCAATTTGACGAATGCGACGTACTTTATCGCCTACTGTTCCGATCTCTTCATGGAACACAATATTTTCTAACTTGGCAAGTGCTGTATCGATCTGTAACTTCTGATCTTCTTCATAAAAGAATTTAGCATCAGATAGACGAGCACGTAGTACTTTTTCATTTCCTTTAGCGATAATGTCTAGAGAGCGATTATCACCACTACGTACAGTCACAAAATAAGGCAACAATTGACCTGCTTCATCCAGCACAGGGAAATAACGTTGGTGTTCACGCATCGAAGTAATCAATACCTCTTGCGGAATATTCAAAAATGCAGGATCAAATGATCCGTACAATACAGTTGGTGTTTCTACAAGGAAAAGAACTTCTTCTAGCAAATCTTCTTTGACATCGATATGCCAATTTTTTTCACTGGCTAAATGAGCGATCTGTGCACTGATCATCGCTTCACGTTCTTCGATATCAGCAATAACATGTTGCTGGCGAAGAGCTTCCAAGTATAACGTCGGCTCAGTAATTTCAGTCTCGCTACCTAAGAAACGGTGACCACGTGTGATGCGTCCTGTGTGTACACCTGTAATTTCAAAGTCAATGATATCATGTCCCCATAGTGCAACGATCCATTTAATCGGACGTACAAATTTGAAATCATGAGTACCCCAACGCATATTTTTAGGGAAAGTCATCGTTGTAATAATATTGCGTAACGCTTCAGCTACAATACTTTCTGTGCTAATACCGATACTGCTTTTTTGAGCATAAATATATTCAACACCACTTAATTCACGGAATGTGAATGTTTCGGGATCTACGCCTTGACTACGTGCAAATCCAAGTGCTGCTTTACTCCAAGCGCCTGTCTCATCTTGAGCAATTTTGCGAGAAGGGCCTTTCACTTCTTCGTTGATATCTTCTTGCTTTTCAGCGACATCTTTGATCCAGACAGCAAGGCGACGCGGTGTTGCAAATGCTTTGGCTTCTCCATGAGTCAATCTGGAATCGTCCAACCATTTTACTGTTTTATCCAACAACTGATTCATCGCTGCACGTAAAAAGCGTGCCGGTACTTCTTCTAGTCCAATCTCAAGCAATATGTCTTTTGCCATGATTATGCATCTCCTTTCTTCAACATCGGGAAGCCTAACTTCTCACGCTCTTCTAGATACGTCGCTGCGACTTGACGTGCCAGGTTACGAACACGAGTCAGATATCCAGTACGTTCAGTTACACTGATCGCTCCGCGAGCATCTAATAAGTTGAATGTATGTGAACATTTCAATACATAATCATAAGCAGGGAATACCAAATTCTGATCCATCGCACGCTTCGCTTCTTGCTCATACGTACTGAACAGATTAAGCAACATCGCTACATCTGAAACTTCAAACGTATACGTAGAATGTTCTACTTCAGGTTGATGGAATACATCACCATACGTAATGCCATTTACCCATTCAAGATCAAATACATTTTCTTTATCTTGAATATACGAAGCCAGACGTTCCATACCATAAGTGATTTCGACAGCAACTGGATTTGTTTCAATACCACCAACTTGTTGGAAATACGTAAATTGAGTAATTTCCATACCATCTAGCCATACTTCCCAACCTAGACCTGCACAGCCTAGTGATGGATTTTCCCAGTTATCTTCTACAAAACGGATATCATGGTCTAACGGATTGATGCCTAATTCTTTGAGACTATCCAGATACAATTCTTGAATATTATCCGGTGAAGGCTTGATAATCACTTGGAATTGATGATGCTGGTATAAACGGTTAGGATTCTCACCGTACCGACCATCTGAAGGACGACGGGAAGGTTCTACATACGCTACATTCCACGGCTCAGGTCCGATTGAACGTAGGAATGTCATCGGATTCATTGTTCCTGCACCTTTTTCAGTATCATAAGGCTGTACAATAATACAGTTCTGGGCTGCCCAGAAATTTTGCAGTGTCAAAATCATTTGCTGGAAATTCATTGACATTACTCCTTTATCTTCATAGTTAATTAATCGTTCCGCTGAATATGTATAATCTGCATCGCACGCAAAAAACTCCCGTTCCTACGCCTGATGTACAGACATAGGGACGAGAGTTGTATTCCCGCGGTTCCACCCTATTTGAAGACATTTGCATGTCATCCACTTTTCTATTCAGCTCATATGCTCGCGGATGCCATTGGGCACATGCTCGTCATCAGGCTCACACCATCCCTGACTCGCTATCTAAAGACGATTATCATCTGCTTACTAATCCGGTCAACGCATCATGCGTGTCGATAAGACACAAGTTATAACCTAGATCATATCTGACTTTACCCTATTCGTCAACATGGTTTTGAAGTGAAGTTTCATACTTATCCAATTGATCCAGAAAGCGACGAGATTTTAATTTGAGCCCTAATTGGACTTCCATAAAAGCATCCATAATCTTTTTCAATTCTGCTTTGGTTGAATCTTTGACATCAATATTGCCTAGACGACGAATATCTAATCTTGAAAATAAACGCAGTAATTTGAGTGTTCCTGGCGAGATAGCAAACGCAGCTGGATCTTGACGACGTTCACGCTCTGACAGTATACCGCCCAAGCCCGGACTTAGAAAAAACTTGCCTTCTGTTTCGCCTGAAAAAATACAAGCATCCACTTGAGGTGCATACCCAGTCGCTTGCAAAATTTTCATTTCAAACAGAGTCGTTAGCACAACAGGATCTCTACCTTCCCCTAGAAAAGAAAGAAATGCTTTGAGCTGATCAAACCAAAAACGTCCTGTTTCATTTTCTTGCAGTGCTTTGTCGACCATCTCACATCCATATGCCGCATAAGCTGCTAAAAATACATCTTCACGTAACTTATGATTGGATTCGATAATCTCACCTTGATTCAGAGTACCCAGACCTGTTCCATTGCGAATAAAGGAATATTCACCATACGTAAACGGTTGTATCATTGCACCATGACGGCTTTTGGGCTTTTTGGCTCCCCGTACAAAAATACCAATCTTGCCATGTGTCTCTGTACACAAAGTAACAATTTTATTCCCTTCGCCATAATCCATGCTGCGGATGATAATCCCTTCCACCCTGTATAGCATGTCTCATCTCCCTATCTGATTATGAATATATTCCACTCCAAATTTAAAAGAAGCAGAGCATTAATTTCTATGCTCTGCTATCGTTGATCTGAATTACTGTTATCTTTATTTATTAAACATATTTACTTGCTTATTAAGCATTACGATGGAAACCAAGATCTTTCAATACGCTATCTTGATTACGCCAATCTTTTTTCACTTTTACCCATAGTTCTAAGAAAATCTTCGAACCAAGCAAATTCTGAATATCCATACGTGCTTGTCTACCAACTTCTTTCAATAATGCTCCCTGTTTACCGATAACGATTCCTTTTTGAGAATCACGTTCGACAAAGATCACTGCTGAAATATTTACTACACCGTTAGGTTCTACACTCATCGCTTCAATCGTTACAGCAATAGAGTGAGGAATTTCTTCGCGTGTTTGATTTAGAATTTTCTCACGAATCAATTCAGCACATACAAATTGCTCTGGATGATCTGTGATTTGATCGTCTGGATAGTATTGTGGTCCTTCTGGTAAATACTTACCAATTTGCTCCATCAATGTGTCTACGTTATTGCCGAGCTTAGCAGAGATCGGAATAATTTCAGCAAATTCATGCAGTTTGCGATATTGGTCTATAATCGGCAACAACTGCTCTGGAACGACCTGATCAATTTTGTTGATTACTAGAAAAACAGGTGTTTTTACTTTTTTGAGATGCTCAATAATAAAGCGATCTCCGCCACCTAATCCTTCTGCTGCATCCACTAGAAAAAGAACAGCTTCGACTTCACTTAATGTGTTCAATGCCGTCTGGTTCATAAAGTCACCTAATTTAGACTGACGCTTATGCACCCCTGGTGTATCCAAAAATACGATTTGCTTATCGTCTCTTGTAAATACGCCATGAATCTTGTTACGTGTAGTCTGTGGTTTGTCAGACATAATCGCTATCTTTTGTCCAATAACCTGATTCATTAACGTGGATTTCCCTACATTTGGTCTGCCGACAATCGCAACAAAACCTGATTTAAAATTCTTTTTCGACATATCATTCTCCGTTCCAAGAGTTACCATTCTGTATAACTCCTGTTCATATTTGTCATGCTGTTGGTCATACAAGTCTGTGTATATAAAGTTCTCAACGATTCCGCTTATTTATTTTAAATTCCACGGTCCAAACGCATGTGGCAACAACTCGGAAATAGTGGTCATCCGCGTATCGCCCTTCATATTTCCCAGCAATATCGGCATATCAGGATGACACAATTCTACCATCACCTGACGGCACACACCACAAGGAGCAATCGGTTCATCGGTATCTCCAACTACAGCCATCATTTGAAAAGAACCAGGTTGTTGTCCTTGAGCAATCGCACTGAACATTGCTGTACGTTCTGCACAATTACAAGGAGTATACCCTGCATTTTCAATATTACAACCGTGATGCACTTGTCCATTACGATCAAGCAATGCTGCACCGACAGCAAAGTTAGAGTAAGGTACATATGCTTTAGCGCGAGCAAGAATAGCTTCTTGTAATAATTGTGACGATTCCATTGTAATCCCCCTGAACATGTATCGTATTGATCGTTTCCATACACTGCCTATTCTTATATATTACACGATTTAGACGGTTACGCCCACTAATCTACACCGCATTCTATTATTCTTTGTGTAAAAAACGATAAAATCCCCTCCTGACTCTCCCATTCAAGTCATTAGAGGGGATTTTAGTGCTTTGTATAATCGTTCACTTTATAAACCACAATACAATCGGTTCTGCAAACACGATGATACCAATAACAATGGCAACAATAGATGAAATAAGAACGGCTCCTGCGGCGGCGTCTTTTGCTTTTTTGGCAAAAGGATGCCAATCAGGAGAGCTTAGGTCTACAGCAGCTTCAACACCGGTATTCATCAATTCCGCTCCGAGCACCATACCTATCGCTAGCGTTAGCAGCATCCAATCTACAGCAGATACATGACAGATGATTCCGGCGATAATGATAATACATGTAATCAATACATGAATACGAAAATTACGTTCTGTCCGAAAAGTGTCTGCAATTCCTTCTGCCGCAGAAAAAAATACGGCTCTCCACGTTCTTTTTTTCATCAGCGTGTCAATCCCGCTTGTTGTAATACCGCTTCTTGTTTACCCATCATTTCTGCTTCGGTCTCATCATCTTGATGATCATAACCTAATAAATGCAGAAATCCATGGACAAACAAAAAACCAAGTTCTCGTTCCACCGAATGCCCGTAATCTTCGCTCTGAGCAATCGCACGTGGAACCGAAATAATAATATCGCCTAGCATATCGCCTGGAAGTGGTGTGTCTTGTCCAGTCAATGCAGGATCATAGACAATATCTAATTCATCATCAAGCGATTCATGCATGGCAAAAGATAACACATCTGTTGGACGATCGATACCACGATACTCTTTGTTCAGCTCATGAATCGCTTCATCATCCACAAAAGTAAGAGCAACTTCACCATCATTCACTTGTTCTTGTTCTCCTGCTTTTTGCAGAATCAGTTCAAGTGTAGTGATTAGCTCATCTGTAATCTCATATTTATTTTGTTCATTTTCCCATGCAAGCTGTAAACTCATGCTTTATTCTCCTTCTGATCCGGCTTCTTGATGTCTTCCGGATATTCAATACGAGAGTGGAATATACCCATGACCGCTTCTTTAAGCGTTCTGGCAACCACATCTAGTTCTTTCATCGTTAGATCACATTCATTGAATTGATTATCATCGACACGACCTTTGATAATTTTCTCAATCATCGTCTCGACTTGCTCTACTGTAGGCTTGCTAAGTGAACGTACAGCGGCTTCTACACTATCTGCAATACCCACCACAGCAGCTTCTTTCGTCTGAGCTTTGGGCCCTGGATAACGGAAATCATTTTCGGTGAAATCAGGTTCGATCTCTTGCTCTTCCGCTAGCTTCAAAGCTTTGTGATAAAAGTAATGCAAAAACGTTGTTCCATGATGCTGTTCTGCAATATCACGAATCGGTTTGGGCAATTTATATTCTTTTTGCATTTCTACGCCATCACGAGCATGTGCAATAATAATTGATTTACTTAACTTAGGATCTATACTATCATGCGGATTGCCAATATTGTTCTGATTTTCGATAAAATACCCAGGACGCTTGGTCTTTCCAATATCATGATAATACGAACCTACCCGACATAACAATCCATCTGCACCAATCGCTTCAGCGGCGGCTTCAGACAGATTACCTACCATTACGCTATGGTGATAAGTTCCGGGGGTCTCAATTAATAATTTACGCAATAATGGATGGTTAGGATTCGATAATTCTACCAATTTGAGAGCAGACAAAATTCCAAATGTTGTCTCAAAAAATGGCATTAATCCAAGTACCAGTACAGTGGTAATTAGTCCCCCAATACAAGCAAAACCAACAGCGTACATCATCGACATACGTGTCCATTCTCCATCATTGAGCAGTACTAAAGTTAACACTGCAATCGCCCCAAAAAAACAACTCATAATTCCAGCTTTGAGAATAGTCGAGCGCTGACTGGCACGATGAATACATTGAATCGCTGTAAACGAAACAACCAGTGTGAAAAAGCCAAACTGATAATCAAATAATTCATGTTGACTCATATTCAAAATAATACTTGCCAAAATACTCATAATAATCGATGAAATATAAGCAAGCTGAATATCAAGCAACAATGTAATCAGCATCACCACAATCGCTGCTGGTACAAGGAATCCAAAGTACGGTGAATTACCAATCTGCAAAATACGCACCAGATGGAGACAGATCACACCGATAACGAAAATAACAATCAACATCAACAATTGCGAATTGTTATAACTTCTACCTTGATGAATAGACTGACGCAGATACATGTACAGCCCTAAAGTGATCAAAAAGGCAAATAGCACTAATCCCAGTTGAGGCCAATAATTTACATCGTTTTTGAGCAGATCATTTTCATCCAATAAAGTATACATTTCCTGCGTGATCTTCTCACCTTTTGGAACAAGTACTTCACCTTGCTGAATATAAACTGTTGGTGTGTTCTCACGAGCTTCTACTTTCGCCGCTCGGGTCGCTTCTTCATCGTAGAACTTATTAGCGGTTAAGGTAGCTCGAACAAGCTCCTGTACCACCTCACGAGCTGTACGGCTATTCAGTGAGCTTGTACTAACCAATTCAGCTACTTTGGCACGTGCAGACTGTGCATCTGTAATCTGATCGCTCATTAACCGAGACATAATCGATGTTGCCACTTGACGCATATCTTGTATTTCATCTGTAGATAAACGTGGAATTTTGAGAAACGTTTCTTCAGGAATACTGTACGTTTGCTCACCGATCGTTTTTTGCATTTCATCTAACATTTTGTCTGAATATTTTCCTGCTTCACGGTTATTGCGAATAAAGTTAGCGATAGAGTTTTGCGCACGTTGCGGAATTTCTTCGCTATAAATCTGTGCTTTATCTGCATTGGTAATCTGATCATCTTGATTCAGAGACTCAATTCGATCTAACATTTGCGAAATAACCGTTTCTCTACGCATAGATACAATCGCGTATACGGATTCTACTTGTTCAGCAGCAGCTTCTTGCGCTTGGAGCGTAGATTTGTTATTCGGAATCTGCATCGGAGCGATAATATCACTATCGCTAACCGTACCGACCTGAATATCAAAACGCTGTGGAAGCAGGTTAGGCGCCAGACTAACGTAAAGCACTACAAATAGCAGTACAAACATAGCGTAACGTGTCATCCGGCTATTTTTCCAACCCGCTATCATAGAATCAAGTAAATTACGTGTAGACGGTTTTTTGGAAGTCATACATACAGCCCTCTCACTTCTGAATATTCAAAATGTGCGGTTTCTGTTTTCTCCGCTGACCGCCGACTACTCCAGATTTTCTGAAGCTTTATCATAAGCGACAATAATTTTTTGTACTAATGAATGACGAACTACATCTTGTTGTTGAAAAATCACAAATCCAATTTCTTTGATTCCATCCAAAATCATTCGAGCTTCTACCAACCCTGACTTTTTACCACGTGGTAAATCGATCTGGGTCACGTCGCCTGTAATAACCATTTTGGAACCAAATCCTAAACGAGTTAAAAACATTTTCATTTGTTCTGCTGTACTATTTTGCGCTTCATCTAGAATAATAAAAGCATCATCCAATGTACGTCCACGCATATAAGCAAGCGGAGCGATTTCAATCAAGCCACGCTCTAATGCTTTGGCGGTCTGTTCTGGCCCCATAACGTCGTAAAGAGCATCATATAACGGGCGCAAATATGGATCGACTTTCTCCTGCAAATCACCTGGTAAAAAACCTAAGCTTTCGCCTGCTTCAACAGCTGGACGAGTCAAAATAATTCGTTTGACTTTGCCCTCTTTGAGCGCAGCCACAGCGAGTACAACTGCTAAATACGTTTTACCTGTACCTGCGGGGCCAATCCCAAAAACAATATCTAATTTTTTGATCGTAGATACATAGTGCTTCTGACCGATCGTTTTGACACGAATCGGTTTACCACGATACGTCTGAGTAATTTCACCTTTATATAAGTCAAGCAGTTGGTCTGCTCTGAGCTCTTTGGCAAGTTCTATTGCATACAAAATATCACGCTCTGTAAGTACATATCCTTTACGAACCAGTTCTAATAATACTTCAAAAAGCTGAGTCATTTGCTCTACTGCTTGTGCAGGACCATGAATCGAAATCTCTGCTTCACGGCTACCAATTTTGGCTTCCGTATCGCGTTCAATTAATTTTAAGAAGCTGTCCTGTGGTCCGAACAGGGACAATCCTTCTTCTGCATTTAGCAGGGGAATTCTGGTGCTTTGCGTTTGCTCTAACAAATAGCCTCAATCTCCTCATTTATAAAATAATATAAAACTGCTTTTGTGCACGTATACTACAAAACTTGGGTACAATCTCTTTACCCTAAACTTTACCATTGTATGGTTTGTCATGCAAAATTTTTTGCACATTATTTATCATTACCATACATCAATCAAAATAGAAACAAAATCACTACAGATTAAAAAGAAACCGATCTCCACTATAGAGATCGGTTAATAGCTAACTATTTTTTGTCTACTGCATATTTGCGATGATTAAAAGGACGTTTGGCACGAGGCTCGCCTAGAATTTCTGCCCAAATCACGCCTTTGCGAAGCTCTTCAGAGCCGATAGCATTTTTAGAAGTAGTCTCTGAATCCAATTCTTCGATTCTTACTCTACTGCCTGCATTCAAATGCATCGAACGGGCTTGAATATCTCTGTGCATTTCATCAAGACGTTTTTCTACTTCACTTTGATTGGAAATGGCTTTTTGCGGTATATAAGGCTCTGGTGAAGATAAAGTTGATCTAGTCGCTGAATCTTCATAGCCGGATGCATTCTCCGATGTATCTAACTCATCATAGCGTTGCCCTGCTTCATGATATCGACGCTGTACATCATCTAATGATTCCGGTTCAGCCGAGGTGCGCTCAGGTTCATTAAACCATTTTCTTTTGGTATCACCATTTCCGCCAAACGTTGGCATACCTGAAGGTTGCCCGCCTGACTTCTTTTTAGCTGAACGCGTTCTGACAAAAGAAAAGATAGCAAACGCAATAATGGCGACAAAATATAAATTACCCATAAGGAATTCAAACATTAATTATCGCACACCTTTATTTATTTGACTTATTATCCGGGCTACTGCCAGAATCTTCTGATTTACCGATTGAACCTCTCATTTGAGTGTCTGCTTCGATATTTTTGAAATTCATATAATCCATAACTCCAAGTTGACCTTGACGAAGAGCTTCTGCCATAGCCAGTGGTACATCGGATTCGGATTGAACTACACGTGCTCTCATCTCAACAACGCGCGCTTTCATCTCTTGTTCTTGAGCGACAGCCATCGCGCGTCTTTCTTCTGCTTTGGCTTGAGCGATACGTTTGTCTGCTTCTGCTTGTTCTGTCTGTAGCATAGCACCGATATTTTTACCTACATCGACATCCGCAATATCGATCGATAGAATTTCAAAAGCGGTTCCTGCATCCAGACCTTTTTGCAATACCGTACGAGAGATCATATCTGGATTCTCTAGTACTTGTTTGTGAGAATCACTAGAACCTACGGTAGTAACAATACCTTCACCTACACGAGCAATGATCGTCTCTTCACCTGCACCACCGACCAAGCGGTCGATATTCGCACGTACGGTTACACGAGCTTTAACTTTAACTTCGATACCGTTACGTGCCATAGCAGCAACGACAGGCGTTTCAATTACTTTAGGGTTAACACTCATTTGTACAGCTTGTAATACATCACGACCTGCAAGGTCAATCGCTGCTGCACGTTCAAATTCCAACGGAATCTCTGCACGTTGCGCCGCAATCAGTGCATTTACAACACGGTCTACATTACCACCTGCAAGATAATGACTTTCCAATTGGTTCATATCAAGTCCAAGACCTGCTTTGTGCGCTTTGATCTGTGGATTCACAATACGTGAAGGGGTTACACGACGTAGACGCATCGCTACAAGCGTAATAATACTTACACGTACACCGGAAGCTACTGCTGAGATCCAGAGCATAACCGGGAAGAAACTGAAAAACACACTTAAAATAATAATAGCGACCACAACGATAAAGAGTATACTCAATACGCTTGTACTCATTATTCACATCACACTCCAATTTTTATAGTTCAACCTGCTTACTTATTGCCTGTTCGATCGGATTCATTTGAAAATGTACTGCTAAATATGTAAACGAACATGACCCCTTTTGTCTACATATGTGAATATGAATCCATAATGAAGACGAAGCAATATCATTTGTACGTTATCAAGGTATGAATAATTTACAGAGGTAGTCATCCATACCTGACTTTATCCAACGTTATTCATTCTACTGGTATCCATTATTCTTTGATCAGATGAGCATCTAAAGAAGAAGGTTCTTCTACAATTTCTTCCACAATAATACGACTGCCATCGACTTGTTTCACTCGAATCGGACGATCATTTGCAATAAAATTCCCCTGTGTCACTACGTCAATTCGTTCGCCTTCGATCATAACCGTACCTGATGGACGAAGAGGTGTTACACTGGTTCCTTCTTTGCCTAAAAATTGTTCTCTGGTTAAGCGAGACATAAAGCTTTGTTCTGAAGACAATTGTTCTTTGAGAATAAATCGATTCCAAACGCCTCGTTCTTTGAGCAAAATAGCGATCAGTGTTACGACTACAGCAGCCGAAGCAAATGCGATACCTAGAGATAATAAAGCATCGCTTGTATCATATGCGGCTTTCACTACACCTGTTATCAGACTGGCTGAACCCAAAATACCCAATATCCCAAAGCTTGGAATAAACAACTCGAGTACCAGTAAAATAAGTCCTCCTAAAAAGAGTAACCATGTCGTTGAACCTGAAAATCCAGCGGCATAACTACCGAAGAAGTACAATGCAAATGCGACAATTCCAACAATACCCGGTATACCGAATCCAGGTATAATAATCTCTATTGCGATTCCAGCGATCCCGATAAACAATAACAGTGTTGTTACGATCGGGTTAGTTAGCACACGTGCGATATTTTCGCCTGCGCTTGGTTGTACTTGGACGATGTCTTCTGGTGAATGTCCCAACTCAGCTACAACAGCATTGGTAGAAGCCAAAATATCGTCTGCAAATCCTACTTTCAACGCTTCATTACTGGAAAGAGAAATAATCTGACCTTTTTCTTTGGTCTTGTTAATCTCTGGCATTGGGACTACCATATTCACATCTGTCATCCCATCTGCGATATCTGCATTCCGATTATGAAGCTGAGCAGCAGCTCTCATTTCACTTTTCCAATAAGCGACCTGCTTGGGATTATCAATCGGGTTGCCTTGACCATCAACGATAGCAGCTGCACCAATGGTACTTCCAGGTTGCATAAAAATCTTATCTGCATTTAAGGCAATATAACTACCTGCTGATGCGGCTTTGTCTTGTACAAAAACAGCTACAGGAACATCACTATTACGTACCATCGCTCCAATATCACCCGCGGCTTGTAGTTCTCCACCGGGCGTATTCATTTCCAACACGATCCACGATGCTTTCGCTTGCTTCGCTTCTTCAAATCCTCGCGCCAAAAACTTTTGTAATCCGCTTTCAATTTGACGATCAATTGGAATCACGTAGACTGAACCATCATTATTACTGGTGGCTGGTGCAGATGCGGCTTGCGTAGTTTGCGGATAAATTCCTGCTACAACCAACATCGCCATAAGTGAGCCCAACAATAACAGAGTCAATCGACGCTTGATACGAACCATTTGGTCAAGCGATTGATTCATACGATCTTAGCCCCTTTCCGTTCAGATGTGTTTGTTTAATATCACAGCATAATATTAAACAATATACATATAAGCATAGTAAAAGGTAGTCTATACGTAATACGCATTTATAATGGTTACGTTTCAATTATATTCCTTTCTCCGAAAAAAAGTATAGAAAAAAGCACCTCATCTTATAAAAAATGAGGTGCTTTCACATATGTTTATTGCAGAAATTGTTGAACCGTTTGATTCACAACTTTTCCGTCTGCGCGACCTTTTACTTTAGGCATCAGGGCGCTCATCAGTTTTCCCATATCGGCTTTTGAAGAAGCACCGGTTTCCTGGATGGTCTGCTTTACAAGAACTTTAATTTCTTCTTCAGACAGCTGTGTGGGAAGGTACTCGGAAATAATCTCAATCTCCGCTTTAAGGTTGCTTGTCAGGTCATCACGACCTGCTTTTTCAAATTCTTGGAGGGCATCTTTGCGCTGTTTGATCTCACGACTAAGAATATCAAGCACTTCATTGTCGTCCAAGTCTCTTTTCAAATCTATTTCGAGATTTTTAATCGTTGAACGAACCATGCGTATGGTAGACAATTTGAATTTCGCCTTGTCTCTCATTGCTTGCTTCATATCTTCGTTTAATCGTTCGCTAAGATTCATGACGGGTAAATCCTCCTAAAACTTTCTTTTACGAGCAGCCTCAGATTTTTTCTTACGCTTAACGCTCGGCTTTTCATAATGTTTGCGTTTTTTCACCTCAGCCAGAACGCCATCTTTAGCGATGGAGCGTTTGAAGCGACGAAGTGCTGCATCAATTGTTTCGTTTTTGCGAACTTTCGTTTCAGACACTAGTTTTCCCTCCCTCCGACCAGACCGTCCAAGAACAATAACACGGTTTATCAACTTTCATTATAGGTGAAAGTTGAATGAAGTGTCAATATGATTGGCTAGTTTTGCCTGCAATTTTTTAATGTTCTATTATATACCCGTTTTATAGAGTATTGGAACATCTTTTTTTATTATTCTTTTACACGCTATTTTCGCTTATGCGTGAGAGTTGGAAATGCCTGTTAAAGCACCTAGATTCGCTCCACCTAACAAATGATAATGCAGATGTTGTACTGCTTGTCCGCTATCCGGGCCACAGTTGTTGATTAGACGATATCCACTTGCATTTACACCTAGCTCTTTTGCTAACTCTATGGCTACTCCATGGATATGACCGATGACCTGTAAATCTTCTTGAGTCACTTCATTCATCGAATCGATATGCTTTTTGGGAATAAGCAATACATGCACAGGAGCAGCAGGTGTAATATCGTGAAATGCTAATATCTGCTCATCCTCATATACTTTTTTAGATGGAATCGTTCCTGCTACTATTTTGCAAAATAAACAATCTTCTTTGACGATCATAATAAGACTCCCTTCGCTAACCTTTTTGGTGTATCTTGCTTCCACGTACGTGTATGACTATCTAAATACTTTACATACGTTCTAACATCACTTTAGAACCACTACCTGCTTGTTCCGCAGGGACAATAACTAATTTACGAGGCAATCTCATTCGTAATTCAGGAACATGACTGATGATCCCAACAGAAAGTTGATCATTATGAAGTTTTTCCAGTGAAGTCACTACTGTATCCAAAAGTTCGGGATCAAGTGTACCAAATCCTTCATCTAAGAAAAAGAACTGAAGAGGATACTGTCCACGTAATTGAATCTGAGCCGATAAAGCTAATGCTAATGATAACGAAGTTAAAAATGTTTCTCCACCTGACAATGAAGACACCGGGCGACGAATTCCCCCATTACCATTATCACAGATCACAAATCCTCCACCAGAATCCACTTCTAAAGAATACCGTTGCTTGGTCAAAAAGCGTAATCGCTCTGAAGCGGCTAGACTGACCTGCATTAATTGTTCTTCTGCAATGTATTCAACAAACGCATTACCACGCATACTAGCTTGTAATTTGGATAAATGCTTGGCTTCTTGTGCTAAGGTAACTCGTTGATTTTCTAACTCACGCCAGCGTACATGACGTTGTTCAAGGTCTTCACGATCACGAGTTGCTTTGGCACGTTGCTCTAAGGCGGCCTCATCGGCTTGCCGAGCTGCTGTATATTGTTGCTGAATCTGTGCCCACTCTTCTTCACTCACACTTTGTCCATTTAATTTATGCTCTACTTCGCGCAAATGTACAGAAAGTTCATGCTGTTGTTCCCGATGAGATTGAATCTGCTGTCGATCCGCTTGAATCTGCTCTTCGGTCATTCG
Source organism: Paenibacillus sp. PsM32 (assembly GCF_030433815.1). Taxonomy (NCBI): domain Bacteria; kingdom Bacillati; phylum Bacillota; class Bacilli; order Caryophanales; family Paenibacillaceae; genus Paenibacillus; species Paenibacillus sp. PsM32. The sequence goes on along the minus strand of NZ_JARUWY010000014.1, from coordinate 24,319 downwards.
CGATTGGCTGACACTTTGTTCATTATCAAACGGAGAAGCTTGCAATGCTTGTTGCCACTTTTCAGCATGTTGATTGACTTGTTCTTGTAATGATTGTAGCGATTGCACAGCCAATTCTACTTGATGTGTAGCTGTCTGCTGATGTTGTAGTGTTGTGCGCCACAAGTCTGTCGTCTGCTCTGCTTGCTGGCGTAATTGTTGATGTTGCTGTTGCGTGTCTGTTAATAACTGCTCAGCCGATTGATCTCCTATCCACTCGGTCAGGCGATTTTTCTTTTCTTGTAAAAGCTGTTGATTCCCTTCTTGACGAGTCTGATCTTGAATACGCTGTTTGTCCAGTGTGTTGATATGGTCATGACCATTTTTGATAGCTTGCTCTCGCTCTTCGATATACGGAACGCTTTTTTCTAATCCTTCACGAATCTTCTCAGCTTGTTCATCCATCTGCGCTAGAGCGGCAAATCGCTCACGTGCTGATTGTTCTGTTAAATGTGGTAAGTTCTGTTGCCACTGTTGTAATAATTGCTCTAACGACTGCGTAGCGGCTTGTAAACGAGTATGGGACTGCTCCACCAGTCGTCCAGATGATTGTTGCTCAGATTGAGCAGTTAATCGACGGCCTGACCATTCTCGTTCATCTTGTCGCCATTGGCGTAATTGTTGTTGTAATGCTCTTGTTTGTTGCTCTAAATGCTGATTTTGAGCTTGCAAATTAGCAAATTGTGCCTGTAGCTCTATTTCAGACAAAACAGAGGCTTGATCGTTTGGAACAGATACCGACTCTGCATTATCTAACTGCCAATCCCATTCTTGCATATTGCTATCTAACTCAATTTGACGACCACGTACCTGTTGCTGTTGCATTTGAAGATGTTGCTTTATTTGTTTTAAAGTCTGAGTCTGTTGATCGATATTCTCAGATCCCTGTATGGTAGAAACTGATTCATCTGCTGAAGTAGAAATATGATTGCTGATATGAGCAGGTTGTGGATGATGAATAGATCCGCAGACAGAGCAAGGTTCTCCTTCTTGCAGTTCTGCCGCTAACATCATTGCTAATCGATGCGATTCTGCTTCTCTGGCTTGTTGTGCATGTTGTTCTTCCAGTTGTTCAACCGATTGTTCTGTTATTTGTAGATCATTTGCTAATTGCTGATGATCTTGATATAACGCAAAAATCTGTTGCTGTAATTGCTGTTCCTGCACCGATCGTTGTGCTTCTTGCTCGGTGATCTGTTGCCATGCTTGATTGGCTTGTTGGGCAGCCTGATGATATCCATCATATTCTGTCTGTTGTTCTTGTAGACGAGTTCTTGCTGTATCTAGAGCAGACAACTGTTGTTGAGCTTCTTGCAACTCACGTCGATCCTGACTGCGCACTTCACAAGCTTTTAACTGTTTATTCAATTCTTCTTGACGTTGTCTTGCTTTGTCTAACAACATCTGTTCACGCTGTACTTGATAGGATGCTTCTTCCAGTTGTTTTTGTGTAGCTTCCAATTGATTCTGAATCTGCTGTTGATCTTGTTCTAAAGCAGCACATTCTTTTTGCAATTGTAAAGCTTGTTGAAGTTGCTCTATCCGCTTTAACAATGAAGGCTCTTGCTCTGTTAATTGTTGCTTCGCCTGCTGTTCATGCTCGGCAGCGACCGAGACAGCCCGATCGGCTTGCTCTAATTGTTGTTGCAGAACAGTTACACGTTGTTGTTCTTGGATGGCTTTGGTCTCATGGGTACGCCATGTATCTAATAACGGTAATAAATTCTGAGCAGATATTGCTTGTTCAATCTGCTGTTCTTTACTAACAATATCTGCTTCATGTTGTTGTAGTTGATCTAATCGTTGTTGTAATCGCGCTTGTTCTTGCTGATATTCTCTAATCTTGCCCCATTGTTCTGTGCGAGCAGTCATATCTGCCAGTTCTTGACGACGTTGTTCTGCTTCTTGAATAGCCGTTTCTAACCGTTCTATCGCTGTCTGTAGCGCTTCGGCTGATGCTTCGCCTAGCCCTGTCTGTTCAGCGTACAATTTGCCCAGTACGTTGTCTGTTTCTTTGACACGTTGACTAAGCTTTTGCATTAAGCGATCGCCATACCGTTCCAGATGAAAAAGACGCTGTAACATCTGTCTGCGATCACTGCCTTTGAGTGATAAAAATTCAGCAAATTTACCTTGTGGTAGGACAACGGCACGTGTAAAATCATCCATTTTAAGCCCGATATAATCTTCTACACAACGAGTAACATCTGCTAATTTGTCTGCGACTACGACATCACCATCTTCACGCATTTCAATAAATCGGCTCATAGCGTTACTAACAGTGTGATCTCCTGTACGTTTGAATCGTCGCTCTACTCGATATCGCTGTGCACCTTCAGCAGATAATAATTCAAATGAAAAAGACACAAATAATGAATCCTCAGAGTGATTCATAATGCCCTGCGTACCGTTGTAAGCTCGTTCTACTTTCCCGTATAACGCAAGTGTAATCGCATCTAATACTGTCGATTTCCCGCTACCTGTAGGTCCAAAAATACCGAATAACCCTGTTTCACATAGTGCTTCAAAATCGATTTCTTGTTGCTCACGATAACTTTGTAAACCGGATAATTTGAGTGTGATTGGCTTCATGATGGCTGTTCCTCTCCGACTTCGTCTTCATCGATCAATTCCAAAAACAACTCCACTAATCGATCTTCAGGTGTTGCTCCACCTGTCTGACGTTCATAAAATTTACGGAACAATTCATGCACAGGCAATTGAGCGCGTTCAGCAAAAGACTGCTGTGCTTCTGTCTCAGGATACACAGGTCGAATATTCACAATACCGCTGTAGGCTTTGCGAATCGATTGAATATCCGACATTGATAATGCTTCTAATAGTGAAATTTCTAAATCGATAAAAGCATTACGATCTCTACCTTCTTCTAACCATTGATGAACTTCAGTCAGACCACCTTTGGCTTTCCAGCGCACTAGAGGACGACCACAAGTTAAAAAGATTTCTTCGATCTGTGGAACCCCTCCAGGTGCTACATCTAGCATCGTGACCGATTTGGCTTGCCCTGCTTCAGAAAAGCTATACGCTAGCGGAGAACCACTATAGCGGATAATCCCTTCTCCTTTCACAGCTTGAGCGCGGTGTAGATGACCTAATGCTGTATATTGAGCGCCTGTGTAGAGCGCAGACGGATCTACTGTATAAGCGCCCCCTACTTGAATAGGGCGTTCAGAGTCTGATTCTACGCCGCCTAGCGCATAGATATGACTCATAGCTAAATTAACGGTGTCCGATCGGAAATCAGTCGCTAACTGTCTCATTAACATGCCTACCCGTTCACTATATGCACGACGAATCAGATCTTCATCATTTTCTATTGTTAATAGTTCATTCAGTCTAGCTTCAGATGGATAGGGCAATGCGGCTATAATCGCTGTTTCTGATGTTCTAGGGACAGGAATCGTTAATGCACTTGCAGCAGGCGTCCCCAGTAAATAAATCCCTCTTCCTTTGACTAAAGGAGTGGCTGAAGCTATTCGATCAGGTTGATCATGATTCCCTGCAATCACTGCAAGCGGACGACCGTTCGCAGTCAATCTTGCAGCAGCTTCATAAAATAATTGTTCTGCCGCAGCAGGTGGATTAACAGAATCATATACGTCGCCTGCCATCAGAATCAGATCTGCTTGTTGATCATCTGCAATCTGAACCAGTTCATCGACAAAAGCGATTTGTTCTTCAAGGCGACTTCTGCCTTCTAACGTACGACCAAAATGCCAGTCTGCTGTATGTAAAATACGCATAGTTTTCTCCTTTTTACGTGATCATTTATTTTAAATAAATACAGATAAAAGGAGGTTTGCGACCAGAAAGTGCTAGCTTTATTGAAGACTAGACCTTCTGGTAACAAACCACCTTATAAATTAAATCTCTACCGCTTCGTTACGATCAAAAAAATAAAGCCATAATTGGTCTACTTTCCAATTCAATGAATCTTGAATAGCTTGAGCATACAATTGAAGTTGAATACGATAACGCTCTTTGAGCGCTTCTACTCCTCCATGGCTATCCAATATACGATCGGTTTTGTAATCAACAATAATCCATTGATCATCTATACGGAAAATACAATCAACAATCCCTTGCGATAGAATCTTGTCACCTGCATCATTGATTGGAATACCATAACTAAATGCCAGTTCTCGTCTAATCTCGGTGGCTTGTAACATTTGTTGACCTAAAGGTGTAGCAAAAAAAGCAACAATCTCGTCTGCATGTACACTATCAGCTTGATCCTGACGCAAAATTTGCCGCTGAACTAGATCAGATTTGGTCTGCTCTACGATTGTAAGATCGATATGCCCTTGATCTAAAGGAACTCGTTGCATCACTGTATGATACGCTGTTCCTCGCTCTGCTCCGCTCAATCCACGCTGTTCCATAAATTTAGGACGTTGCAATTGAAGTGTGCTTCCACCTACTGACTCGCTCATATCAGTCGATGCGGTAGCTGAATAATCAGAAGAAAGATCAGATTCTACAGCAGGAGATATTTGCTCTACTGATTGTGTCTGATACTCTGCTTGATTTTCCAGAAGAATACCTGCGCGCTGTAAAATAGTACTCATCAAAAATGGATTAGCACCTGACGTTTCAGTTGTCTCTATGGACGATGGATCATGTGGTTGATCTGTATACCGTCCAATAGTAACACGTTGATCCAGAGATTCATGTATTCCATCAACCGATGGAGATTCTTCTGACACCAATTGACGCTTGATTTCACTGATTGTTGTTTTGGCAGCAATATGAGTAGACAATTCATAAGGATATTGCCAGCTCAGTCTTTGTTCCACATCATCAGCTTGTCCCTGCGCATGACTATCTTCAATCGTTTGATCATTTTCAACAACTGTTACAGGTTGTACCTGCTCACCATCTGCTATTTGTTGCAAAGCTATCCACTTGGGATCATGCTCACGCAAAGCAGTAATAGATTGCTCGGTATCTTCTGTTTTGGATTGCAATTGACGACTATCTAGAATCGTAATACTCCATGGAGTAGGATCATCTGCTAAGCAAGCAGAGTAAGGCCCTGCGGCAATCTCATTGCGCTCACGGAATATAGAAGCCGCACGATGACGCATTAATGCTGGCCCTACCCAATCAAGATAGGTACGACTTTTGGCTAGTACATAATCAGGTAATTGCATATAATCGGAGTTCTGAACCTGACTCCATGCCGAGATTTTTTTGTCGATGTCTTTGACCGTTCCAATCATAATCAGCTTATCCCGCGGACGAGTTAACGCTACATACAATACACGCATTTCCTCTGCTAACAATTCAGTTGCAGTACGACGACGAATCGCTAAGTTCGGCAATGTTGGATAGCTGACACGTGTATCTTCATCGACAAATTTAGGCCCAAATCCTAATTCTTTGTGCATTAAAAAAGAAGTATTCAAATCTTGCATATTGAACATTTTTGACATACCTGCTAGGAAAACAACTGGAAATTCCAAACCTTTACTTTTATGAATCGTCATAATCCGAATCGCATTTTCTTGTCCATCGACAGAAGCTGTAGCCCCTAGATCACCATCTGTATCTTGCAAACGACGAATAAAGCGCATAAAGCGAAACAATCCTCGTGAAGAAGTAGATACTTCAAATTTACGAGCACGATCATATAAGATTCGTAAATGATGTTGACGTTGTAACCCTCCCGGCAATCCAGCTAACCAGTCTAGATAACCAGTATCACGGTAAATACGCCAGATTAGATCGCCTAATTCACCTTCACGTGCTGCCAATCGCCATTGCTCCAATTGTTGAAGAAAATGAAGTAATTTGTAACTCCATTCCTCTGGTTGTTCTCGCATATGTTCAGCTGCTAACATCATCGCTTGATAATACGAAGTGTCTTTGCCAAATAGTCGAATCGTTGCCAGTTGATCTTCATTTAAACCAACCATCGGTGAACGCAGTACAGAAGCCAGTGGAATATCTTGTTGCGGATTATCAATTACAGCTAATAATGATAATATAATTTTCACTTCAACCGCTTCAAAAAATCCTTGATTGAGTTCACTATAAGCAGGTATACCTTCACGTTGTAGCTCTTCTAGTATCAGTGGTGCCCACGCTGCTGTAGAGCGTAGCAAAATCACCATATCTCGATATTCTGCCGGACGTAATCCATCGACTGATTTATCATAAATAAGCAATGGCTTGCCGTCTGGCTCTACCATCTCGCGTACTCTTACAGCAATCGCTTGGGCTTCTAAGCGAGCAGATTCCATTTCGGAAGCTTTATTTACATATCCATCGATATCACTGCTATCATCTGCATTATTATAATCAGAACTTGCCCCACTGCCTGCACGATCAATAATCCAGCATTCCGGTGCATACGCAGATTCATCGCCAGGTGGATAATTTGCACCTGCTACTAATTCTGCTCGTTCATCATATTCAATTTCGGCAACTGTTTTATTCATAATCTGTCTAAAAATCATATTAACAGCATCGACCACTTGATGACGACTACGGAAATTACGAGATAGATCGATCCGTCGTCCTTCTCCTTGCCAATCATCTTGATACTTTTCATATTTATCTAAGAATAGACCTGGTTCTGCCAAGCGGAAACGATAAATACTTTGTTTCACATCACCAACCATAAAGCGATTACCGACCGTATCCCGTGAAATCAATTGCACTAATTCTTCCTGCACAGAGTTGGTATCTTGATATTCATCTAACATTACTTGATCAAATCGTTCCCGATATTCCAGAGCCACTTGCGAAGGAATCACATGTTCAGGTGTAGAATTGGGATGACGCAATATATGAAGAGCATAATGTTCTAGATCCGCAAAATCGACCCAGCCTTTACGCTGTTTTTCCTGTTGATATTTTTGACTAAAACGAATCACAAGTTCTGTTAATTCTTTCATTAGTGGAAAAGTTTCACGTAGTTCTTGTGCAAATTCATCCGGCGTTCTGCCAAAAAATAAACTTTTGATCTCAGCTAACGATTTTTTCGCATTTTCACGCAATTGTTTTACTGTTTCTTGTAATTGCGGATCGATTCCGTCTTTGCGTACCGCTTTTAATTTACCAAAAGCAGCACTTTGGAAAACGGTATATAACTGTTCCCATGGCTGAATACTCATCGCAGACTGCAAATGATGAATCACTTCTAAATCGTCTCGCAAACTATCTGCGTAAGCTAAAGGGCCGCCCGGCAATAATGCTGTATCTATCGCCTGATGCAGTACAGCTTCAATGCCCTGTAACGTCAAAGCGATATCTGTCATAATATTCTGAACCCATGACGTATTCTGCAACGAAGAACCATCTGTCACATTAAATTCTGCTGCTGTACGTTCTAACCAGTATTCAGGCCATGGATGACTACGTGCAAAATGATAAAGGCGCTCCACCAAAACTAAAGCAGCATCATCGCTACGCTCACCGCCGAACCAATTCATTAAGCGATAAAATTGCTTATTATCCCGCTCTTCTTCCTCGGTATATTTCTCTTCAAATAATTCTTCCAACAATTCTTCACGCAAAATATCACATTCATTCGCAGTAGCAATACGAAATCCAGGATCAAGCGGAATCATCGAATAATAACGCTGAATAATTTCTAAGCAAAAAGAATGCAATGTCGTAATCGATGCTTGGCTCAACAAAGCCAATTGTTGACGCAAATGATCATCTTCTGGACGACGCAATACTTCTTTATCGAGAGCAGCCCGTATCCGTTGTCTCATCTCGGTAGCCGCTGCTTTGGTAAATGTAGCTACTAACATCCGATCTACATCCATTGGCTGAATAGGATCAGTCACTTGACGAATAATACGTTCAACCAGAACTGCTGTTTTACCAGAACCTGCCGCTGCTGCTACTAGCATATTGCCACCATCTAAAGAGATTGCTTTCCATTGATCATCTGTCCACGTACTATGTTCTGGCTTCGGTATCTCTTGTCTATCGGACAATACTTGATCATTGTCTGCCAATAGATCATCCATATATTGATTGTTATCTTTATGATTATCGTTGTCGATCATGAAGGTGAGTCTCCTTTCTGATAGTCATGGCGGTTTTGCAACAGTTCCCATGTTTCATTTTTGCCCGGTTTTTGCAGTAATTTATATTGATTTTCTTTTAAAGATTCATCAAATTGACAGACTGATTTGTAATCACAGTAATCACATGCTTTTTCCTGTTCTATACGATAAGGAGTAATCTGTGTAGTTCCATCTGTGATTTGGGTGCCGATTTCCTGTGCGGTCTGGCGTACATTACGCAGTAATTCTTGCCATTGATCTACTGTTGCAACCGCAGAACTGCTATAGAATCCTCCATCTGCTTTGACCGCTACAGGTAAAATAGCAGAATATCCTTTATCCAGTTCATTGTCCATTTTGCCAATTACATCACGATCAGCTAGCAATAATCCTTTCATTTTGAAACGCTTCAGCATTTCTTGCTCCGATTGTTGCATACTCAGTCCATTACCTGCTTGTAGCATAGGATTATGCACATGGAAATACAGTGCGCCGGCAGGTTGCGCTGATTGACCTAATTGTTCTTCTGCATGCGTTAACAGCACATCTAGATACGTCAGCATCTGCAAAGCGAGTCCGTAATATACTTCATGCAATTTGAGATCAGTCTGGCTAGACTTGTAATCGATAATCCGTAGCAATAAAGTATTATCACCTTCCGCTACATCTACCCGATCAATTCGTCCTACAATTTCCATCGTACATCCATTTTCTAGTGTAAAACGAAGTGGTGGCCATTCTCCATTAGGTCCAAATGCAAGTTCTAAATAGAGCGGCTCAAAATCTCCACGACGTGCTTGCTCTCCTAACATCACAGAAGCACGACTTACAATCTCACGCAATTTACGTGAAATATAATTGTAGCGCTTAGAGCTAGAAAGAATCTGTCCTTGCAAACGCGGGATATGCTTATCGACGGCTTCATACGCAATCTCTACACATTCTTCACGAGTCAATTGCCCCCATGCGCGTCCTTGCTCTTTGAGCATCGTAGCAAGATCGGTTAATGAAGCATGAAATAATTGACCGATATCGGGTGCTTTCAGGCGATATTCTTGACGCTCTCGCAATCTCAAGCCACGTGAAGCAAAGTGAGCAAAAGGACAAGATACAAATTGTTCCATTCCAGATACACTGGTACGTAACGTCTGTCCGTATAAATGTCGACTGGTATCACTATCTAACAAATCACCTGTATTTCTATAAAATAAAGACTGTACTAACATACTGACCTGCGGTCTCCATGCTTCATGTGTAGTGTACCAATTCAATACATGCCACCATGTGTTTGCAATCGTTGTTCCGCGACTCCACTCTCGTAGCTGAGCTATCAAATGCGGTAACGTTGTTGTAGCAGTGCTTACATATTGCAAAGATGCTATATGGTCAGACTGAGCCGATAATGGAGACACCACCGATTGATGTTGTAAAAAAGGAAATAACTTGTGCACATTCGTAATCACTTCAGAAGGCAAAAGCCCTTTATCTTCATCATCTGTTAACGCATAACTAAGCCATAACTTAGAACTTGCCACTGTTAGCGCATGATAAATCAAAAATTGCTCATTTAACAACAATCGTTTACTACCCGGAGATAATTCTAATCCGCCTTCTAACATATTGGTTCGTTCCGGTTCACTTAGAATACCACTGTCTGGAAAAAGGGAAGGCACGATGCCTTCGTTCATACCTAATACAAATCCATATTTAATATCCATAGGGCGGGTACGATCCATAGAACCGATTAACACCTGATCGATCGCTGGTGGTACAATCCCTAATCGAATACCGCTGAGTCCTGTTTCCAGTAAACCTGCAAAAGTTCCCAGATCGATCTGATCTTCTACCATAATATCAACCATTTGATCCAGCAAATCAATAATTTCGCCATAGATCTGAATATGTTCGCGAGCACGTAAAGGATTACCTTGTGCCGTAGCATGTGTACTCATTTTTTCCAAATGCAATGCAATATTGCAATCTTCTAATAACTGATAAAGAGCGACACACATTTCTTTGGCGTGCTTCGCTTTTTTGATTCTTTTCTCAAAACGGTACAACGGATCGATTACAAGCTGACGGGCTTGTTGCATACGCTGTCCTTCTACTAATTCACGTTCACTGATCTCTTTGACATCATCACCAGCTTCTAGTGAAAGACTAGGGATGCCTTTCCACGGGTGTCCATCTGTCCAGCGTGATCCATGAATCCCAGAAGCCAGTACTACATTTTCCAGACGGTCTATATCTTCTGTTGTTACACGTCCATCATCTGGAAGCAATAACCCTGTTTTGATACAACGGAACACATCTTCATATCGCCAGAAATATTGCACAATATCCAACGCTGAACGTATAAACTCTGCTAATGGATGTTGCAATATACTACGCTTCTGATCTAGAAAATAAGGAATCTCATAATCTTGCAGTAACGGTGCAATAATATGCTCATAATCAGACAACTGACGGACAAATACACCCATCTCTTGCCAGCGTGCACCTTCTTCACGAGCAAGCCGGATCATTTCCCGAATAGCACTTTCTACTTCTGAACGACGATCAGGTGCAGCATACGTATAAATATCCTGACGTTCACCAGCTTGCTTGATATAAGGGGCTTGTTGCCAGCGATGAGAAGAACGATACGCATTTTCTAAATGAGCTAACTGCGGACTAGATTGAAACCGAACTGGAATATCCGTAGGATTCTCTGAAAGATTCTCAACATCTATCGTAAAAGACTCATCAATAGCGTTAGCATACTGCTTTAATTTGATATAGGTAGTAGCTGTTTGGTGAAAAAGCTCCAATTCATGAGGAGGTTCACCATCATAAGGACGATCTAATGTTAAAGCAATCGTCACTGAATTGGCTTTTTGCAATAATGCTGCAATCACACCATATTCTTGTGGGGTAAAGCTATGAAATCCATCGATCCAAATATCAATATTATGAAGCACCTGTGATTCTGGAATCGCTAAAGCAAGATCAGTTAGTGTATTTTCTCCATCGACATATAATCCTTGCAAATCCTGTTCAAAGTCTTGATAAATCCGTTGTAAATCATGCAATTTATCAATTAATAAAGGAGAACGAGCTGAAGTCGACAACCGTTCACTATATTCATTTAACTGCTCTAATGTAATCGTATGACGCTTAAACTCGTTATATAATTCGCTTAATTTACCGATAAATCCGAACTGATCACTAGACGTACCAAACATCCGTAATTGCGATTGGTGTCGCTGAATGAGTCGATAAAGAAGCATTTTTTTACCTTCTTCACCAATCGGTGTTTTGGCACTTCCTCCAACATCTTGTAGCACCCAATTCGCTAGACGGCGAAAACCATACGTTTGTACACGTACATTTCCTTTGGATTGATGAGAACGAACAAGTGCATATTGGGCTTGAAAAGAACCCTGTTCAGGAACCAGTAGCAATATAGGCGGTCCATCAGGTTGTTGTGTAATTTGATCAATAATTCGCTTAGTAATTGTGGTCGTTTTGCCACTTCCAGAGCGACCTAATAAAAAATGCAATGGCATATGAGTTCACCCTTATTTATTATAGTATAGTCTTCACGATGCATAAAAATTGTTCTATTAGAGCGGTGCAATCGATGTTGACGTCGCAAAAACTCCTTTTTGTAGAACGCCGCACCTGGAAACTGCTAACCCGATAAGTAGCGAATATGTGTTCTATTTTATTATAAAAAAAGAATAGCCATCTGACAATGACTATTCGGCGTTGCTCTTGTTCGGATGTAGTTCTAACTCATAACGCTGACAGGCAATTTCAAACACATCATCATACGTAAACAGTATAAAATGACGCAGTTCCTTTAGCTCTTGCTTCTGCTGCGCTCGTTCCAAAAGTGGAGACTGACGATATTCCAACCAGTTCGACTTAATGTCCGATTGCCCTGGCGGTAGCTGATCACTATACAAATCGAGTTCTACCATATTAAAGTAGAACACCCCTTCAAAGCGAAGCGTGTACATGACAAAATCGTCTGACTCGCTTTTACTTGCTAGCGCACCATTAAACTCACCTGCTAACGTCATTCTGCGACCCAGCCCATAGTAAAGCTTATCCACATAGATCGCATCACGTCCATACAGATAACCGAGTGGCGTGATCACCGCTTCAATTTCACTTTTTTGCTCTGACAATGCAATTCCTCTTTCATGATCGATTTTATATTTATACATGATTTTTGTGAATGTGGATGTTGTACTTAAAATAAATGATTAATTATATATTTCAAAGCATATACAGTCTACTGTTTATTGTACTACAGAGACCCTAGATCAACAGCTAACATGTAAGAGGTAGCTTTAACATTCCAGAATCACGAATAGATTATTCAAGTCATCTAGCAATTTTATAAACACTCTATTAAAATTACGATTTAAAACGTTTTACTACGTACTTCAAAGATAGCGAATTTCAAATAATGTCCTTCGTCCACGCCCAAAATTTGCGGGTGATCTTTACCTGCTGCACGCCATTCAATTAGACGTAATACTTTGCCAGCATCTTTAGCTGCATCTTGAATCGTTTCCAAAAACAGATCAGGACGCATATGATAAGAACAACTGGCTGTCACTAGATATCCACCTTCATTGACTAACTTCATGCCATGCAGATTGATATCTTTGTAACCACGAACAGCACCTGCTACAGCACTTTTCGTTTTGGCAAAAGCAGGTGGATCCAAAATAACTACATCCCAAGAACGTCCACCCGCAGCAGTCATCGGTTTGGATGTATCTTGTTTGCTCTCTGCGCTACTACGTAATTGGCGCTCATCTAAGCCTTTGGCATTACGGCGCAAATAATCAAAAGCATCATCCACTACAAATTCAACACGATCTTCAAATCCATTTAAGCGTACATTTTCTTTTGCACTTTCAATCGCATGTGCAGAAATATCAAGACAAGTTACTTTTTTAGCTCCATAATGACACGCATGTAGCGTAAAGCTTCCGGTATGTGAAAAGCACTCTAGCACATTTGCTCCATCCCAGTAAGGGAAATCTACAATTTTACCATTGCGATTCACAGGCTTATGCGTTACATGTCCATCTATTTCTACTTCAGCCAATTCGATTCCGCTACGATCACCCCAGCCAAGCATCAAAGGAGCAATCGAAGCACGATTTTCACGCTGATCAAAGAAATATCCTGTTTTCTGACCTTCCACAATATCCACTTCGATCAATAGACCATTTTCGGTAACAGTCACATGACGAGGACATTCTCCGTACAATACACCTGTTACTTCTTCTAATCCTTCTAATTTACGTACAGACACATCGCTACGCTCATAAATACCAAGCGGCTGCATCACCTGTACCAATGCATCAATAATATGTTGACGACAAGCATCCATACCTAACGTCAATAATTGTACAACCAATACTTCGCCAAACCGATCAACAATCAATCCCGGTAGAAAATCAGCTTCTCCATAGACCAAACGATACGCATTTTCAGTAGGCAAAAAACGATTACGATGTTTAAGACAACGTGTAAATCGCTCTACGAAAAAAGCAGTATCCATTTCTTCTAAAGGTTGGTACGATACAACCCGTACAGTAATCTGAGAAGCAGGATTATAATATCCTGTAGCTAAAAAGCGCTTCTGATGAGTCAGTACACTAACCAATTGCCCTGGAATAGGATCTCCTTCAACCGAAGCAATCTCATTTTGAAAAACCCATGGATGAGCTTGTTCTAATCTTTTTTTACGTTTGGGCTGCAATATCACGCTTGTCAATAGTGTTCCACTCCTTTTTTGTGTTCCTGCTAATCATTTATAATCGTTACCCTTTGTTAGCGTTCATTTCGCCAGTTTCATACATAATACATGCCAATGCTGTCATTGCCGCTGTCTCGGTACGCAAGATACGTCGTCCTAGTCCTGTAACGATAGCGCCACTCGCCTCAGCCGCTTCTACTTCTTGTTCACTAAATCCACCTTCAGGCCCTACGACAATCATCACACGTATCGCTTTGGATGCAGTCGTATCTTTGGTCAGCAATAACGATTCAGCAAAAGGTTGAACAACATCTCGAAGCTGATGCCCATTTTCTTTTTCATAACAAAAACAGATCAAATCATAATCTGCAAACTGCTTCAATAATTGTTTCCACGATACAGGTGAATCGACCTGCGGTACACGACTGCGATGACTTTGTTCTGCGGCTTCTTTAGCTATTTTGCTCCAGCGTTGAATCCGTTTCACTTCTTTACGCTCATCATATTGGACAACAGTACGCTCAGATAAAAATGGCAGAAAAGAAGATGCACCGATTTCTGTACATTTCTGAATAACACTTTCCATTTTATCGGCTTTGGGCAGACTTTGAGCAACTGTCACAAATACGACCGGTTCTCCATGTTGTTCTAATCGTTCTACGATCGACGCAGTCACTACGCCTTCAGCAAGTTCTGTAATTTCAACCAATACATCTAAAGATTGACCGTTACAAGCAATCACTTGATCGCCTATACGGGATCGCATCACTCGACTAATATGACGCGCATCTTCACCAGTAATACGCACTTCTTGCTCGTCAAACTGGTCTGCGGGTACAAAATATCGCTGCATACTTCATCCACTTTCTATGTGCATTTGATAACGTGCTAACTCAAGTTAATATCATACAACTTTTAAAGGGACAGGGCTAGGTGTAATGTATCGTTCACCTGCTTCTGTCCCTTAGATTATTTATTTGAGATTTCAAACTTTATTTCATTTATCCACCGAAAATCACGCCAGCGAATGTGTAAAAGCTAGATGCTAAGTCCTGTGCCAATGTATATAGCGGTGTAATCGTAACCGCACGTAATGGTGGTAAAAATAAAATAAGTAAAAAGATTAACATTGCCCATTGTTCCATACGTTGTAACTTTGCACTAGCACGTCTCGGCAACCAATCACTTAATATACGATAACCATCTAAAGGAGGCAAAGGAATTAAATTAAATACAAACAAGAAACAGTTCATCAAAGCCATATACTGTACAAACATAAAGATTGCTTCATCAATACGAGTATTAGCAAAAGAACCTACAATCCCAAAATAATTAAGCCCATAATAAATAATGACTGTAATTAAGGCTAGCAATAAATTACTAACCGGCCCTGCCGCAGACACGATAATCCCCATTAGACGTGGATTTTTGAAATTTTCACGGGTTACAGGGACAGGCTTCGCCCATCCAAAACCAGCAATCAGTAACAAAATAATCCCTAACAGGTCAATATGCACCGCAGGATTCAAGCTAACTCGCCCTAACAAGCGAGCTGTCGGATCGCCGAACTTATTGGCAAAGTAAGCATGTGAAAATTCATGTACTGTAAACCCAATTACTAATGCTAATACGTAAAAAGGCAGTACATCAAGTCGTACAAATAATAAGTTATTCAAAAAATCCATTACTTACCTCTTTCTCGCAACAAAGGCAATCCAATCTTCATCCCGATGTGCGCCTTCGATAATAAATCCGGCAGCTTCTAAAGCTTCACGAACAACATCTTCTTTATTTTTATAAATGCCTGATGCGATATATACACCGTCCGGTGTTAGTGCTTCATATACATCTTCAATAAATAACAAAATAATTTCTGCTAAAATATTAGCAACTACCACTTGTACCGGTAACGTTACATTCAGCTTGGTTGTTGCATCTGCTTTGAGCACAGATAACAGATCACTTTCAAAGACAGTGATCTCTTTTTCCAATCCATTCAGATGCGTGTTTTCTTTGGCACTGGATACAGCTACCGGATCAAGATCAAGCGCAAGTACGCTTTTAGCTCCTAATTTAATCGCTCCAATCGCCAAGATACCCGATCCTGTACCTACATCAATGACTTCTTCTCCGCCTTTAATCACCGTTTCGAGTGTGCGTAAGCAAAGAGATGTTGTAGGATGTGTCCCTGTACCAAATGCCATTCCCGGATCTAATTCAATAATCTTTTCGATATCACTCTCAGGTGTGTAATCTTCCCATGTCGGCTTGATCGTTAGACGCTCAGAGACACGAATTGGTTTGAAATATTGTTTCCACGCATTCGCCCAATCTTCTTCGTCAACCGTTTTGAACGACATCTCTGCTGTACCGACTTCAATATCGAATTCATGAAGTTGTGCTATACGTGCACGTACTTCTTCCATCAGAATATTCATATCAGTTTCTTCTGCAAAATAACCTTGTACAACTGCTAATCCTTCAGGAATATCATTAAGCGGAAGTTCATACCATTGTCCATATGAAGTATCGCGTGGTTTGTTCAATGTACCTGATTCTTCAATCGCTACACCACCAGCTCCAGCTTCATGCAGAAAGTTAGAAATCATTTCTACCGCTTGCTCTGTTGTATGTATAGTTAACTCATGCCATAACATTATTAATTTCCCCCTAATAGTAAAACATACGTACGATTTATTGTACTACATCTGTACGCCCAAATTCAAAATTCTCTTTCACACATCATTAACAACCGAATGAAAAGCCCGGCTCATAAAGAACCGGGCTTTCTACTCAGAGATTTTATGATTTAATCACCGCGGAAAGCACGTTTTACACGATCAAAAAAAGATTGCTCATTTTCATGAGTGTGCTCACCGTTTAAGGCTCCAAATTGACGAAGCAAATCTTTTTGCTCATCACTTAGATTGCTTGGAGTTACAACAACCACTTTGATATGTTGATCCCCTTGACCTACGCCACGTAGACGAGGAACTCCTTTTCCTTTAAGACGGAAATACGTTCCTGTCTGTGTACCAGCAGGTACTTTAATTTTCACTTTTTCATTCAATGTAGGGACTTCAATCTCATCACCCAAAGCTGCTTGAGCAAATGTGATTGGAATCTCACAATAGATATCATCATCTTCACGCTCGAAGAAATCATGCGGTTTAACGCGGAATACGATATATAGATCACCTGGAGGACCTCCACGTGAACCACCTTCGCCTTCACCGTTAACTCGCATTTGTGCGCCGTCATCTACCCCGGCTGGAATACGAACATTGATTTTGCGTTGTTTTTGTACACGACCTGTACCGCCACAAGTACCGCATTTTTCTTCAATAATCGTACCTGATCCACCACAGTTAGAACAACTGCGACGGTTAACCATACGACCGAATGGTGTATTTTGTACCACTTCTTCTTGACCGCTACCATGACAAACAGAACATGTTTTAGGTTGAGTTCCTTTTTTGGCACCTGTTCCGTTACATGTATCACAATTTTCAGTACGGTTAATCGTAATATCGGTTTCTTTACCGAATACCGCTTCTTTAAATTCAATCGTCATCGTATATTGAAGGTCATTACCACGTTGTGGAGCATTAGGATCACGCTGTCTGCCCCCACCACCAAAGAACATATCGAAAATATCGCCAAATCCTCCTCCACCTGAAGAGAATCCGCCTCCGCCCATGCCCTGATTAGGATCGATATGACCAAATTGATCATATTGAGAACGTTTAGAAGAATCGCTTAATACGTCATATGCTTCTTTTACTTCTTTAAATTTCGTTTCTGCATCTGCTTCTTTGTTTACGTCTGGATGATATTTACGGGCTAGTCCACGATATGCTTTTTTAATTTCATCATCGGAAGCACTTTTACCTACACCCAGCACTTCATAATAATCGCGCTTATCTGCCATCGTTCCACCTCGACTCCTTGTAATATAGATATCTTATTTCGCCAAATCCCTATACACTTTATAATCTGTCGCACATTAGCTACACAATATCCAAGTGTATCCTTATAAACAAACGAAAGTCAAAGCACGGGATGCCCCGGCTTTGACCTTCCCACTTCATAAATGTTATTTATGTGGTGCTAATTATTTATCTTTTTTCTCGTCTTCGTCAACCACTTCGTACTCAGCGTCAACAACGTTATCTTTTTGAGTTGTTGTGCCCTCAGCACCTTCTGCTGCTTGACCTTCTTGTGCAGCTTGCTCATACAATTTGACAGCAAGAGCTTGAGCCACTTCACTTAGCACTTCTGTAGCAGATTTGATTGCTTCTACATCGTCGCCTTCCAAAGCCGTTTTCAATGTTTCTTTAGCTGCATTTGCTTTTTCTACTTCAGCTGCATCTGCTTTTTCGCCAAGATCTTTGATTGTTTTTTCAACAGAGTAGATCAATTGGTCACCACTGTTTTTAACTTCAACCAATTCTTTACGTTGACGATCTTCGTCAGCATGAAGCTCAGCATCTTTCATCATACGTTCAACTTCATCATCACTCAAACCGCTAGAAGATGTGATTGTGATTTTTTGGCTCTTACCTGTACCTTTATCTGTAGCAGATACATTAACAATACCGTTCGCATCGATATCAAAAGTAACTTCGATTTGTGGTACGCCACGAGGAGCAACAGGAATATCACCCAACATGAAACGGCCTAATGTTTTGTTACCTGCTGCCATTTCGCGTTCACCTTGAAGTACATGGATTTCTACGCTTGTTTGGTTATCAGCATATGTGGAATATACTTGTGATTTACTTGTAGGGATCGTTGTATTACGCTCGATCATTTTAGTAAATACGCCACCTGCTGTTTCAATACCAAGAGACAATGGAGTTACGTCAAGCAAGACAACGTCTTTAACATCACCAGTCAAGACACCTGCTTGTACAGCAGCACCCAATGCTACAACTTCATCAGGGTTAACACCTTTGTGAGGGTCTTTACCTGTTAATTTTTTGATTGCTTCTTGTACTGCTGGAATACGTGTAGATCCACCAACCAATACAATTTTGTCGATTTCGCTAGCGCTTAAACCGGAGTCTTTGATCGCTTGACGAGTAGGTCCAAGTGTACGCTCAACCAATGGAGCAGCCAATTCTTCGAATTTAGCACGAGTTAAGTTTACTTCTAAATGCTGAGGTACGCCATCTACAACAGTGATAAACGGAAGAGAAATCGTCGTTGTTAATACACCGGACAATTCTTTTTTCGCTTTTTCAGCTGCATCTTTAAGACGTTGTACTGCTGCTTTATCTTTACTCAAGTCCAAGCCTTGATCTTTTTTGAATTCACTTACCAAGTAATCGATAACCACTTGGTCAAAGTCATCACCACCAAGGTGATTGTCACCACTGGTTGCTTTTACTTCAAAGAATCCGTCGCCTAGTTCAAGGATCGATACGTCAAACGTACCACCACCAAGGTCATATACAAGGATCGTTTGATCTTCTGATTTTTCCAAACCATATGCAAGCGCTGCTGCTGTAGGTTCGTTGACAATACGTAGTACTTCAAGACCTGCAATTTTACCAGCATCTTTTGTTGCTTGACGTTGGCTATCGTTGAAGTAAGCAGGAACAGTGATAACTGCTTGAGTTACCGTTTGACCCAAGTAAGCTTCTGCATCTGATTTTAATTTTTGCAAAATCATAGCTGAAATTTCTTGTGGGCTGTAGCTCTTATCATCGATAGATTCTTTGTGATCTGTACCCATATGACGTTTGATTGAGCTAATTGTACGGTCAGGGTTAGTGATCGATTGACGTTTTGCTGTTTCACCAACAATACGCTCACCGTCTTTTTTGAAACCTACAACAGAAGGAGTTGTACGTGCACCCTCTGGATTTGGGATAACGACAGCTTCGCCGCCTTCCATTACTGCTACACATGAATTTGTTGTACCTAAGTCAATACCAATTACTTTACTCATCGCAAAACTTCCTCCTAGCATCTATTTAATATATTTTTAAAAGTTGTTGTAATCCTACATTCAGCAATAATACATCTTAAAGAAAAAGTTGTATTAGCTACTTACTTTAACCATTGCCGGGCGAAGTACTTTATCTTTCAGTACATAACCTTTTTGCAATTCTTCAACAACGATACCTTCTTCATGCTCATCAGACTCGACTTGCATCACAGCCTGGTGAAGTTCAGGGTTGAATGGTTGCCCTACAGCGTCCATTTGTGTCAAGCCTGCTCCTTTAAGCACTTCGTCCAACTGACGGAAGATCATATCAATACCTTTGTTAAATGATTCTAGTTCAGGGCTTTCCGGCTTAGTCGCCATAGCGCGTCCAAAGTTATCAACAACCGGAATCAACTCGGTAATCAATTGCTCGGAAGCATATTTCGCCAAGTTTTCTTTTTCCTTTTGTGTACGACGACGGAAATTATCAAAATCCGCTTGAGCACGTAGAACACGTTGTGTCTGCTCTTCTAGTTGTGCCTGTACACGTTCTAATTCAGCTTTGGATACCATTTCATCAGATCCAGTATCGGCTGTTGTAGAACCTTCTGTTGCTTCAGGAGCAGGTACTTCGCTCTCTACAGCTTCAGTTTCTGTATGATTAACCGGGATTTCTTGCTCCGATTGATTATTTTCTTGAAAGGATTGCTCTTTATTCAAGATTGTTCACCTCCTTAAAATACGTTAATAACAGATTGTTATATTTATATTGAAATAGTATCTACTAGCGATACCAATGATTCAAAATTTTAGTCATATCACGAGACAATACATTTAGAATACCGATTACTTTAGCATATTCCATTCGTGTAGGTCCCAGTATACCAATCGTTCCTAACGATTCGCCGTTCACTTCATAAGTGGCTGTAATTAGACTACAATTTTCAAAAGCCTCATGTCTATTCTCTGTACCTATACGTACTTGAATACCATTTGGTGCCGAAGCTTCGGTAATTATTTTGGATAGTGTTGGAGTTTCTTCAAGTAGATCGAGAATACTTTTCACTTTATCCATATCTTTAAATTCCGGTTGAATCAGCATATTGGTAGCACCGCTCAAAAAAATCTTCTGTTCTTTATCCTGATCAAAAGCAGCATTGAGTGTACTCATCACTTCTTCATAATGATTCATATGGCGCTGCATCTCTTCTCCAATTTCTGAAAAGATACGTGATTTTAATTTATACAGAGGAACGCCAATCAATTTGCTATTCAGTAAATTGACTACCTGTTCCAATTCAGAAACAGCGACACCTTCTGGAATACGAATTTTACGGTTTTCTACTTGTCCGGTATTCGTCACTATAATCGCTAGCGCTGTCTGGTCATCCAGTGAGATTAACTGAAAATGACGTAATGATGTATTAAACACTTCAGGCCCTAATAGAATCGAAGTATAGTTTGTCATATGCGACAAAACCATAGCAGCATGCTGTATAACCTGCTCTGCGGCTGTTAATTTCTCTGTAAAAAATTGTTTGAGTTCTTTTACATCTGAAGCGCCGATCGGTTGAAAAGGAGTCAGATGATCCACATAATAACGATATCCTTTATGAGAAGGAATACGTCCAGCTGAAGTATGCGGCTGTTCTAGAAAACCTAACTCTTCTAGATCCGCCATTTCATTCCGAATCGTAGCCGGGCTGTATTGCACATCGCCACGTTTGGATATACTGCGGGACCCGACAGGCTCTGCCGAACGAATATAATCATCCACGATCGCATTTAGAATCATCTTTTGACGCTCGGTTAACATGTAGTTCCCTCCTTCTAATCATATCCAGTTTGATCTTGAATTTGATGTAACACTTTTGCTTATCGTTAGCACTCAATCAACATGAGTGCTAACGACTAATACAAAAATACCAAACTGACTCGATTATTGTCAAGTTAGTTTGGCTGTTTTTTAATATATATTTGATTATATGGCTATACTTTTTGATTTATACAGCAATAACTTTCAAAACAGCGATTTCATCACAACAATGTTGTTTGGGGCAGTGAACGCAATCTGTCCATACTTTTTCAGGAAAAATGCTAGTATCGACGACTTCAAATCCATTCTTTTTGAAAAAAGAAACTTCATACGTCAAAGCCATGACTTTAGGAAGTTTTCTAGCAGCAGCATGTTCAAGTAGTGTATCTACTAACTTAGAACCTATGCCCTGACCTTTATGACCATCTGAAATGCCCAAAGAACGGATTTCAACAAGGTCTTTGCCTAATTGACAAAGTGATCCACAACCGACCAACTCGTTATCAATCTCAGCGACAACAAAATGTTTCAATTGACGTTGCAACGCCTCACGAGAACGCGGAAGCATAATCCCTTGCTCGGCATAACCTGAAATCATTTGATACAGTGGTTCGACATCTTCCAGTACTGCTGCTCTACAAGTCACTACGGCAGGCATTTTGCTTTCCTCCTCATAAGGTGATGCGGATCTATTGAGACTATTTAATCATTTGATCTAATCCGTATACCATTTATGTTTGTATTTTTAATTTGAAATGTTTATTTAAAATTCGCTTTTTATTTAATAGATCATTGGAATTGTAAACTGTCCTCATATACTTCAATATTGAATCTTATAAGTGAATACGTATAAATATACATTAAGATGAATGATATTTCAATAGATTTTTAGAAGAAATTTATATTATTTTTATCGGATAATGACATTGCTTTTGATTATAGTTTTTTTGATTTACCATAAAAATTTTAGCTTTACATTCATATTCTCTATATTAATGAGCTGATCTATCGGTATTTTCTGTTAATGGTTGTTTATATATAGATCACTTTTATGTTATACACTTTAGATTGCGCGATATATTAGTTACCATTTAACCAAATCCACATTAATTATTCATGTAATTGCATAATTTCAGTTTTATTCAGCTGTTTATTATCGATTTTTATGTAAAATACAAACAAAAACCTGAAGAATTACTCTTCAGGTTTTTACTATATCGTTATATTATTGAGCAGTTTCTGCTTCGTGCACTAGACTGCCTACAAATTCTCCAAAAACATCATTACCGAATAACAGCCCTTTTTCGCTTAATTTATAACCTGCTGTTGTCGGTTCAATTAAAGCTAACCGTAATAATTTTTCAATTTGCGGGCGGAAAATATCATCTAACTGTGCTCCATCAAATTGACGTACAAAGCGTTCTTTGGATACGCCATCTAACAAGCGCAACCCTACCATCATAAAGTCTTCCATTGCTTCTTCGCGATCTACTTCAAACTGTTCTAATCGCGGTAAGCCTTTCATTGCGGCTTCATTGTAAGGATTTACACCTTTGATATTCATATGACGCTTCCCACCAACATACCCGTGCGCTCCTGCGCCAAGCCCATAATAATCTTCATTATGCCAGTAGGTAGTATTATGACGACTGCTATAGCCCGGTTTGGCAAAGTTACTGATCTCGTACTGCTCGTAACCTGCTTTTTTCATGCGTTCCATCAGAAGAAGATACATATTCAATTCATCATCTTCATCTGGTAACGGAAGTTGATTTTTTTGGAACATCGTATGAAATAGTGTATTTTCTTCAACTTTCAAACTATAAATCGAATAATGAGGCAAATCTAACTCTAACGCACGATCAATACTGTATGACAGCATATCTAAAGTCTGATTCGGTAATCCAAACATCAAATCGATCGATAAGTTATTTAAACCTACTTTACGTGCATTTTCCAGACTACGATATACGTCATCAATATTATGGATACGCCCAATCCCTGTTAATAGCTCATTTTGAAATGCTTGTACGCCAAAACTTACACGATTGACTCCGCCAGCTTTCATAATCGCCATTTTTTCCAGATCGGTTGTACCCGGATTCGCTTCCATTGTAAATTCGATATTTTCAGACCAATTTGGAAAATGTTTGCGAATACTTTGTAAAAAGTATTCCATTTCGTCGTTTTTGAGAACGGTTGGTGTACCTCCACCAACAAAAATCGTATCAATAACCCCTGGTGGAGTCTGTTGTACTGTATATTCCATCTCACGTTCCAACGCCCGTAAATAATCCATTACTGGCTGATCTTTGAGAACATAAGAATTAAAGTCGCAGTAAAAGCACTTATTCGTGCAAAAAGGAATGTGCATATAGATCGCACGGGGCGCGTCGCTGTGTACATTGCTATTCATGACTCTTTTTCCTCCCCGTTTGTGGATAGTAGTGTTGCTAATGCGTTTCATAGTGACAAGCACTTATACTGCCAAGTGCTAGGACAAAAGGGAAAGCCTTGCGGCTCTCCCCGAATGATCCTAGTATTGCGATTATCGTAGTACAACATTAGAAGAAGTACTTATAGTGCCAAGCGCTAATCGTAAGATATTTTGCTTTGCAAAAATCATTGTTGGATTGGATTAGAAGAAGTCGCGCTTATGGTGCCAAGCGCTAATCGTAAGATATTTTGCTTTGCAAAAATCATTGTTGGATTGG